>DASWZY010000223.1:0-5338 GCA_036407055.1 Binatia bacterium
GAAGATCATCTCCTCGTACATGTGCTTTTCCGGCTCGAGGCTGCGGCCTGGAGGAATCTCGCACACGTAGGGCGTCGTCGCGGTCTGGTCCGCCGCGGTGTTGAGCATCAGCCACGCGCCCTTGCCGCCGGTGCGCGGCCACGGACCAACCTCGACGCTGCGGACGTCCCGGACGACGAATTCTCTTACGATCGGGATACCTTCCGATTTGATCCAGGTCTCGAACGCGGTGTCTTTGTTGAACGGCGTGAACGCGTATTGCTTGAGCTCCATCTCGCCTCCGGTTTAATCACTGCCCGGTGATTTTTCGATACAGCTTGGTGTAGTATTCGACTTTCGGGCCCAGGTCCTCGGGCGCGATGACTTTCACCGGCCGCCCGGCGACCGTCTTGTCGAGCCCGCCGCCGAGCCCCTTGCGCGTGGGGTCGCGCCCGAGATCGACCTCAATCGCTTTTTGTCCCTGCTCGGAGAGCAGCCAGTCGATGAAAAGCGCCGCGCCGTGCGGGTTGGGCGCGTGGCGCGCGAGCAGCAGGACGTTGGGAAACGCCATGATCGGCGTCAGCCCGATCGATTGGATCGGCGCGCCCTGCGCCTTCAGGTTGCGCACGCGGTAATCGTAAAACGTCGGGCCGATGAAATATTCGCCCATGGCGACCATCTGCGCGCGCAGCTCGCGCCCTCTTTGCAGCTTGGGGTTGAGCTTCATGAGATTGGTTAGATATTCGGTCGCCGCGGCTTCGCCCCATTCGCTCGACAGCACGGCGAACCAGTCCTGATCGGTCTGGTCGAGCGACATCACATTCGCCCATTTCTTATCGAGCAGATCGCGATAGGTGCGCGGCGCGTCGGCCGCGGTGACGAAGCGCGTGTTGTACGCGGTGGAGATGAGGTAGATCTCGACCGCCGTCCACAGCCCCTTAGGCGAGATGTACCCCGGCCGGATCGCCGCGCGCTCGGAGGTGAAATAAGGATCGATCAGTCCGCTGTCGATCAGCACCTGCGCGCCCGGGCCGGTGACGCCGACGATGTCGACGTCGCGCCGGCCGCCGCGGTGCTCCGCCAGGACGCGGCTCACCATCGGAGATGCGCCGAGCCTCACGTGCTGGACTTTCAGATATGGATACTGAAGCTGGAATTTGTCGATCAAGATTTTCGCGTCGGGAACGGCCATCGTTCCATAAAACGAGACCGTGCCCTCTTTGCGCGCGCCCGCTTCGAGCACGCGCTTACGCTCCGCGGGCGCCAGCTTGCCGTACTGCTGCAGCAGGTCGCCGGCGGTTTTCTCCGCCGCGTTCGCGCCGGCCGCAATACAGAGCGCCGCGATCGCTGTCAGGCCCCAGATGGCGATATACTTGCGCATTGCCGCCCTTCCTTTTAGCGATATCATTATATCTCGCGCGCGTCGCGGAGCTGTCGCAGGAAGTGCAGGTCCCAGAGCTCGAGCGGATTCACACGCTTCGCCACGGCGTTGTAGCGGCACGCCTCGGCGTACACGTTGTAGATCGCGTCCATCGTCGGGAAGAGCGTCGATGAGATCGTTTCGGTCAAGTCCTTATAATAGTATGCGATCATCTCTTTGTCACCGCCGCCCCGCTCTTTGGGCAGCGTGGCGTTCAAGATATCCATCGAGCGCCGCCGGTTGGCTTTAAAGTAGCGGATCCCCGACGCGAGACCTTTCAAAAACTTTTTCACGATCGGCTCGTTCTCGCGCACGAACGTGCCGGTCGAGGACACCGTGGTGAAGACGACCATCGGCAGCAATGGCAGCATGATCGTGCGCATGCCGTCGCGCCGCGCCTTCAAGTCGTCGGGGCGGCCGATGAGCGCCGCGTCGTACTCGCCCGCCTGCACGCCGTTCCACATGCGGCCGCGCTTGAAGACGCGCACGATCTCGACCGAGTTTTCGAGGCCGCTCTTGTTGAGCGTGATCCAGGCGTTCAGCCATGTATGCGGGCCGCCGGTGCCGCGCGCGCCCAGCTTCTTGCCGCGGAGGTCTTCGAGCTTTCTGATCTTGCTGTCCTTGCGGACGACGAGCGCCAGGGCGATGTAGTTCGCCGTCTGGCCGACGTAGATCCAGTCGTCGCCCGACGAGCGCTTGATATACGGCGTGATGTGGTTGCCGCCGATGAACTGCACCTTGCCGCTCCTCAGAAGCTTGTGCGCCTCTTCCGGAGCGACGTAGAAGTTATAATCGACCTTGAGGCCCTGCTTCTTCCATCCGCCGCTCTCCGCGACGACATTCAAAAGCGCCAGGTGGCGCGCCGACCGATAAGGAAATCTGATTGTCTCCATGCTGTTCGTTCCTTGCTCCTCTCCTGTTGTTGATTCGCGCGGCGTCTACTGTTTGACGCCGAACGTCGCGTTAAAATCCTTTTTAAGTTCCTCGTAGCGTTCCATGACCCGCTCCGAGACGGGATAGAGGTCGAGATGCTCCGCCGCGAGCGGCGACGAAGCCGGGACCGCGCGCGAGCGCAGCGGAATCTGCCCGCCTTCGTAGAGCAGCTTCTGCCCCGGCTCCGACATCAAGAAATCGACGAGCAGGCGCGCGGCGTTGGGCCGCGGCGCTTTGTCCAGAACCGCGACCGCGTTCTGCGACACGACGATCGGCTTCGAGGTCTTGACCCAGTCGATCGGCGCGCCCCGGTCGCGCGTAAGCTGGGTCCGGTGGGCATAGAGGAACGAGCCGTAAAATTCTCCCGCGGAGACGAGCTGCGCGAGCAGCGAATGGCCTTTTCTCCAGTCGAGCTGCTGCGCGGCGAGCCCCTGCATCAAGCGCCGCCCCTTTTCCGGTCCGAGGTATTCGAGCATCGCGCCGAACCAGTCGAAGTCCTCGACGTCCATCGCGAGCTTTCCCTTCCACCACGGCAGCGTCAGGTCGAACCAGTCCTTCGGCCGGTTCGCTTCGGGAACCAGCCGCGTGTTGTAGCCGATCACGAGATAGTTGCCGACGAGACCGGTCCAGGTGTCGTCGGGGTCCCTGAATTTGGCGGGAAACGCCGCGGCTTCCGGCGAGCGATAGGTCGCGAGCAGCCGCTTGCTCTTGAGCAGCGGCATGACCGACATGTTGACGACGTCGGCATGGACCTTTCCGGCCTGATGCTCGACGACGACGCGGTTGAAGACGCGCTCGGAGTTGAGCCGCAAGACCTCGACTTTGAGGAACGGGTATTTTTTCTCGAACGCGAGCGTCATGGGCCGCGACGTGTCGACCCCCATGGTAGTGTAAAAAACGACCTGGCCTTCGGCCTTGGCTTTCGCGATGCGGTCAGGGTCGTCGGCGGCGCGCGCCGCGGCCGCGACGATGAAAAGGATTGCAGCGGCGAGCAGCGCATGCGCGCGAACGCCGCCGCCGCGCCGAAAAATCGACCCAAGGAATTTTTCGGAGGATCGGTCGGCGCGGACCTGCGGCATCGGCGTGCGAATCGAATCCATCTTGCAAAGACCTCCTATCCCGGATGCTTATCAACGCGCGATGCGCACACGTTGCAGTCGATCGGGCGGCAGAATTCTCGTTTATGTGAAAATGCATGCAATTGTCAATACACTTTGGCAAGAAGATTGGCGCGGGCAAATCTGACGGTCGGCGCGGGAAGCGCGGGATCGACTCGATCGGGGCTTCAGCGGAACGGCCGGCCGCCATTGATCCCCGCTGCGGACCTCGGTAAAACAAATCGATGCGGCTCGAAGGAAAAGTTGCGCTCGTCACCGGCGCCGGGCGCGGCATCGGCAAGGCGCTGGCGCTCGCCTTCGCGCATGAGGGCGCGAACATCGTCGCCGCCTCGCGGACGCGGGCGGAAATCGAAGCCACGGCGCGCGAGGTCGAAGCGCTCGGGCGCGAAAGTCTCGCGTTTCCGGCCGACGTCTCGCGCGAGGAGGACGTTGCCGCCCTCGCGGCGGCGGCCAAGCGCTTCGGCCGCCTCGACGTACTGGTCAACAACGCGGCGCTCCGCATGAACCACCTCGGCAGGCGCGACAGCTATCTCATTCGGCTCGAGGATTTGTCGATCGAAGACTGGGACCGGACGATCGCCGTGAATCTTCGCGGCCCGTTTCTCTGCACGAAGTTTTTCCTGCCGCTGCTCAAAAAAGCCGGCGCGGCCAGCATCATCAACATCTCCGCCGGCGGCGGCAAGCGCGGCATGGCCGGACGGCTCCCCTATTGTGCCTCGAAGTTCGGGCTGGAAGGCATGACGCAGTCGCTCGCAGCGGAGCTCAAAGCGGATAATATCGCGGTCAACTCGCTGTCGCCCGGCGCGATCTCGATCTTGACCGACCGCGAGAAGATCGAGGAGCTGAAAAAAAATCCCGCGGCGCTTTTCATGCGGCCGGATATCATGGCGCCGCCGGCGCTGTTTCTCGCGCGCCAGGACGGGAACGGCGTGACGGGAACGCACATCGAGGCGCTTCACTGGATCCGCGAGAACGGCCTGGGCGATATCGAAGACTGGCGGGCGACGATATAACGTAGGGGCGGGTTTCAAACCCGCCCTATCGAAGGAGGCACAGCGTGGCGATCAAGATTTACAAAGAGAAGATGAAGTACCTCGACCAATTGACCGAGGAGTTGCCGAAGAAGACCGACCCCAAGGATTACCGCTCGACGCCGAACGTCACGATCACCTGGCTCGAGAACTGCTCGGGAAAAACCAAGATCCGCGACCAGGAATTGATCTGCGACGAGAACGCGCACAGCACCGGCTTCGGCAAGGGCGTGAGCCCGGCGCATACGTTTCTCGCCGGCTTCGGCTTCAGCCATTTCACGCAGTGGGGGCGCGCGGCCGGCGTGCTCGACTTGGAAATCGATTCGCTGGAGGAGCACGTGCGCGGCTGGTTCGACCGGCGCGGTGAATACCTCTACGAGCAGGGGTACCAGCACAAAGGCATCGAGGAGATCACATTCGAAGTGAAGATCGAGAGCAAGGAGAGCCCGGAAAAAATCCGCGAGTTCGCCCAATGGGCCGACCGCTCGCCGCCGCACGCGACGCTCCGCCGCGCGGTGCGCCTCGTCGGCATCTTTCACCTGAACGGCCGCTGGCTCACGACTGCGGTCTATCATCCGGACCGGACGGAGTGGAGGTAACGCGACCTAGGGCACGGCACGCCGTGCCCCTACAGACTAAAACAAGAAGGTTTGTCATCCTGAGCGAAGTAAAACATCCCTCCGGAGGGATTCTTCGGCTGCGCCTCGAATGACAAATAAAAACAGATGACCATGTTGTGTAGGGGCACGGCGTGCCGTGCCCTCCCGATTTCGATCGCGGTGGCATTATTCTTCGCGTTCGCAGCTTGCGTGCCAGCCGTTTCTGCGGCGGAACCTTCTCTCGACGCGCTCAAGGCC
>DASWZY010000224.1:0-6038 GCA_036407055.1 Binatia bacterium
GGTATGTATCACCTGCCGCGCCGGCGCATCGGAAAAGCCGACACGAAAAGCTCGATGCTCTTCGTCGGCCGCGGCATCGGTATTACCGGACTTCCCATTCGCATCAACTGCCCGCCGCAGATCGCACATCTAACCCTGAAAAAAGCTTAGTTTCGGGTTTCTGGTTTCGGGTAAAGAAGCTTCGGATTAAATTTCAGCGGCGAGTTTGTCTCTCGGCATCCCGACTCGAAACTCGCAACCCGAAACTCGGGACTGTCATTCGCCCACGCCGTGGGCGATTAAACCGATCAGGTGCCGCCGAAGCCGACGGTCACCTTGCCGGCTTCGAGGATGACTGGAATATCGCGCTGATTATCGTTGAGCGCGAGCATGCGCTTGAGTCCGTCGGCATCGTTCAGGACATTGATGTACTCGAAGGGGATGTTTCGTTGTGCGTAAGCCTCACGGGCTTTGCGCGTGTAAGGTCAGAGATCCTGGCCGAAGATGAGAACTTTTTCCATAAAAGAGACAGAGACAGGGACAGAGATAGCGGAGCGAAGAGATTGAAAATTTATATCGCTGTCTCTGTCTCGAAGTCTCTGTCTTTCATCGCTAAATTGCAAGCGTTTACCCCCTGTGTTAGCCTTTCCGAGAGGCTGATGTGGCGTTTCGAGTCGCTATCGCGCAAATAAATCCCCGTCTTGGAGATCTCGCCGCCAATCTCGCGATCTACGAGGAGCAAATTCGCCTCGCGGCGAAGCGCGGGGCCGATCTTTTGCTCTTTCCGGAGCTGAGCCTTACCGGATATTTTCTTCGCGACATGGTGCCGAACGTCGCGCTCAGGCTGTCGGCGCCGGAGGTCGACCGGCTGAAAAAGCTGAGCCGCGATATGGCGTTCGTGGCCGGCCTCGTCGAAGAAGGGCCGGATTACCGCTTTTACAACGCGGCGGTTTACTTCGACCGCGGCGAAGCGCACCACGTCCACCGCAAAGTCTATCTCCCGACCTACGGCATGTTCGACGAGCAGCGCTATTTCGCGCGTGGCGATCGCGTGCGCGCGTTCGACACGCGCTTCGGGCGGCTCGCGATGCTCATCTGCGAAGACTTGTGGCACCCTTCGACAATATATCTCGCGGCGCTCGACGGCGCTCTTACGGTGTTGTGCCCGTCTACGAGCCCCCTTCGCGGCATAAGCGACGGAGAGCCGCAGGATGACAATGCGCGTTACTGGGAGATGATCAACCGCGCCTACGCGGAGACGTTCGGTATCTTCATGGTCTATGGCAACCGCGTCGGCTTCGAGGACGGCGTCGGATTCTGGGGCGGCTCGGAGATTGTCGATCCGTTCGGCCGTCGGATCGCGAAGGCGAAATATTACGAGGAAGATTTTATCGCGGGCAACGTCGCGCTCGACGCCGTCCGCCGAAAGCGCGCGGCCGCGCCGCTGCTGCGCGACGAAGACATCGATCTCACCGTGAACGAGCTGCTGCGCATCCGCGAGCGGCCGTCGAACGTGAAGCCCGCGCGCGTGGTCAAGGGCCTGCGCGTAATCAGGGGCAGCAAGGGTCTCGGGGGACGCGGCAAGAACCCGAAAAAGAGGCGTTGATGGGCGTCGAGATCCCCGTCAATGTCGCGCTGCTCAGAAAGATTCTCACCACATTCATCCGCAACGAAGTCGAGAAGATCGGCGTCAAGCGTGTCGTCCTCGGACTGTCGGGGGGCGTCGACTCGAGCCTCAGCGCCATGCTCGCGGCCGAGGCGCTGGGGCCAAAGAACGTCCTCGGCATCATGATGCCGTATAAAACTTCGAGTCCGGAAAGCCGCGCGCACGCCGAGCTCGTCGTGAAAAAGGCGCCGATCGAGTCGTTGACGATCGACATCTCGCCGCAGATCGACGCCTATTTCACACGTTTTCCCGACGCCGACGCGCGCCGCCGGGGCAACAAGATGGCGCGCGAGCGGATGACGATCCTGTACGATCACTCGGCGCGCTGGCAGGCGCTGGTGCTCGGGACCAGCAACAAGACCGAGCTGCTCTTGGGCTACGGGACGCTTTACGGAGACATGGCGTCGGCGATCAATCCGCTTGGCGATCTCTATAAAACGCAGGTCTGGGCGCTCGCCGAAGCGGTGGGTGTGCCGGAGGTCATCGTTAAAAAGGAGCCGTCGGCCGATCTCTGGCAGGGGCAAACCGACGAAAGCGAGCTGGGTTTCAGCTACCGCGACGTCGATCGGCTGCTATACCTCATGGTCGACGAGCGCTATTCGCGCGCGGAGCTCATCGACGCGGGCTTCGACGAGCGCTTCGTCGATCAGGTGAACGACCGTGTCATGAACTCGCATTTCAAGCGCCGCCTGCCCGTCATCGCCAAAGTCTCGCAGCGCACGATCGACCGCGACTTCCGCTATGCGCGCGACTGGGGGAAGTAAAGAGGGGCCGGCTTGCGGCGCCGCTCCGCGCTGATGCAATACAGTCGGCTTACGCTCGCTCTACGATAACTTCTACTACGCGTGCGATTTCTCGTCCGGTGCATCAGCCCGTCGAGGCGCCAACGCCGGCCGGGGAGAAGAGGGCGGAGAGAATGGCAGGCAATCTCTATATCGTCGCTACGCCGATTGGGAATTTAGAAGATATCTCCCTACGCGCGCTACGTATCCTCAAAGAGGTGGACCTCATTGCCGCCGAGGATACGCGGCGGACGAAGAAGCTGCTCGCGCACTACGATATCACCACGCCGCTTACGAGCTACTACGACGAGATCGAGCGCGAGAAAGCCGCGGAGCTGGTAAAACAGCTCCAAAACGGAAAAACCATCGCGCTCGTTTCCGACGCCGGCACGCCGACCCTGTCGGACCCGGGCTTTCGCTTGGTGCGCGAGGCGATTCGCGCCGGTCTTCCCGTCGTTCCCGTTCCCGGCGCCTCGGCGCTGCTCGCGGTCTTGAGCGCCAGCGGCCTGCCCACGGATCGTTTCGTCTTCGAAGGATTTCTGCCGGCGAAGCGGCGCGAGCGCCGCGAGAAGCTGCAAACGCTGGCCAAAGAACCGCGAACGCTTGTTTTCTATGAAGCGCCGCATCGTCTGAGCGCGACTCTGGGCGATATGCTGGAGATTTTCGGCGACCGCGAAGCGGTTTTCGGCCGCGAGGTGACGAAAGCGTTCGAAGAATTTGTCCGCGGGAGCCTAAGCGAAGCGCTCGCGGCGGTCGGACGCAAAGAGCCGCGCGGCGAGATCACGCTCGGCGTCGCCGGGTTCGCCGGCGAAGCGTCGCCTGTCGATGCCGAGATCGACAGCGAGATCGCGAATTTGCTCGACAAAGGCCTGCGCGTCAAAGAGATCGCCGAAATTCTTGGCGAAAAGTTCGGCCATCCGAAAAAAGATATCTATCGCATGGTCTTGGAGCGGCAGAAGTGAGCCGCGGCGTTACCGCGACGTGCGGAAGCCGGAAAATTCGCCCGCGGCCTCGCCCCATTCGACTTCAACCCGATCGACCTGCGCGCGCGGCGGCCCGCGGCGGCACCACGCGACGAGATCTTCGAGCTTAGCCTTAGGCCCTTCGGCGATCACTTCGACCGACCCGTCGGGGCGGTTTCTCACCCATCCGGTCAGGCCGAGGCGGCGCGCCTCCGCCTCCGTCGAGGCGCGAAAGAACACGCCCTGTACTTGTCCATGGATGCGCAGGTGCACGCGCGCGTTGTCGCCGCCGGCCATTCCAACGATCTCCTAACCCACTGCGGATATAGGCGCAACCGCCTCATTGCCTCCCGCCAATCCGGGTTTGACAAGAACCCGAATCGCGACTAAACTTGCGCCGTTTTTGACGGGCCCGAGAAGCCGGCGAAGTTCGGCGCATGCCCGTCGCGAAGGAGGGCCAGGCAAGATGGGCGCGAAATTGTACGTCGGGAATCTCCCATATACGGTCGTCGAGGCGAAGCTGCAGGAGCACTTCGCCAAGCATGGCAATGTGGTGAGCGCCCGGATCATCACCGACAAGTTCAGCGGCCGCTCAAAGGGCTTCGGCTTCGTCGAAATGGGGTCGGACGACGAGGCGCAACGCGCGATCTCGGCGCTCAACGGCACCGACTTCGAGGGCCGGAACATCGTCGTCAGCGAGGCGCGCCCGCAGGAGCAGCGCTCGCCGGGCGGCGGTGGCGGACAGCGCCAGAACCGCTGGTAGATCGGCTCAAGCGCCGATCAGCGCGAGAAATTCCCTCTCGTCAAGCACCTTCACGTCCAGCTTCTTCGCCTTGGCGAGCTTCGATCCGGGATCCGCTCCCGCGATCACGTAATCCGTATTACGGCTCACGCTGGAAGCCAATCGCCCGCCAAGCGCCTCGATCCTTTTCTGCGCCTCGTGCCGCGACATAGTTTCGAGACCGCCGGTCAGCACAAAGCTCCGGC
This sequence comes from Binatia bacterium, assembly GCA_036407055.1. GTDB lineage: Bacteria > Desulfobacterota > Binatia > UBA9968 > UBA9968 > JAJPJQ01. The sequence goes on from DASWZY010000224.1 coordinate 4,377, forward strand.
CGCTGAGCTTGCCTTCCTTTTTAGCGGGCGTTTTCAGACTTAGGTCCGCGGCCAGCAGCTTCTCGATCACGCGCCGGTTCTGCTCCTGGGCGAAGAAGCGCGCGATGCTTTTCGCCACCTCCGGGCCGATCTCGCGCACCTCCATCAGCTGCTCCTCGGTCGCTGCCATGATCGATTGGAGATCGCCGAAATGCTCGGCCAAGAGCTTCGCCGTCGCCTCGCCGACGTGCCGGATGCCGAGCGCGGTCAAGAAGCTCGGCAGCATCGCGTCCTTGCTCCGCTCCAGCTCGCGTTTGAGATTCTCGGCGGATTTTTCCGCCATGCGGTCAAGACCGGCGAGCTCCTCCGTCGTGAGAGCATAGAGATCGGCGATGTCCTTCACCATGCCGCGCTCGACGAGCTGGTCGATGAGCTTATGTCCGAGGCCCTCGATGTCCATCGCGCCGCGCGAGCCGAAAAATTTAAGGCTCTCTTTCAGCTGCGCGGGGCAGGAGAGGCCGACGCAGCGGTAGGCGGCTTCGCCCTCCTCGCGATACACCGAAGACCCGCACACGGGACAGCGCTCGGGCATGACGAATTTGCGCTCCGCGCCGGTGCGCTTGTCCTTCAATACTTCGACGACATACGGAATCACATCGCCGGCGCGCTCGACGACCGCCATGTCGCCGATGCGAATGTCCTTGCGCTCGATCTCGTCCATGTTGTGCAGCGAGGCGCTTTTGACCGTGACGCCGCCGATGCCGACGGGCTCGAGGCTCGCGACGGGCGTGAGCGTGCCGGTGCGTCCGACCTGAATCTGGATGTCGATAATTTTCGTCGTCGCCTGGCGCGGCTTGAATTTGTACGCGATCGCCCAGCGCGGCGAGCGGGCGATCTCGCCGAGACGCCGCTGAAGCGCGAGGTCGTTGACCTTGACGACGATGCCGTCGATCTCGTACGGAAGCTTTTCGCGGCCTTCCTCGGTGCGCGCGTGGAGCGCGAAAATCTCGTCGACCCCGTGGCAGACGCCCAGTATCGGCACCGGCTTGAGGCCCCATTCGCTCAGGGTCTCGAGGAAGGCGGCGTCGGTCGTAAAACTCGCGCCGATGACCTCGCCCGCGCCGTGGCAGAAGATGTCGAGCGGCCGCCGCGCCGTAATGGTCGGGTCGAGCTGCTTGAGCGATCCGGCGGCGGCGTTGCGCGGATTGGCGAAAACGGGCTCGCCGGCCTCTTCGCGGCCGCGGTTGATCTTTTGAAACGCGGCGCGCGTCAGAAAAACCTCGCCGCGAATTTCGAGCCGCTCCGGCAGCGCGTGTTTCGAGTTCCGAAGCGTGAGCGGCACGGCGCGGATCGTTTTCAAATTCTGTGTGATGTCTTCGCCGTTCACGCCGTCGCCGCGCGTCGACCCGACGACGAGCCGGCCGCGCTCGTAAACGCATTCGACCGCAAGGCCGTCGATCTTGGGCTCGATCATGTATTCGATCGGTTCGCTGGTTTTCAGGAACCGGCGGATGCGGTCGTCGAACTCCGTCATCTCGTCGCGGTCGTGCGCATTGTTGAGCGAGAGCATCGGAATTGTATGACGGACGGTCGCGAACTTCTCCAGCGGCGCGGCGCCGACGCGCTGCGTCGGCGAGTCGGGCGAAGCGAATTCGGGATGCGCTTTTTCCAGCCGTTGAAGCT
>DASWZY010000225.1:0-13899 GCA_036407055.1 Binatia bacterium
ACTTGTTGTCGAACTTGACTAAACTTGCGTTGATCGCGCTCCTGTTGCCGCTCTTTCCCCAAGTAGCCTTCGCCCAATCCGAATGGGAAAAGACGCTCGCGGCGGCGCGGAAAGAAGGCACGCTCGTCGCCGGCATCCCCGCCAGCGTCGAATTGCGCAAGGCGCTGGAGTCGACCTTCCCGGCGAAATTTAAAATTCCGCTGGAGCTCTCGCCGAGCCGCGGTCCGGAGAACGCCAACCGGATTGTCAGCGAGCACACGGCCGGCGTGCGCTATTTCGACCTCTTCATATCCGGCGGCGCGACGCCGCTCTCCGTGATCGCCGCCGGCGCGGCCGACGAGATGCTTCCTTATATGATCCTGCCGGAGGTGCGCGATTTGAAAAACTGGTGGGGCGGCCATATCTGGGAGGACAACGTCAGCACGAAGAAATACGCCTATGCCTTCCAATGCTACACGAGCGAGACTTTCTGGTACAACACGTCGCTCGTAGGGAAAAACGAGCTGCGCTCGTACGACGATCTGCTCAACGCCAAGTGGAAAGGGCGGATCGGATTCCTCGATCCGCGCAACCCCGGCTCGGGCCAGAACACCTGGACGTTTTTGTGGAAGATCAAAGGCGAAGACTATTTGAAAAAGCTCGCGCAGCACGATCTGCTCGTGACGCAAAATCAACGGCAGCTCGCCGAGGGACTCGCGAAGGGTAAGCTTGCCTTTACGATCGGCCTCAGCCATTACACCTACGAGGGCTTTATCAAAGCCGGGCTGCCGGTGAGCCCGATCGGCGAGCTTAAGGAAGGCGGTCAGGCGAACAACGGCAGCGGCGTGCTGACAGCGGTAAAAAATCCGCCGCACCCGAATGCGACGAAGATTTTCATCACCTGGTTCCTGGGCAAGGAGGGACAGGAACTTTATGGCAAGGCGATGATTCAAGGCAGCCGGCGCTTCGACGTCGACACCAAGTGGCTGACGGAGTACGGCGTCGAAGGCTGCAAGGATGTCATGACCGTGGACGATTATTATCGGCTGGAGACGCACCTCGAATCGTCGGTGCAGAAGCTGCGCAATCCAGCGATCGCGCTCGCGTCGAAGATTTTGAAGTAACCCGAGAGGGTCGTTGTCATGATCACCCAAGAAGAAAACGATCTATTGACGCGCACCGGCAAAGGCATGCCGGCGGGCGAGCTGCTCCGCCGCTACTGGCAGCCGGTCGCGCTCGCCGAAGAACTGCCGCCGGGCGGCGCGCCGCTGCCGATAAAAATTCTCGGTGAAGAGCTGGCGCTCTTCCGCGACGATGAGGGGCGCCCCGGCCTGTTGGGGATCCACTGCTCGCACCGCGGCACCGACTTGAGCTACGGCCGCGTCGAGAACGGCGGGCTGCGCTGCCTCTATCACGGCTGGCTTTACGATATTAAAGGACGCTGCCTCGAGCAGCCCGGCGAGCCCAACTGCGGCGAGCACCGCGACAGCATCCGCCATCTATCCTACCCTTGCGAGGAGTCCGGCGGCATCGTCTTCGCTTACATGGGCCCCGGCAAGCCGCCGCTTTTGCCCAGTTACGATTTTCTCATCGCGCCTGCCGAGCGGCGCTACGTGAATAAAATTTATCACGAGTGCAACTATCTTCAGGCGAACGAAGGCAACATCGATCCGGTGCACCTGTCGTTCCTGCACCGCTTCTACGAAGCGCCGCAGGGGCGCTACACCGGCGTGCGCAACACCGAGGACTCGCATTACAACCTCGTCGGGCGCGACCTCGCGCCGACGATCGATGTCGAGCTCACCGACTTCGGCGTGCGCATTTATACGACGCGCAACCAGCCGGGCGGCAACGTTTACCTGCGCGTCACCTACTTCGTCATGCCGAATCTGAGCGCGTTTCCGGGTCAGACCGGCGGCGAAGGCTACTCGGTCAACTGGCACGTGCCGATCGACGACGAGCACCACTGGAAATATACGTTCGTCTACAGCCGCGAAGCAGCGCTCGACAAAGGCATGATCCACCGCGCGCGCTCGGAGCTCGGCCCGGAGTACAAATTGGTCCGCAACCGCGCCAATAGATTCAACCAGGACCGCGAGGAGATGAAGACGAAGACCTTCGCCGGCATGGGCTACGGCTTTCAGGCGCACGATTTTTTCGCGACCGCTAGCCAGGGGCCGGTCCAGGACCGGACGAACGAGCACGTGATTACCTCCGATAAGCCGATCATCGCCGCTCGGAAGCTCATGGAGAAAGGGATCAAAGATATCCAGGAAGGCCGGGAGCCGCCGCACGTCGTGCGCGATCCGCGCGCGAACCGCTTTCCGCACATGCAGGTCATCTCCGACCTGATACCCGGCTCGACCGACATCAAACAGCACACGAAGAAGGTCGAGGAAGAGGCCAAGGCGCGCCTGTGACCCCGCTCAGGATGGGCATGGCGGGGCTCGGCGTCGCGAGCACGCAGATCCTGCCGCCGGTCTCGAAGCTCCCCTACGTGAAGATCGCCGCCGCGGCCGACACGCGGCGCGACGCGCTGGAGAAATTCCAAAACGAATACGGCGCCGAAGTTTTCACGAGCTTCGAGGCGATGTGCGACAGCCCGAACGTCGACTTCGTCTATATCGCCACGCCGAACGACCTCCATGCCAAGCACGCGATCGCCGCCGCCGAGCGCGGCAAGCACGTGATCGTCGAAAAGCCGATGGCGATGACGCTGGAGGAATGCGAGGCGATGAACGCCGCGGCGGAGAAGCACCGCGTCAAACTGCTCTGCGGCCACACGCACAGCTTCGACCCGCCGATCCGGAAAATCCGCGAGATCGTCGCGAGCGGCGAGCTCGGCAAGCTGCGCATGGTCCATACGTGGAACTACAACGAGTTCATGTACCGGCCGCGCATGAAGCACGAGCTCGCGATGAGCCACGGTGTCGTGCTCAATCAGGGCCCGCACCACGTCGATGTCGTGCGCCTCATCGGCGGCGGCATGGTGAAAAGCGTGCGCGCGACGACCGGCGTCTGGGATGCGGCGCGCGGGCACGAAGGCAGCTACGTCTGCTACCTGGAATTCGAGGACGGCGCCGCCGCGACGCTCGTCTACAGCGGCTACGGCTTTTTCGACACGGCGGAGCTTTTCGGCTGGGTCGGCGAGGGCGGCCAGCCGCGCGAGCCCGAGACCAACGCGAAGGTGCGACGACGCCTCAAAGGCATTTCCGGCGCCGACGAAGAAGAGATGCAGAAGGAGCAGATGCGCTACGGCGGGCGGCGCGCAGGCGAGTTCAGCCACGACTGGCACGGCGAGCGCCACCAGCCGTTCTTCGGCTTCACGCTCGTGAGCTGCGACAAGGGCGATATCCGCCAGTCGCCGGACGGCCTGATCATCTACGGCGAGGAAGGAAAGAGAGAAGTCGCGCTCCCGAGCGGCAAGCGCGGGCGCGAGGCGGAAGTCGACGAGCTCTATCAGGCGATTACGCAAAACCGCCTCGTCTTTCACGACGGACGCTGGGGCGAGGCGACGCTCGAAGTGTGTATCGCGATGCTGGAGTCGGCGAAAGAGAAGCGGGAAATTTACATGAAGCACCAGCGGCCGGTTGAAAATCGTTAAGCCGTGCGGATAATAGCCCCTCGCAAGTGATTCGCGCTCGATCCTTTCGTTTCGTGAAAATCGAACAGCTAAAACTTTTTTGTTGCTTCGGGCTGCTCGCCGGTCTGCTGCACGCAAGTGCCGCCGTTGCGGCGGAATCCAAATCCGGCTGGGATTCCGTGCTCGCCGACGCGCGGAAAGAGGGCAAGCTCGTGCTCGGCCTGCCGCCGAACGCGGAGTTGCGAAAGCAGATCGAGCCGCTGCTCAAGTCACGCTTCGGCATCGATGTGGAGATTTTCTCGGCTGTGGGCCCCGATATCGCAAACCGCATTGTCTCCGAGTCGCGAGCCGGCGTGCGCTACTTCGACGCGCTGATCTTCGGCTCGTGCACCGGTTTGCCGCTGATTCATTCTGGCGCGTTCGAGCCGATCGATTCCTATATGATGCTGCCGGAAGTGAAGGATCCGAAATACTGGTGGGGCGGCCACCTCTGGATGGACAATGTCAGCGCGACACGCCTTTTTTATTCCTTCATTGCGATCAAAGGGACAGAAGGGCTGTGGCACAACACAAGTCTCGTCAAGCCGGACGATGTACGATCGTTCGACGATCTCCTCGACCCCAAATGGAAAGGCCGAATCGGCTTCAGCGACCCGCGCGTTCCGGGCTCGGGCCTCTCGCTCTGGTCGTTTCTTTGGGACATCAAGGGCGAGGAGTATCTCAAGAAGCTTGCGCGCCAGGATCTTTTCGTCAGCCGCAATCTGCGGCAGATCGCCGACGCGCTCGCCAAAGGCAAGCTCGCGCTCACGCTCGGCATCGGCTACGCGCAGCTCGAGCCCTTCATCAAGCAAGGCCTTCCCGTCAAAGAGCTGCCCGAGCCGCGCGAGGGGCTGCCCGCGAGCAACGCCTACGGGACGGTCGGCGTGGTCAAGAATCCGCCGCATCCCGCCGCGACGAAAGTATTCGTCAACTGGCTCTTGTCTAAGGAAGGGCAGGAGTTCTATACCAAGGTGATGCTGCAGGCGACGCGGCGCCTCGATGTCGACACCAAATGGCTCGCCAAACACAATGCCGAAGCGGCGAAGGATACGATGAGTTTGAAAGACTACGACCGCGTGAGAAATCATCTCGAAGACAAATGCGCCAGCATCCGCGAGCCGTCGAGGCAATTCGCGGAAACTATTCTCAAATAAAGGAGCGAATGCCACATGGCCGCAAACGATCGCGTCAAAGATTTAATGGCGGCGTTCGAAAAGACCGCCTACTTTCAGTGGATGAGGCGCCAGGGCATCCCCGTCGTCGACGGCTACGGCGTCGAGGACGTGCGCGACATCGCGATGAAGCCGTGGGAGAAGCTCGGCGGCAACGCGTCGTTCATCAACCTCTACGGGATGGAAGGCGTCACCGGCATGTACGTCGCGGAGATCCCTCCCGGCGGGGCGCTCAAGCCTGAGAAGCATTTCTACGAGAAGGTGGTCGTAATTCTCAGCGGCCACGGCGCGACCGAGGTCTGGCACGACGGCGCGCGCAAGCAATCGTTCGAGTGGGGGCCGTGGAGCCTCTTCGCGCCGCCGATGAACACCTCGCACCGGATGGTGAACGGCGGGCGCGAGCCGGTAAAATTTTTGGCCGTCACCAACGCGCCGCTGCTCTTCGACATCGTCCACAACGAGGAATTCCTTTTCAACTGCCCGTACAATGTCGGCGACCGCTACTCGGGCGCAGAGGGATTCTTCAACATCGGCACGAAGCGCTACGAGACCGGCATGCAGCACATCTGGGAGACGAACTTCATCATGGACATTCAGTCCGCTTCGCTGGACAACCGCGAAGTGAAGGGCGCGGGCGTGCGCATCACGCAGTTTGAGCTTTCCGGCAACAGCCTCATCGGCCATCTCGCGCAGTGGCCCGCCGGCCGCTACCACAAGGCGCATTATCACGGCCCGGGCGCGATTCTCTTGGGCCTCCAATCTTCGGGCTACGTCCTCCTCTGGTCGAAAGAGCTGGGCACGCATCCGTTCAAATCCGGCCGCGGCGGCGAAGTCGTCGAGGTGAAATGGAAAGAAGGCAGCGTCTACTGCCCGCCCGGCGGCTGGTTCCACCAGCACTTCAACACCGGGCCCAGCTCCGCGCGCCATCTCGCCGTGCGCTACGGCAGCCGGCTCCATCCGATCGGCTTCAAGATCGCCGACAAGCACAGCGAGGACGGCGTCTATATTTCGGTCAAGGACGGCGGCACGCTGATCAATTACGAGGACGAAGACCCGTACGTCCGCAAGCACTACGAGGACGAGATGAAAAGGACCGGCGTGCCGTGCGAGATGCCGCCCGTCCGTGCGAGCGCCTGATTTGCCGCGCGAAGTTCCTTGTGACATGATGCGCTTGATCCAACGATGAACGGCGCTGAATCGGCAAATCAGCCCGGCGTTCTTCCGCGCGCCGCGTCGCTCCGCCTCGACGCGCAGACCCTGCTCCTGACGCTGCTGCTCGGCGTCATCGCGTTTCTCGTCATCACGCCGCTCTTTCTCCTGCTGCTCAACAGCTTCCAGATCGGCAAGCCCGGCGGCGCGGTCGTCTACAGCCTCGACGGCTGGCGTCAGGCGTTTTCCAGCGCCGGCATCCTCGACGCGATCTACAACAGCTTCTCGCTCGCGTTCACGCGCCAGGTGATCGGCATGGTCGCCGGGGTCTTCCTCGCCTGGCTGCTCGCGCGCACCGATATCCCGATGAAGGGCGTGCTGGAATTCATGTTCTGGCTCTCGTTCTTTCTTCCCGCGCTGCCGGTCACGCTCGGCTGGATCCTGCTGCTCGACCCGAAGTACGGCATCCTGAACCAGCTCATCATGAAGCTGCCGTTCGTCACCGGCCCGCCGTTGGACATCTACTCCTATTGGGGCATCGTCTGGGTGCACCTCGCGACGACGGGCATATCGCTCAAGGTCATGCTGCTGACGCCGGCGTTTCGGAATCTCGACGCCTCGCTGGAGGAATCCTCGCGCGTCGCCGGCGCCGGCACTTTCGGCACGCTGCTGCGCATAATCGTGCCGGTGATGATGCCCGTTCTGCTCGTGACGATGATCTTAGGGCTTATCCGCTCGCTCGAGGCGTTCGAGATCGAGCTCGTCCTCGGCGTGCCGATCGGCCTGCATGTCTTCTCGACCAAGATCCACAGCTTCGTGACGCACGAGCCGCCGCAGTTTCCGCCGGCGACGGCGCTCGGCGCGTTTTTTCTCCTGATCCTGCTCTCGCTGGTCGCGTTCCAGCGGCTGTACATCGGCCGGCGGTCGTACGTGGTGGTCACGGGAAAGAGCTTCAGCACGCGGCCGATCGCGCTCGGGCCGTGGAAGTATCCGGCGCTGGCGCTCGTGCTCTTGTTCACGCTGAGCCTCACGGTGCTGCCGACGGCGTTCCTGCTGGTCGGGACGTTCATGAAGCTCTTCGGCTTCTTCACGATCAAAGACCCCTTCACGCTCGAGAACTGGCGCGGCGTTCTCTCCGATCCCATTCTGCTGCGCTCGCTGAAGAATACGCTCATTCTCGGCTTCTCGAGCGCCGGCATCGGCGTCCTCCTGAGCTCGCTGGTGGCCTATGTGATCGTGAAATCGCGCTTCAAAGCGCGCGCGCTGCTCGATTTCCTCTGCTGGCTTCCCTGGGCGATTCCCGGCATCCTGCTCGGCATGGCGCTGCTCTGGACGTTTTTGCTTATCCACAAAATCGTGCCCATTTACGGCACGATGTGGGCGCTCGTGCTCGCGATGGCGATCAGCGGCCTGCCGGTCTGCGTTCAGGTGATGAAGAGCTTTCTCATGCAGCTCAGCAACGAACTGGAAGAAGCCTCCATGGTCTCGGGCGCATCGTGGTTCACGACTTATCGCCGCATCGTCCTGCCGCTGATTCTTCCGTGCCTGATCGTCGTCGGCCTGATCGAATTCATCTCAGCCGCGCGCAACATCAGCACCGTAGTGCTGCTCGCGACGGGCCAGACGCGGCCGCTCTCGCTCCTGATGCTGGATTACGCGGCGGGCGCGGAGTTGGAGCGCGCGACCGTCGTCGCGACGCTCATCATCGGCATTGTCGTCCTCGCCGCCCTGGGCGCCCGCTCGCTCGGCGGGCAGTTCAGCATCCGGGGATAATTCGCTTTTTTCTTGACCTTTCCGGCCGATCTCATTTACAATCTCCCTAACCAACATTGGCTGGATCGACGCGGATCCGGTCGCATCGTCGAGTCGTTTTGCTCAAGCCCGGACTGGTCGCCCAGCCGGGCTTTTTTTGTCGGAAAAAGAGAGGAGGACGATATGCTTAAAAACGCCTGCACAGTGTGCAAGGTCGTAGGGCTTATTGCGATCATCGGCGCCCTCAACTGGGGCGTCATGGCGCTCTTCCATGTGAACATGGTCGAGCAGATGGTCGGCATGGGCATGGCGAACTGGATTTACATGCTCGTCGGCGTCGCCGGCATCATGCTGCTGGTCAGCTTCGTCTACGTCTGCCCCGCCTGTAGGAAGATGAAAACGGCGTAAGCCTCCGGCTTCTTTAAAATTCTTGTCCCGCGCGCTAGCGCGGCCGCATCGGCCGCCAGCGGATATTTTTGTCCGTGCTCCCGGGATAGCCGTCTGCTGGCGTTTCGTCCTGCATAAATTCTGCACGAAAAATCCTCGCTAATGGCACACGAGTGTCATCACGAGCGCACTGTCATGATTTAGAGTCCTCCCGAAAAGGAGGACAGATCCATGATGACGCACATCAGAGCTTTGGTTTTCATTTTCTTCTGCACCGCTGTTGCATGGGTAATCCTTGGCGTAACGATTTTTCAGAGAACCTATTCGCATGATTCCGCGCAGAAAGACCAGGTGGTATCTATCTGGGGCGCGCCGCACCAGCAAAAGCCTCCATCGGCCTCGACCACCAAGATCACTTATAGCCAGGAGTCGAGCGTCGAAGCCGGCAAGAAGGTGGTGCGTACCGTTAAAGACGAGACAACCACGGCTATTTCGCTCGAAGCCAGCCGCATCGACGTCGACCTCGACCTCGAACATCGCCAGAAGGGACTGCTGTGGTACAGCACGTACAAGGTCGACTTCGCAAGCGAATACACATTTCGCAACACGACTGCGGAGGACCTTGTTACCTTCACTTTCCATTTTCCAACCACGCAGGCGATTTACGACGACCTGGTCTTCACCGTCGATGGCGAAGCGGTGAAGATGGAGAACAAACAGTCGGCCGTCGCAGGCACCGCCAAGGTCTCCGCCGGCCATACGGCCGTCCTAGCCGTCAGATACCGCTCGCAAGGCCTGGACAGCTGGCGTTATGTGTTCGGCGACGACGTCGCGCAGGTAAGAAACTTCGAGCTTCGGATGAAAACGAATTTCCGCGACATCGACTTTCCCGAAAACACGCTGTCGCCCTCGAAAAAGACACCGACGGACACCGGCTGGGAGCTTACCTGGACGTTTAGCAATCTGCTCTCGGGTTTTCAGATCGGCATGGTGCTGCCGCAGAAACTCCAGCCGGGGCCTTTGGCGGGACAGATCAGTTATTTTGCTCCGGTCTCATTGTTCTTTTTCTTCTTCTTGATGTTCATCATCACGACGCTGCGCGGGATCGAGCTGCATCCGATGAATTATTTCTTTCTCGCCTGCGCCTTTTTCGCCTTTCACCTGTTGCTGGCGTATCTGGTGGATCACATCTCGATCCACCTGGCGTTTACCGTCTGCTCACTCGTGTCCATCGGCCTGGTCGTAAGCTACTTAAGGCTCGTCGTCGGCATCCGCTTCGCCGCCGTCGAGGCGGGGCTCGCGCAGCTTGTCTATTTAGTGCTCTTCTCCTACGCGTTTTTTTTCAAAGGATTTACGGGATTGTCGATCACCATCGGCTCCGTGCTGACGCTTTTTGTCGTGATGCAGATGACCGGCCGCATCCGCTGGTCGGAAAAATTCGGCGCCAAGGCGCGCCTCGCGTCCGCTTGAGAGGCTACATTGGCTTTTTACACGCGGAGACATTATCCTAGGCAGTCGAATTTATGGGCAAGAGGATACTGGTCGTTGATGATGATCCTCACATTCGGGAAGTCGTGCAGTTCGCCCTGGAGAAAGCAGGCCTCGCGGTCGTGGAAGCGGCCGACGGCGAAGCGGCGCTCCGGCAGCTTCACGCCGCGAAGCCGGATCTGGTGATCCTCGACATAGCGATGCCCGAGCTCGACGGCCTGGAAGTCTGCCGGCGCATCCGCAAGATATCCGATGTGTCGATACTGTTTTTGTCCTCCCGGTCCGACGAGGTGGACCGGATTGTCGGGTTCGAAATCGGCGGCGACGATTACGTCACGAAACCGTTTAGCCCGCGGGAGTTGGTGGTCCGCGTACAGGCGATCTTGAAGCGCGCGGCGCAGCGTCCCGCCGCGGGTGAGCCCGAGGCGTTGCAGCATGGCTTTCTCAAGCTGAACATCGACGGCCACACGGCTTTTTGGAGATCAAAGCCGGTGCCGCTGACCGCTGTCGAATTCGCGCTCGTTAAAACTCTCTTGCGGCGTCCCGAGCACGTGCACAGCCGCGACGAACTCATCGACGGCGCATATCGGAATCACATCACGGTCAGCGACCGCACGATCGACAGCCATATCCGACGGATTCGGAGCAAATACGCCGAGGCGGGCGGGAAGTCCGTCATCGAAACCGTGCACGGCGTCGGCTACAAGCTGAGCTCATGTCAGTCGTAGATAAACCCAAACACTGGTATTTCAAACTCCGCTCAATCCTTCTCGCCGTCAACTTCATTTTAGTGCTGCTGCCGGTGGGCGGCATCGTCTTTTTCCGCATTTACGAAAACGAGCTGGTACAACAAACCGAGCTCGAGCTGATATCTCAAGCCGCTTTCATCGCTTCCATTTATAAACAAGAGATCAGCCTTGTCCTTCAATCGCGCGGAGCTCAAGAGAAATATGGCATTCCCGTGAGCGCTGCTGCGCCGGACGGCGCACGCTATCTTCCGGTAACGCCCCAACTTAATTTGTCTTCGCACAAAATTTTACCGCGTCCCGAAGGCGCCATGGCCGCCGAAGTCCAAGCCGACAACGCCGGATTGGAGGCTGGCGCCCATATGACACCGATACTCGAGGACGCGCAGCGCACGGTTTTGTCAGGCATCCGGATTCTGGACTACCGGGGAGTCGTTGTGGCTGGACCCGCGGACCTCGGGCTCTCGATGGCGCACCTGGACGAAGTTCGACGGGCTCTCACCGGCCGTTACGCAAGCGCGATTCGAGCGCGGCTCCTGAAACATCCGATGCCGCCGCTCGCGTCGATCAGCCGGGGAACCGGCATTCGGGTTTTTGTCGCTTTCCCGATCGTAAAGAACGACCGACTGATGGGAGTCGTGCTGCTCTCGCGCACGCCCAGGAGCATACTGGAGCACTTATACAGCGAGCGGGAAACCGTCGCGCTCGTCGGCGCGGGCCTGGTCTTACTCGCCGCCGGGCTGGCGTTTTTCACGTCCTACACGATCGCTCGTCCGATCCACGCGCTGATTCGCCAGACCCGCGGCATTGCCAGGGGGAACAAGGCGGCGCTGGAGCCGCTGAAGTCGCCGGTGACGGAAGAGCTCGGTCTGCTCTCTCAAAGCTTCGCCGACATGGCGCGAGCCTTGGAGCATCGCTCCGATTACATCCGCCATTTCGCCACCCAGGTCTCGCATGAGTTCAAAACTCCGCTCGCCGGCATACGCGGCGCGGTGGAGCTGCTCCAGGAACACATCGCCGATATGCCGCCGGAGAAGCGCGACCGCTTTTTAGCCAACGTCGCGCACGACGCAAACCGGCTGCAGCGACTCGTCGACCGGCTCTTGGAAATGGCGCGCGCGGACGTCCTTGAACCTGGATCGGAAACCGCCGATGTTCCCTCGCTGCTCGCGCCGCTAACCGAACGCTACAAGGAACTCGACCTCACGATTACCGTCATCCCGCCGGACTTGAGTATGAAAGCGCGGATCGCGCCGGACGTCCTTGAGACAGTCTTCGTTAATCTATTGGATAATAGCAGGCAGAACGGCGCGGACCATGTCACGATCGATTGCCGCCGCACCGGCGGCAACTGTCTTATAACCGTAAGCGACAACGGCGGCGGCATCTCCGGGGCGAATGCAGAAAAAATATTTATGCCCTTTTTTACCACTCACCGCGAGGACGGAGGCACCGGCCTGGGACTAGGCATCGTAAAATCGCTTCTAACGGCTCACCACGGCGGGATATCACTCATCAATGGAGCCGGCGGAGCGGTATTCCTTATCTCCATCCCTGGCATCGGCCCTATTTAACTGTGTGAATTAGCATCATCCCCGTCTCTTGGGTTATACTGAAAGCCCTGGGAGGTCCCCTGCATGCTCGCGACCCGCATCGTCCAGAAAGAGGGCACCTTTTACTTCGCGGCAGTGAAGGCGACGGAGCTGCTCGACCGCGTGCGCTTTACCAGCCGCTATTATTTCGAGGGCGAGGAGATCGCGCCCGACGACGCGGGCGACGACGAGGTCGCGCGGTTTATCTCCGGCATCGAGCATAGCGAGAAATCCTTCCAGCGCGTCTTGAACCGGCGGAAGATCCGCCAGATCGTCAACTTCTACGAGACCGCCGTCAGCCAGCCGCTTATCCCCGGCACGATCCTGCTCTTTTCGGACGAGACGCTGGGATTCCGGCGGCAGGACGGCTCGGACGCGATCGGCTTTCTGAGCGAGCCGAAGGGAAAATTCTTAATCATCGACGGCCAGCACCGGCTCGCGGCGCTGCATTTCTTCGCCGAGAAACATCCCGACGTCGCCAAAGAGGTGGACGTGCCGTGCGTGATGTTCGACGGTAAGAGCGCCGACTTCGCGACCGAGATGTTCGTCATCATCAACTCGACACACACCCGCATCAACAAATCGCACCTTGTCGATCTTTACGAGCGCGTCTCCTGGGAGACGCCGGAGAAGAAGCTCGCCGCCAAAGTCGTCAACCTGCTCTATGAGGAGAACGACTCGCCGCTGCGCTATCGCATCAACCGTTTGGGCGGCCGGAGCCGGCAGGAGAAATGGATCCTGCAATCCGAGCTCTTCAACGAGATCTACAAGGTCGTGCTGCGAAACCGGAAGCTTTTCGAGAACCACTTCCAGTTCCGCTCCGATTACGTCTACCCGCTGGTGCGCGACTACTTCAAAGCCGTGCGCGACACGATGCATGCGGTCTGGGGCGACAACGAGCGCTACATGTTCACGCGCGACGTGACGCTGAAGGCGCTGATCCGCGTCTTCGGCGACATCATTCGAAATCGAAAGATTTTCCAGGCGTGGGACGAGAAGCGCGATCCGCGGGTCTTCGCCGTGCTGATGCAGCCGTGGAAAGAGCTCGTGCGCGACTTCCGCGCGGAAGGATTCTACGAGCGCTTTCCCGCGAAAGGGCAGGTCGAGCGCGTGCGACGCATTCACGTGAAGCTCAGCCAGGCGATCGGCTACGCATAAATAAGCGATGACGGCTCGTCGCTTTACGCAATACTACGGCGCCTTACCCGGAGATACTAACACGCGCCAATTTTTCTTCAGGCAATTTTGTAACTCAATTCAGGGTAATACCCTATTCCGTTTCGTTCGTCTGATGGATAAATAGCCGTGCGAGTGCGCGGGGCGTCGATCACGACGCGATTTGGTCGGCGATGACAAAGCCGGGGAATGCACAGTTCGACATGTCCGTAAGTAATTGATGGCTCAGGAAAAAATAGATGGGGGTCACAGAACCTAGGGTAAAACATGACCCCCTTTAACTTTATGAAAAATCGAATACAGGTAGAATACGAAGCATCCAATTACAATTGGCGCGGGCGTAATTTAGAAGGGAGGAAAGGATGAAACTCTCAACAGCATACGTGTGCTACTCGTGCGAAGAGGTGCTGGACACGGCGCCGTACGGACGCTGCGATATGTGCGGCTCCGCGGACGTCTATCCGCTCAGCTGGCTCGGGCAGCCGGAAGAGAAGAGAAACCGCTGGGTCGATCGGGTTAACGGCAAGAACCGCGGGAGAGAGCTCGCGGCGAACTCCCGTCCGGTATAGCGATGCAGCGTCCGGCGCCGCGGCTATTTTAATATCTGCTCGGCGAACTGCGCCGCCGGCAGCCGGACTTTCGTGTATTTATCCTCCAGGTGATTCCGCACACGGTTATACTCCTCCACCGTGAGCACGTCTTTCGCGGCTTGCACCCCCTCGGCTTGGAGCCATTTCGTGTCCACGTCGATGCGGCGCGTTGATTGATGCATCACCTTGACATAAAGCTCCTGTCCTTCTTTGGATAGGAGCCAGTTGACGAAGAGCCGCGCCGCG
>DASWZY010000226.1:0-2332 GCA_036407055.1 Binatia bacterium
CCACCGTCATCCCCTTCCGCTTCGCGTAGCTCTCGACCTGGTCCTTGCCGATCGCGGCGACGGCGAAGTAGCGCGCCTCACTTTTTTCGCTTTTTAATCAGTGCGCCCCTGCACGCAACAATTAAGAACACGATTCCACAACCAAGCCATGCCAACGGAGCCTTTAACGGCAACGGAGAATCTTTGACTGTGATAATCTCGAAAAGAAATCCGATGGACATGACCAGGTATAGCAGCCCCAGTATTCCGGCTAAGATGCGAAACAGCGGTCGAGCGTTCGAAGTCAAAATGAAATTATCCGGGTCCTCTTCGGGATCGGGTTTTGAATCTTGAATTTCGTCGGCTGCCACTGCTCGACCCCTTTTCTCCTTATTGCCGAGCCTCAGACAAATCATGATTCGTGTTCATATGTTTAGAGACAGCATCGTGAATCGGGCCGTTGATCTCCCACAAAGTATAAGCGCAGAAAAATACGCCACTCACGAAGACGGCGAGGAGTGATAAGCCTTTTGGCAGATCAAAGTGGGATGCGAGCATTCCGACAATCGTCGGAGCAGATACCGCGATCAAGAATATTACTACGATCCGTCGGACAATCCATTTATTTTGAAGGACAGCACTAACAAGAAGATTTGTCTGTTCTTTCTTAGAACGGTGCTGAAATTCCGGATACTGGGCGGTTTTAAAATACATATCGTCGATTTCTTCGGGGTCATATTTTAAAATCGTTGAGTCGACTTAACAAGAAGAAAATAATTAGGATTGCCGCCGGGCGATCAGAAAGGTCGAGAGACGAGGCGCGCGAAGGTCCGCGAGCGGAGGCGTACGTCGGCAGTACGTTGACGCGATGTGGGGCGAGCGGAACGAACTATATGGGCCTTTATGATCGGCCGGGCTCGTACCCCAGCACCGGCCCGAGCCATTTCTCTACTTCTTGCACCGTCATCCCCTTCCTTTTCGCGTAGCTCTCGACCTGGTCCTTGCCGATCGCGGCGACGGCGAAGTAGCGCGCCTCGCGGTGGGAGAAATAGAGGCCGCAGACAGCGGCGGGCGGGGTCATGGCGTAGCTCTCGGTGAGCGCGATGCCGGTCGCCTCCTCGGCGTAGAGCAGCTCGAAGATCGCCGCCTTCTCGGTGTGGTCGGGCTGCGCGGGATAGCCGGGCGCGGGGCGGATGCCCTGATAGTTCTCCGCGATCAAATCCTCGCGGGATAAATTTTCCTCGTGCGCGTACCAGTCGCCGCGGGCGCGCTTGTGCAGATACTCCGCGAACGCCTCGGCGAGGCGGTCGGCGAGCGCCTTGGCCATGATCGCGTTGTATTGGTCGTGGTCCTTTTCGAATTTTTTCGCGAGCTCTTCGGCGCCGTGAACGGTGACGGCGAAGGCGCCGAGGAAATCCGCGCGGCCGCTCTCGCGCGGCGCGACGAAGTCGCTGAGCGCCAGCTGCGGCTTCCCCTGGATCTCCTTCTGCTGGCGCAGCGTGTGGAAGCGCAGCAGCTCGCGCGCGCGCGTCTGGTTCGAATAGACCGCGATGTCGTCGCCGTCGCTGTGCGCCGGAAAAAAGCCGTAGACGCCGTTGGCGGTATACAATTTTTTTGCGACGATCTCGTCGAGCAATTTTTTCGCGTTGTCGAACAGCTCGCGCGCCGCCGGGCCGCGGACGGGATCATTCAATAAATCCGGATAGCGCCCGCGCATCTCCCAGGTGTGAAAGAACGGCGACCAGTCGATGTAGGGCACGAGCTGATCGAGCGGAAACTCGCGCAGCACGCGGCGGCCGGTGAACTCGGGCAGGTAGATCATCGAGTCGTCCCAGTCGACATGGAGCTTCTTGCGCACTGCCTCTTCGTGGGTCAGGAGCTGGACCGCGCTCTTCTGCGCGTATTGCCGGCGCATCTCCTCCTGCTCGACGCGGTTCTTCTCGGCCAATTCTTTTCGCCCCTCGGGCGACGTCAGCGCGCCCACGACCGGCACCGCGCGCGAGGCGTCGATCACGTGGACGGTCTCGTGCGAATATCCCGGCGCGATCTTGACCGCCGTGTGGCGCTTGCTCGTGGTCGCGCCGCCGATCAAGAGCGGCAGCTTGAGGCCGCGGCGCTCGACCTCGCGCGCGACGTGCACCATCTCGTCGAGCGACGGCGTGATCAGACCGGAGAGGCCGATCATGTCGGCGTTCTCCGCGACCGCAGTGTCGATGATCTTGTCCGCCGGCACCATGACGCCGAGGTCGATGACTTCATAATTGTTGCAGCCGAGCACGACGCCGACGATGTTCTTGCCGATGTCGTGCACGTCGCCCTTGACCGTCGCGAAGACGAGCTTGGCGCGCGCCTT
>DASWZY010000227.1:0-20666 GCA_036407055.1 Binatia bacterium
TCCGCAAATGCGTCTGTTCCACCGAGCAGTAACCGCACGTCGTTTTCAAGCAATCTTTTGTTGTTACGATTACTGACCACGCAAAATGCTGATTCGGCTGAGACCGGCCATATTGAACGCTCTCTAACGTATGGCTCGCCACCGCTGTCCTGCCCTGAAAGGCACGCAACACGTTCGACATGACTACCAGTATCACCTCGCCCGAGCGGGAGGAGGAAGATGAAAGATTCTTTCTCGGTCTTTTTACATTCGATCGAGGCATACCATGCGCCACGTTGTGCAACCATGTCCAGGAATTCATCCTCATCGCTCGACTCTCGGCGCCATGGATATTCGGATTTGTAAACGGACCATTTCCCCGACGTCTGTGTAGTGATGGCGTGTTCAACGGCGGTCTGGAAAGGAAAACCGCTACCCATTAAGGCGCTAAAGGCTTCGCTGAGGGTATCCTTTTCCGACATGGTCGACCAACAGCTATCAGGGTTGAGCTTCGCGGAGCAAGATCAAAGTTCTTTCGCCCAGATCCACTAGGCGCAGTCTTTTTAACGAAGCGGTCTAAGGTATTCCCGGTGCTCGAGCGCAATTTTCGTAATCTTTCCGGCACGGATCGCAACAACCGGCCGCGGGGTATCGTGATTCTTGCAGAAGCGGAGGGAGGCGCCCCGGAGAACCGGCCAACATTAAACCCTTTCTCCAGCCTTTCCTTCCCCTTTCTTCAGTCTTCGCGCTGCAGCCTAAAAGTGCTCATTCGAAGACTAAGTACCCGAACCGTCGTGTAAATCCCCATTGACGGCGATTCAGAGTCGCGCATAGAAGGCCTTTCCTTCACGAATACGAGCCTTTCAGTCGCCGACCGACAGACCAAACCTTACTAAGCTTTGCGAATGCCTTACAATGCCCTTCTACGTGGCTTTCTCAGGCTTTCCGGACTATGGATAGGCGAAGGGCGAATTGTGATTCAAATTCGAGCGAATGAGTAAACCGCCTGGATGATGCAGCCGATTGCGCCGAGCAGCAAAATGATCCCGAGCGCCCCTGCGGTCTTCAGGGTAAGCCCGCGGTCTTTAGCGAGCCGAGCCACCAACGGTAAATTCACGATGACGCTCATCGCCGAAGCGATGACGGCGCCGTTGCCCGCGACATAGGGGGAGAGTGTCCCGGCCGCCGAAAGGTTGGCCGCAGAGGCGACTGCGCTCGCGCTCGAGACTAGGCCGCCAAGCGCACTTACTACATAAAATCCAGTTTCTCCAAGCGACCGCTGTGCGAGTGTGCCGGCTACATCAAGGGCAAGAAAAATAATGCCGAATTTTAACGCGGCTGTGAGTGAAAATGGAGATTCCAAGGTCGGGAGCAGCGTTGTCTCGGACGATTCTAGGCGTAATTCGTCTCTACTGGACTCACTATTGTGTTTATCGGTGCGCCGCCAAAAAATGGCGATGCTCGCTCCCGCGATCATCAGCGCGAGGGCAATCGCCGCGTTGATCAGTGCGAAAGGCGCGAGCAGCCCAAGGATAACGGCGTTACGCACCAGCATCGCTGTAGTTGCAAGGATGACCCCTCGGTAAGCTACATTTGTGAAAGCACCATTGTTGCTTCTCGCTCTTTCGGTTAGCTCGGCGACGGTTACGGTGCTATTGACGAATCCACCCAAAAATCCCGTGAACTCGATTCCGCGCGCTCCGTAAAGCTTCAACAGCACGTAGTTGGTGAAACCCAGCGCGGCGATGAGAATCACCGTAATCCAAGCCGCCCTCGGATCTATGAGTCCCCACGGATCGACACTTCCCACCGGCAAGATTGGATAGACGACGAACGCAAGGATCGCCAGTAAGATTGCGGACCGCAGCTCCGACTCGGTCAAAGCCTGGCTGAATCCGGCGAGAGGCTCTTTCCAAGCGAGCAGCGCAGCCGTCGCTATGCCGAGCGCCGAAGGCGTGAACGTGTGACCCTGGCCGGCGAGCAGACCGGCAAAACACGTCACGAACAGCGCCGCCGAGGTTGTTATTTCCGCGCCTTCGTCCGTGCGGATCGTTTCTATATTGAGAAAAACGACCAGAACCGCCACCAAACCCAAAGACACCCAGGAGTACGGATCGCCGAGAAGCCCGCCGACGGCACCGAGAACCGACGCGAACGCGAATGTGCGCAGGCCGGCTTCTTTGTGCCGCCGTTCACGCTCGATTCCGATGAACAATCCAATCGCCAGAGCCAGACCGAGCTTTGCAAGCGTCGGCAGATACGGCCACGACGAAAGCTGCGTAATCACGGTGAACGATTATACCTCAATCGGCGCAATTCATCATTATGACCAGATTTGGGGTCAGGCTGAGCTGACCCGGATTTGACGGACACACTCAGTTAAGGGTAGTGTCTCATTTTGCCAGCCGCGCCACATCAAACTGAGACACTACCGACAATTCTTTCACCGTCGATCTCAAATGCTTTTCTTGCCGGCGCGAATTCCGGGTCAGGGACGTTCCGTTCGAGGAGCTCAGCGACCAGCCCCATAAGACGCCCTGCGCTCACTGCGACGCGATCGGCGACGTGTCGAGGCTCGAACGAATGCACCAGGTCGTTCACATTCAAAAAGCCTGAAATGAGTACATGGCTGGAATGGGCTCCTTTTTTGAAGCTGTTAGGGGTGTAAGGTCGTTGAGCGACAGTCCTAAACTGAATTGTGCGTCTCGCCGAGCGTTTAGCTAAACCCGTCTTCTATTCATGATTATGCTTTTACGGGCACTGCGTTTGTCTCACAAACCAATAGGGGTCATGCAATTGCAGCTATTTTGTTACCCCGCCGAGCTTGTAACATGGTCCAGAACCGCGATAGACCCGGGAGTTCGATTTTGGCCGAGACGATAGCATGCAAAAGCCGCCTCCACAGGCCGAGCTCTGCCGTGACCTCGAGCGTATCGTTGAGCGTGAACTGCGCCGCGCCCAGATGAAGGTTATTCGAGGCGGCAAGCAACGACTCGCGATCGTCGCGCTTGCGATGCTGTTGCCGGTCGCTGTGCCGGCCGGCGCGCAGATGAAACAATGGACCGACGAAAACGGGGTCGTTCATTTCGGCAATGATCCGCGGCCGGCGCGTCCGGCTGAGCCAGAGCAGCAAACGATAACCGTCAACTGCGATGTCGATCAACGCGTCTTTGACAATCTCAAGAAGCCACAACTCGACGAGCCGACCTTCCGCGCGACGATTGCCCAAGCGCTCGCCGATCTAAACAGATGTAGAAATGAGATCGAAGGGGCGTATCTGCTCGCCGACATGAAGCTACAAACGCAACTCATAACGGCCACGACTATAGAAGCGATCAGCATTCGGACGGCGCGCAATGTTCTACCGCTGAAGAAACTGGAGAATATGTCCGTCGTCCGTGAGACGTTTCTGAACGTCGAGACATTCGTGAAGAAGCGTTACGATCAGACGGTCCCGGCTTGGATGCGTGACAACCGCGATTGGCGCGCGCTCGATAAGGCTTTCCAGCCATAATGTCCGCTTCAGAAAAGAGCGGAAAAGCTCACTGAACGATGCGCCTGAGCTTTCATTCAGTCGGCAAGCTTTGCTCAACCGTTCGCTTTCGACGGCGCATCGCCCATCTCGATCTATCAGAAGTCACGTTCTTCACGCCGTTTGCGCTGGTATATCTTGGGATGCTGCTGCGGCACTACAATCGCCTCGGCATCAGATTCATTGTCCGATTTCCGCTGGATCCGTCAGCGAGAGAATATATCAACCGGCAACAATTCTGGAAGCGATTCAACTTTAACGAGAACGCGGTCAGGCGCGAGAGCCTACGATTTCCGACTGCTACATCGTTGAATGATATCCTCGACATACAGTGTTCTGACTACGCCGGAGAGGAGATCGGGGATCGTGTTAAAGAGATGCTGATTGAGAGTCGTTGCGACGTCTCGCCAACCAAGGTCGGTCTCATGATTTCAGAACTCGTCGACAATTTCACCCAGCACTCAAATCGTTCGCTTGCAGCGCTGGCAATCCAATATTATCCGCGAGCGCGGAGCGTCACGATAGCAATCGGAGATTGTGGAATAGGTATACGCGCGAGCCTTTGCGAAAACCCGCGCCATGCGTGGCTGGCGGATTATCCTCACCACATAGCCATTCAACAAGCGCTGACGCCCGGTGTCAGCCGAAAGATGGCTGGCGGCATAGGCTTTACGGATGTCCTCGATGGAGTTGCCGATTTGCGAGGCGTGTTGCGCATCGCGACGGGAGATGCGTATATTGTGGTAAGGAGGGGGTTAAGGGCTACCTACGGCTACATGAATTACCATCTACCGGGCGTTCAACTGGAGTTGGTATTGCCGACAGAGAGGTCTTAGCCATGGAAAAAATTGTGCCGGTGCTACAGCTTTCATCTTCCGCCGTTACGCGACCGAGGGGCCGCGAGGCGTTTACCCGACTGGTAGGCTATCTCGACGACTACGAATCTGTCCAGATCGATCTACGCAGTACAGAACTCATTTCGAGCTCATTTTTGGATGAGGTCGTCTTGAGCTTAAAAGCAATGGATGTGCTTGATCGCGTTGTTTTCCTCGTAACGGATCTCGCGGTACGCCAACGACTTGCGAATATCGCAGCTGTCCGCGATGCGCAAATCTTTTACCGGACACACGAGAAAAGTCCGAAAGAAATAATTCTACCTCATGAATATCCTGGCCTCGAGCTCAAGAGAGCCAAGGCGTAAAACCGCCTGTTCGGGCTGCTTATAATTGCTCGGGTGCCCGCGCGACCTCCCGGCGCTCTCTCCGGCGCCGTCTCACGGCTTCCACCAGTATTCCGTCCCGCAGTCTTCCGCCGGCTGCTGATGCGCGGCGTCGAATGAGGCGACGTGTTCCCATTGAGGGGGTACATAGCGACCCCGTGAAAATGTCCCACTTTGGCGTCAATAAAATCAGGGACTTGCAATGGCAGAATCGACGGTCTCGGACTTTCCGCGTTGAGCTCGTTTGCGGCACGCATCGCCCGACCATTTCTTTCGGTCGAAAACCGGGAGTCCGCAGCCGCACGCGCAGACCCGCTGATGCTTCGCCGTGTCCTGATGGAACGCTAGTTCGCGCCGGTAAAAGTCGATGACGCTGCGATAAGGGATGACCACCCAAGAGCGGTCTTCGCCGTGCCAGCGGCACGAAATGGCGCGCTCGAAGAATTCGCGCGGTTCTTCTATCTTCCCGCGAAACAGCGCAACTAGATCGTCAACGCTGCGCTTGCGGATCTCCATCAATCGCTTGAAGTCGCCGAAAGTGATTTCCATGGAAGCCTCATCGTGCGCTCGTTGTCCCGCGTTCCTCTTTCGTACGGGGTAGGGATCTCCTCGGCCGCGAACTTAAACCACGGCAAACTGCCAAAAGAATTCCCAAAACATGGGGCCGCCTAAGGTATCCCCGGCCACGAATAAAAGTTAGGCCCCAACAGCTCATGGCCCGCCTCTGACTCCGCGGCGTAAATATCCCTCAGAAGGCACCACTCCCCCCGCTGTTCCGCGCAGCGCGACGGTAAAAGCTATCCAAGATACGTTGCTGTTCGTGAATGCCCCCGGATCTTCGGTTGCGGCGTTTAGGAGTCGTTGCACGCAGCGAATGATTCTATCGTCCGAGGCGATTTCAGCCGGATTGTTGTAATTGGTCGGGTCTACAGAGAATGAGGTTCCGGCGCCGACTAGCGTTGCCGCCGCGAGCCATAAATTGTTATCGGCGCCCCAGGCTGGACTTCTAGTTGGAGGATCGGCATTTGCGCTCAGACCGTCGATCTGTTGCGCGCTTGGATTTGTTAAGCCATCCCAGCCATTAACTCTATAGACCAAGGCTACCGAATGCGCCGCGACAGAAGTCGGCACGACTACGCTGGAGCCCTCGCTGCCATCGGCGGCTCTATAAAAGAAAGCGGCATTGATCGGACCATTGTGATCCTTGGCGGCCGGCTTGTTCCAGCCAGTGATATTACCTATCTGTTGACTCAGGTTGCCCCCACAGCCAAAGAACATCTCGAGCATATCGCCCGAGACGATACCCGGCGGAAGTGAAACTACGTGAGAGGTTTCATTTGTAGAGATCGCCGTATTAGCGACCGAAACTACATTCGGAAAACCCATGTTAAGGCTGCCTCCGTAAAGTCACTTCGCAGCCGATCAATGAAGCGGTCGCTGCTAGCGTATCGCTACCGTTGGTCGGGTCACGTCCTACGCGGAAAATAGCCAGCTCACCCGCGGCAAAGCCCGTCGTGTCTAGGCCGGTGATCGTCGCCGTGTTCAACTGATTGGCCGTTCCCTTATTTGCTTTGGCGACCGTCTGCGTTCCGTTGAAAGTAGGGTTGAGAACGTCTTCACCTTCCGCGATGCTCTTGGTCGCACACGTCCAGACGACGCTATTGGTTGAGGTCGACCCGGAGAACCAAAAGAATCGTATGTCGACCCCCTGAGCCGGAGTCCAATCGTCGGGTAATCGTACCGTGAATTGAGCCGTTAAAGGATTGGCTCCATCTGCGTGATCCAGCGCACCGAATTTATTGGGCGACGTGCCATAGGCGGAAGCTACCGGCGCGTTCGTCGCTGGTAGATCGTAAGCGGGAGACGGCGTTGCGTTGTTCGTTCCCGCCGCGGGGATCCATAATTTCGTTACGAGTGGCGGAATCGCGCGCAGCTCCGGGCCGAACATGACTTCCGACAAGCCCGAGTCGAGCGCGCCGGAATCCCACGAGACAGTGACGGTCGTATTCGGGGCTGAGTAGACCGCCGCTGAGATCGTGCCGTAGATCGTTCCGGCGGTGACGATCGCCTTTACCCGCCGGCCGACAGTCGCGACGTTTCGGCCGCTCGCGGTTAGATCATCGTTCGCCCGGAAATTACTGGCGTCGACGAAGGTGAAGGCGATCGCGGCGGACGCAGCGAGGTTCTTTTCTCCGATCCACCTGGACCAGCTGAGATTTTCCGCCAGCCCCTTCGTTTCGGATTTTATTCGCCTGAGCTCGCCGCTCAAATCGCCGGCTTGTCCGACTCCGAGAGCTGTAGCGGCGCTCGGTGGGTTACTGTCCAAACCATCCGCATCGGCGGCCCATGTTGAAATTTTATCCCCGACCGGGTTACTCATTTACGTTTCCTTTCTTTTCGGCGCCCGGCGGCACTGTCTCTTCAGGAGCATCGCCGTAGCGAAGCCCCGAAACATCGCCGTACGTGGGATGGGCTTTCGTGAATTCGTCGTAAGTGAGCGAGTGCGATGGAGTCGATTTTTTCTGCTCTTCATTCGGCTTGCTCATTGATCGTTCCTCCTGTGCGGTTGCCGTTAGTTGCTTCGCAGCACAATGGATTTGATCTTGTAAACCTCGCGGCCTAGCTCTTCGACCTCACCGCCGACGCGATCCATCTCGATCCGTTTTTCATCGTCCGTAAGTTCCGGATGATCAAATATTTCGTTGATCGTGTCGGCCCGGTCCCGGAGTAGTTTTCGAATCGCTTCGGCACGCGAGAACAAGGCGCGCAGCTCGCTGGACGCCTTCCCACGAGAAGGCTGCAGCAAATGGCCAGCACATAAAGTGCGACGGAGTTGTTTTTGTTTCATGCCTACGCCCTCGGATGCGCTGCCTGGTACGCAGACCGCATCGTGTGTAAGTCAATGTGGGTGTACCGCTGCGTCGTCGACACGCACGAATGACCGAGCATTTCAGCAATCTGTAAAATCCCGGCTCCAGCTCTAAGCATGTGCGTTGCCATGGTATGTCTCAACGCGTGAGGTCCTGCGTTCAGCCTGATATTCGCGGCGGCTAGGCGCTTGCTGAAAAGCCGCTGTACGCTGCGTGTCGTGAGGTGAGTCTTGAGAGCGCCAAGGCCAATGAGCGGGACAAATACCGGGGCTGTGCCTTGCGGCTCTATTTTGATTTTCATCCTGTACGCCTCGGCATACCGCCACAGCGTCTTCAGTGCCGTCTCGCCGATGGGGATGATTCGCTCTTTGCTGCCTTTCCCGAGAACTCGGATAAATCCAGCTCGCCAATCGATGTCTTTCCAATCGAGTCTCACCAGCTCGGCGCAACGGATGCCGGTGGAATAGAACATTTCGAGCGCAGCGCGATCGCGTAAGTCTTCCAGCGTCTTGCCGTTCACACTCTCGAGGAGTTTTAGAACCTGATCCAAGCTGAGGTAGACCGGGAGTGGCCGTTGAACTTTCATGTTGTCAATCAGGTTGAGCGGATTTCTTTGCAGCAATTTTTTATTCACCAGCCAGCGGTAGAAGGTCCGCAATACGTGCACTTTTCGAGATAGCGAAGACTTCCCACATGTCGCACTGCGTTCCCAAAGAAACCTTCTGATTACGTTCTTGTCGACCTCGGCAAATGGCTTGTCGCCTAAGTGGGTAAGATACTGCTCGATGTCGGACAGGTAGTTACGAACCGAATGCGCGGCGTAATTTAGTTCCAGGTGAAGCGCATAGTATGAAACGATTTCTCTATTGGTCATCGGCATCACCTCGCTTTTGTTTTGCAACGACGTCTCCCAAATCCGGGTGCACGTAGATATTCGCGGCGTGTATATCCTCCAGCAGCGTATCTTGAGATTTCAAAAGTCCGTCGATTCCGTCCATGAGCCCGAGCATCTTTTCGTGCTCGTTTCCTTCGAGGCCGACGAAGTGGCCAACGGTGCGCTTCAAAAACCCCTGCACCTCGATCAGCATTCCATCGAGTTTCAGCACAAGCTGTTGGGATTGGCGCAGTACCGCGCGGAGCGCGTCATTCTCGCGCTCGTGCTCCCAAAACCTGAATTCAAGGGCTGATTCAGGTTGGCCCGGAACCAGCGGTGGTAAAGATGGGTCAAACGGCTCCGGTATTTTCCCAATCGGTCGAAGTGGCGCCGCGACCGGCGCCGCGTCTTCACTTTCGACTAACGCCGGTACGATTGGTCCTGATTGTGATTTCGGTTTGGGATTTCTTTTTTGTCGATCGGCTTTCTGTTTGTTGTTAGCCATTGCGCTCTCCCAAAGATTAGCGGCCACAGGATTGACTATCCTGCGGCAGAAAATTTGTTGTGTTCGTTGGCTTAGTTACGAGCTGATGTGTCCACGATGTGTCCACGCAGAACAGGTCAAAATCGTCAGCGCACACGAAGACGATGCGCGCGGCGACCTCGCGTTTCTGCGTGGACACATTTTGGACAGTTTTTGGAAAGTGAGGACGGAAAAAACTTGCTAAGTTCGCGTATTTATTTGCCCCCGGCGGGATTCGAACCCACGGCCCCAGGATTAGGAATCCTGTGCTCTATCCATCTGAGCTACGGGGGCGAAAGGTGTTTGTTTTCTATGCCGATCGGTGCGGCTTTGCAAGATTCTCGATGAGCCCGTCGATGAACCCCGCATCGTCGAGCTGTTTCACCGAGTGAAGATCCCACAGCGATAATGGATTGATTTCCCTGGCCGCGGGATAATCGAGCACGGCGATCTCGAAGGTATTCGCGATCGCCAGCGGCGCGGGATACGGCTTTGCCTTCAGCGACCTGGCGATGGCATCGAATTGCCGCTCCAGTTCTTTCCTGCTTTCGATTTTCATTCGGTGCATCGGCTCCTGCGCGGCGATTTCCAGGGCCTCTTCGCGGCGGTAAAGCATGAGGCAGACGGCGTGAATCGATGCTTTGACGTAATCGGTCAGCAAGGCGGAATGCGCCGTGGCGAATTCCGCAAGGCACGCCTGCGCGTAATGACCGACGATCGGAATCTCCGGAACATCCAGAACCTTCAAGCCGGCGGCCAGCGCCTGCGGCAGATAAAGCGAAGACATGAAAGTTGCGACGCAGTCGCCGGAGACGATTTTTTTCCATTGCGCCCAGCGGCCGACTTCCTTATCGGGAACCTCGACGGTGCGAACCTCTTTTTCCAGCTCCATCCTCTTGAGCCACAACGCCACGGCGTGCGGCTGCCCTTGCGCTCGCACCGCCATCGTCCCGCCTTTTAAATCCTCCGGCCGCTCGATGCTCGGCTCGACGACGAGCTCGAGATTCCCGCCTTTGCTCGGCGCCAGGAACAGTACGACTTTTTCCCCCTTGGCCGCCTCGTCGTAAAGATATTCGAGATGCTCGATGATGACGTCGCATGCGCCGTCGAAAAGCGCGGCTTCGTAATCTTTCGTCGGTTTTATCTGAATGACTTCGACTTCGATGTCGTAGTAGCGGCGCGCCATCTCCCGGATGCAAAAGATCACTGGCGTCCGGTCGTCGTCCCGGTAGGCGAGCCGTATGCGTTTCATCTCAATACAGGCTCTCGTCGACGTATGCGGCGGGGTCGTCGGGCTTGAGGCCGGGATTTTTTTCTTTCAGCTCTTCAATCGCGCTGGCGACGGCCGATTTGTCGGGATAGGGCCGCTCCGGCGGCTTGCCCGCGTAATATTCATTCACTTTCATATCCAAAGCTTTGGGATCGCTGCGGCCGGCGTACTTTTCATAGGCCGCGGCGACAAGATCGGGCCGGCGGCGCGCGACGGCCAGAGCCTCCTCGACGGCCTGCAGAAAGCGCCGGGCGGTCCCGCTTTGGGCGCGCAAATAGCCGCGGCCGGCGGAAATGTCGGCGCCGCTCACGAGAATGCCGATATCGGCGAGCTCGATGAGCTTGCGGACTCTCTCTCGCGACTGCGGCGCGAGCTCGAGCAAATCGTCGGCCGTCGCCGTGACCGCGTCGACCTCGCCGCGCGCGAGGGCTTCGAGACGTTCGTGCGAGCCGCTGAAGCCGGTGGCGACGATGCGCACGTCTTTGTCCGGATCGAGGCCGAGCTTTTTGAGCGCGCGCGCCGCGACACGGTCCTGACTCGCCCCCGGCATGCCGACCCCGAAGCGCTTGCCCTTAAGAGCCTCCGCGCGCCTGATGTCGGGATTGGTAAAAATCGCGAACCGCTCTTTTCCGAGGCTAGCGATGATCGCCAGCGGCGCCCTTTCCGTCGCGATCGCCTCGATCACCGGTCCGGAATTGCCGAGGAAAAATTGGATCTCGCCGGATATGAGCTTCGGCACGGCCATCCGGCCGGGACTCACGCGCGTGAGACGAGCGTCGAGGCCGTACTTGTCGAAGATTCTCTGCTCCTTCGCGATGAAAACGGGGACTTTCGCGCCTTGGGCATTGGTATAGCCGATGCGAATGGTCTCTGCGGCGTCGACGCTTATCGATGAGACAAGAATGACGATAATGGCGAGCGCGGTAAAAACGCGGTCTGATGTTTTCATTTGGCGTAGAGCTTCGTAAAGAACCCTTCGCTTTCCAGTTCCTTCACGATCGAGAGATCCGTAAATTCCTCGATGCGCCGCCCCTTGAGCTGCGGATATGTATAGCTCAGGTCTTCGATATCATTTTGCAGCGCTTCCGCTCGCGGGTAAGGCTTCTGCGGGATCGTGCCGAGGAGATAATTTTTATACATGGAGTCCAGCAGTCGAGGGTCTTCGACCTTCATGTATTTGCGATAAACCCGAAATGCCAGATCTTTGTTGCCGCGGCCGGCCTTGATCGCCTCGGTGATCGCCATGATGAAGCCTTTGAGCTGCCGCCGTTTCTCCTTCATGAATTGCCGGCTCGTCGAGATATCGCTGCCCGTCGTGTAGACGCCTTCCTGAAGCAAGTCCGCCAGGACGGACACTTTCTGCCCCTGCAATTCGAGCTGCAGGATATTGTCGACTGTTGCGAGCGTCGCGTCGATTTTCCCTTGCAGCATGATGATGATCCGGCGATCGGATTCGCTGATGCCGGTGGGAATCAGCTGGACGTCCTTGCCGGGCTGCAATCCGAGTTTTGGAAGCAGGCGTTTCAGCGCATAGTCGGACCCCGCCCCGATGCGGCTCGAGCCGATCACTTTCCCTTTGAGCGCCTGCAGAGATGTGATCGACGGATTCGCGATCAGCTTGTACGCGATGGCGCCCAAGCTCGCCATGATGACTACAGGTGCGCCGTTCGCCGCGGCGCCGACTGCGGATGAGCCGGAGGCTGCGATCACTTGGACGCTGCCGCCCAACAGAGCGTTAACTGAAGTCACGCCGGAGGCGATATAGACGAGGTTGCCGTCGATCCCGTATTTTTCATACAGGCCGAGGTCCTTTGCGATCCAGAGCGGCGCGCGCGTCCCCGACACTGAAGCGTAAGAGATCGTGACAGTTTCTTTTTGCGCGTGAGCCGCGGGCGCGACGAAAAAAAGCACGACCGCGGAGATCGTGCACAAACAACCGAATGCGATTTTCATGGATGCAGTCTAGTAGTGCTCCCCCTCGTCGAGCGTGCGAATCGCGGCGCGGATCTCGGCTTTCGATTTGACCTTATGCTTGTAGAGCAGAAACGGCCACGCGCGATAGGGATTTTCGAGGCGAGCTTTGACGCGCCCGCGGCCCGCGTCGGGAAGCGGCTTCGGCGTCGTGAAGCTCATGAGAAACAGCTGATCCTCGCAGGCGCGCTCGAGCTGAATTGCCGAGATGCACGTTCCTTCGATGCCCGGGCCGGTGACAACGCAGCCGTGGCCGCGGAGAAAAACCGCGTGATGCGGCCCCAGCGCCTCGACCATGCGCGCCGCGAGCGCTTCGCTGTTGATCCCGTGGCTGTCGGGAAAGACCGGAACGCCGTCGGCGAAAATGCGCGCCTCGCGGTTGAAGGGAATGAGCCCGCCTTCCTGCAAACCCATTAACACCGAATACCGCGCATGGCAGTGGAGCACGCTCGATACGTCCGGCCGCTGCCGATAAACCGCGCTGTGAATGACCGACTCGGAAGGGATCGGCCCGGCGCCAGCGATGCGCTTGCCTTCGAAATTTACGGCGCAGATATCGGCGGCATCGGCGAGCACGCCGGCGAAGCGCGGATTGATCAAGAAGGTCTCCGTGCCCGGAACGCGCACGCTAAGATGTCCCGAGCCGGAGAGAATCCCCTCGCCTGTCACGACCTGAATGCCTTCGACAAGGCGCTGCTTGAGCGCTTCTACATCGATCTTCTCAGCGTTGTTCGTCATTGCCAGCGACCTTCAGTTGCGTTTTTCCCATTCTTCGTAGAAGCGCCACAGCGCCTCTTGCGTCCGGCCGGGCGCCTGCCGACGCGAAAGAAAGTGATCGATATCGTCCTGCGGAACCGACGGCACGCTGCCCAGCATCGCCGCGCGCAGATTCATCTCGGCAAGGTGGTCGAGCTTGATCGCCTTGATCGTCGCCTCTTCGATCGATTTCCCGACGACGACAACACCGTGGCCGCGAAGCACGCAAATGTCGCTGTCGCCCATCACTTCGAGCATCTCGTGAACCTGCTCGACGGAATGCAGCGTGAGACTGCTCTGATATAAAGGAACGCCGCGGAGCGCGATACGCATGCCCTGCGGATCGTAGCCGCCGAAAATCGGCCGCAGCGGGATTCCCGCCATGCTCGTCAGGACGATCGACGGCGGATGCGCGTGCACGACGCCGCCGGCCTCAGGCCGGCGCTTGTAAATCTCGCCGTGGATACAGGCTTCGTTCGGCGTCTTGAGGCCGCCGCGATTTTTCAGCGGCGCGCCGTCAAAGTCGGAAAGAACGATGTCGGCGGGGCGGGTGAAAATCAGGCCGGTCTCGCTGCCGCCGCGCCCGCGGATGAACATCGTGCGGCCGTCGGGGCTGCGCGCGCTCACGTGGCCGGTGGTCTCTTTGAACAAGCCGAGCTTGGCGAGAATGCGGCACGACAGCGCGACCTTTTTCGCCAACGCGCCATCGACTTTAATTTTCTCGGCGGGAGATTGTCGCGCTACACGCGCTAAGCCTTTCAACCGGAAGCCCTCCGGGTCATGCCGCGCGCGCCCGGTCCTCGGCCGCCATCGCCGCCTGATAAAACGCGTCGTAGGTGACCCACTGCTTTCCCTGGCTCTTTTTCAGATGCAGCCAGATGGCGCGCTGCGCGTCGGCCGTCGTCGCGCGGCTCAGCACGATCTGCTCGCCGAGCTTGCCGTGGTCCTGGTCGGCCTCGCCGTGCGCGGTGAAAAATTCGAGCGCCGATTCCGGCACGCGATATTTTTCCCGCAGCGCTTCGGCCCAGACCGGATGAACGATCGCGTTGATCTTCTCGCCGATACGAAGGTTCGCCGGCAAATCGCCGACGGTCTGCTTCATCGATTTATAGCGCTCGGCGTCGAGCACGACCTGCATTAGCGGCGACGGCTCCGAGCGCATGATCTCGTCACGCTTGAGGCCGAGCCCTTCCGCGAAGCGAATCCAGAGTTCCGGATGGCTGGGATATTTCCCGCCGGCCAGATCTTCGCCGGACTCCGAGAGCAGCACCTTCAGCTGCTCCTGCAACTCATCGAGCGTCGGCGCGGTAGCGACGATGTAAGCGTCGTTCCTGAGCGTCTGGAGTTTCGCGTGGTAATCCTGCTTCGCCCACGCCTGGAGCTGCTTCAGGGTCCACTCGCCGCGGACGAGCTTGACGCAGAACGGATGGTTGATCTTGGTGTGATGGACAAGCACTGCTTCGGAAACGATTTCTAAAAATTTTTCAGGTGGCAGGAATTCCGCCGGCGGCTCCGGGAATCGCGGATAGCTCCAGGGAGTCGTGATGTCCTGGAACATTTTTCTCGCACGGTTTCTCAGCTCCACGATCGACGCCATTCTCTTCTGACCTCCGGACGAGTTTACGAATAACTTGACAAAGACGCGGCTACCCCTCGCCTCGATCCGCGATCTCAGACACCGGCCTCAGGCGGCAATCGATCAACGCCGTCTGGCCGGCGGCGACCGCTTTGAGGCCGCGCTCGATCGCTTTTCTAACTTCACCCGGAGCTTCAACTTTCTCTCCGTAGCCGTCAAAAGCCTTGACAATTATCGAATAATCCGGGCACGGCGCGATGTCTAGTCCGGCAAACTTTTTTGCCTTCACCGCCCAGCCGTTGGGATAATATTTCGGCACGCCGGACTTTTGCGACAGATATCCTTGGTTGTTGAACATGACGATCAGGAAAGGAAGGTTGTGCTCCTGCGCTGCTCCCAAAGCTGCCGGCGCGGGATCGTAGTTGAACGATCCGTCGCCGATGAGACAAATCACCGGTCGCTTCGGATTCGCCGCCTTGACGCCGAGCGCCGTCGATAATCCCGTTCCGAGCCCGCCGATGCAGCCGGCGAAGAACGATCCCGGCTTGAGCGCGTCGAAGTAGCGGTGTACCGCGAGACGATGGGTGATCGTCTCTTCCACCACCATCGCGTCCGCCGGCAGCGCGCGGCTGACTTCATGCGCGACCCAGCGCGTGTCCATCGGCTGCTGCTGCGCTAGCGCTTCCGCCTCTTCGCGCCATTTTTTCCTGCGCGATTCGTTGCGGCTCTTCCACGCGTCGGCGCGCTTCGCCCGCTCACCGTCCCCTTTCTTAACCCGATTTTTGATCGCGGCGAGCAGCGCTTCGAGCGACGTCTCGATCTCGCCCGTGAGGCAGAGATCGGCCGGGTAGCCCAGATAGGGCATCTCGATGCGCAGCGGATTCTCATCGAGCACGGCGATCTTCGCGCCCGCCACCCCCGGGCGGCGCGACGCCGGATGCCACGGCGCGATCACCGACAGCAAAAACAGCACGTCTGCATCCTTCAAATGCTCCGCCGGTTCGTAGCCTGCATGCAGCGCGTGCGTACGTGGAAAATTGATGCAGCCGGTGCTGCGCGTCTCGCATACACCGGCGCCGAGGAGCTCCGCGATCTCGACGAGGCACGCGACGGATTTCTGCGTCCGTCCGGCGTCTTCGACGATGATGACGGGATTTTTCGCGCCCGTGAGCATCTCCGCGAGCTCTTCGATCCCCTTGGGATCGGCGACGGGCGCGGGCTGCTCTCCTTTTTCAGACGGCGCATTGTGCGTCATCTGGTCGAAAAGATATTCCATGGGAATCGAGACGAAGACCGGTCCGCGCGGCATCGACATCGCGAGCTTGCAGGCGCGCTGGATCGTCGCCGGCAGGATCGACTTCGTGTTGACGCCGAAGCTCCACTTGACCGTCGGCTCGACGAGCCGCGCCGGTCCGCCCATGTCGGACAAGTGGCTCAGCCATTGGCCGCCGACGTCGGGGCCCGGGTCTTCGCCGAAGGCGATCGACTCGCCGGTGAAAACGACCATCGGCACCTGCTCGTGCAGCGCGCCGCGCATCGCCATCGTCGCGTGGAGCGCGCCGACGGTCGTATGGATCATCACGGCCGGCAGCTTGCCCGTCGACTTCGCGTAGCCGCTCGCCATTCCGACGGCGACTTCTTCGTGCCGCGTACTCATGTAAAGCGGCATATGCTCGCCCGGCTCGGCGAGCGCTTCCCATACCGGCGACCACTCTGAGCCCGGTGAGGCGAAAATTCGCTCGACGCCCATGCCATGCAGGACGCGAAGCAACGTTTGTGCGCCGGTTAGTCCCTTAGTCTCAATCATCATTCTCTCCTGTGACGTTTAGTTTCGAGTTCCGGGTTTCGGGTTTCGGGTTTCGAGAAAGAGCGTCTTGTATTTACTCGAAACTCGAAACTAGAAACACGAAACTTTAGCTTAAGTTGTAGAAGCGCCTTGCGTTATCGCTGAGAATATTTTTCTTCGCTTCGAGCGACAGGTCTTCGCGCGCCCAGACGATCGACGCCGACTCCGGCCAAGTCATGTCCCAGTGCGGGTAGTCCGAGGCGTACATGAGCGTCTCGGAGCCGATCTCGTTCACGATGTAGCCCATCATCTTTTCTTCGGGCTCGCAGCCGTAGTAGATTTTTCCGCCGGTGAGATATTCGCTGGGCTTCTTCTTGCACAGCGGCGCCTCGACCTTGCCGCGCTTCTCCCACTCTTCGTCCATGCGCTCGGCCCAGTAGGGAATCCAGCCGCAGCCGATCTCGAGATAGCCGATGCGGAGCTTGGGAAATAATTCCGGGATGCCGGCGAAGAGCATCGCCGTCAGCTGCCGGAGAACGGGAAACGGGTGGCCGCACGTATGGATCGCGATGAATTGCTCGAAAATGTCGGTTCCCGGCTCGTCGCCGCCGAAGGCGTGGATCGCGATCGGCGTGTCGAGCGCCTCGGCCTCTTTGTAGAGCGGGTGGAATTCCCTGGCGCCGAGGTTCTTGTTATGCGCCTGGGCCGCGAGCATGCCGCCGCAAAGTCCCAGCTGCGTCACCGCGCGGCGCAGCTCGGCGGTGGCCGCTTCGGGATCGTTGACGGGCAGGTTCGCCACCGCCTTCAGGCGCGGCGATCCTTTGCAATAATCGGAGATAAAATCGTTGTACGCGCGGCAGAGCGCGACGGAGTAATCCTTTTCGCGGACGCGCCCGATGCCCAGTCCCGATGTGGGGTAAAGCACCGCGGTGTCGATCTGCTGGGTATCCATCGCCGACAGACGGTCTTCGAGCTTGACGCCTGCGTGTCCGAGCGTGCCGCCGAGATTGCGGTCGAATGTCTCGCGCGGCAGCAAAGGCGCTCTGCGGCTCCGGTACGGCTCGGGCAGATACGGCTTCAAGAGATCGTCGATGTCACGCGCGTGGCCGTCGGAATCGATAACCCTGATCGCGTCTTTAAGTGCCTGCATACGATTCTCCTACTTTTTCCAGATCTGCTCGAAGAAGCCGCTCTTTTCCATCTCGTCGATATAGCGCGTGTCGATCATCTCCTGCGCCTTGACCTTCTTCGCGCGCGGGTCGGTCTGCCCCACGTCCTCGATCATCGCCTGGATCGATTCCGTGCTCATCGCCAGCCGCGATTCCAGCGCCTTGATCTCGGCGTTGTAGGCGGCATCGAGGATTCTTTTATCGGTCACACGGAGCTTCTTGCCCAAGACGCGATACACCAAATCGCGGTCGGTGTGCATAATTTTTTCCGCCTCAGCCATCGCGCGCATGAAGGAGCGTATCGCGGTCGGCCGCTTGTCCATGGTCGATCGCTTGGCGACAAAGATCGTCGCGGCGTAGGGAATCTTCAAATCCGGGCCGTAGACGACGTAATGCTGCCCCTGCGCCAGCGCGATCGCGTCCGACGGCGGCGTCAGCACCGCGGCGTCGATGCTTCCCGAAATAAGGGCGGCCATCGCTTCGGGATCGCCGCCCGTCTGGATGAACGTGAAATCGCGGCCCGGCTCGAGATTGTGGCGGCGGGCGATCTGAATCATGAAATAATGCGTGTTGCCGCCGATGCGGCTGACCCCGACTTTTTTACCCCTCAAATCCTCCGGCCGCTTGATCGCCGGGCCGGCGACGACGCTCTGCGTCATGACATTCTTGACGCCGCCGATGAATGCCAGGTCGGTGTTTCCCTGGACGTAGGCGCGCACGATGCCGACGCCGCCGGTGAGGATCACCTCGACGTCGCCGCCGACGATGGCCGCCGTCGCCATCGGGGAAGATGAAATGTAGACGAGGTCGAAATCGAGATTGTACTTCGGAAAGAGTTTGGCTTCCTGCGCGATCCAGGGAAGCGACTGCGACATCACCTGCGCGGAATAAAGACCGACGAGCTTCTCGGCGGCGACCGCGGATTGGCCCGCCAATAAAATCGCCAGGGCCGCTATCAGGATTGCCAATCGGTTGTTGGTTCTCATGTTATCCACCGCAATGGTTCGGAGGTTGATGAGAATCTAGATAGACCAATGCGCTTTTTATCGCTTTTGATGCGGGCTGTCCAGACGCGAACGTGGGCCCTAAGGATGGACAGTCTGGGTGAACCACTCGGTCGGAAGCTCTCTACCGGCGCCTTTGGAGCGCGCCTGCTCCAACACGGCGGCGCCGAGGGCCGCAAATTGCAGCCCGATGCCGATGTTGTTGATGAAGCAGGTGATCTCGTCGCGCGACGAGCGGCCGGGAACTTTTCCCGCGATCAGGTCCTTCATCTCAGGATTGGCTGTCCAGAAAGGCGGCGGCTCGGCCTCGGAAGCGCTCGTCTTGCCGCTCAGCACGTCGATCGGATCGTGCGCCGAGACCTTCTCGTCGATTCCAGCGATATAGTTATCGGGCGCGTGGCGGCGCACGTGGATGATGACGCGGTCGCACTTGCGGATCGTCGGCTCGCCTAGCTCGCTGTCCTTGACGCACGTGAGAAACAGTCCCGGCTTGAGCCATTCCGGCTTGACGACCGGGGACGCCGCGTTCGTGGCAGCGACGAGCAGGTCGGATCCCGCAGCCGCGGCCTCGGCGCTCTCGACGGCGACGCATTCGAGGCCGGTGAGCGCGGCCATCTCCCCGGCGAAGCGCTCGCGGTTCGCTTTCGTCGGGCTGAAGATCTGCACGCGCTTGATCTTTCTCACCGCGCATATCGCCGGCACGTGCGAGCCGGCCTGCCAGCCGGAGCCGAGCATGCCGAGCACAGAAGCGTCTTCCCGCGCCATACGCGCGGCGGCGAGCGCGCTCGTCGCGGCGACGCGGATGCGCTGCATGACGCCGTCGGGAAAGATCGCGAGCGGCTCGCCCGTCGCCGAAGAAAACAACAGCACCAACCCGACCCACTGCCCGCCGGGGGCGCGCGGAATCTTGTCCTTGACGAGCGTGTCGCCGCGGCGCTCCCAGTGAATGACGTCGGAGTTCAAGCGCAGCGCGACGACCGGCGGATCGGCCATCCCGCCTTCCATCGACTTGAACGCGTAGACGCCGCCTTCGGCCGGCGACGGCACGTACAAATCGGCGCGCGGCCGGTAGGTCGCTCTGCCTTCGGCCTGCGCGTGATAGGCCTTTTCTAAAAGCGCCATCGCCCCGTCCATCGTGAGCAGTGATTCGATTTCGTCGTTGCTTAGTATCAGCATGAGCTTCCCTTTACATCGCCGTCCGCTGAGGCTATAGCACGACTCATCAGAGGAGGCCAAGATGATCTTTCTCACCAACGACCACGTGGCGCAAGTGCTCGACATGCCCTCCTGCATCGAGGCGATGGAAGACGCCTACCGCGAGTTGAACGAGCTGCGCGCGGGATACCGGCCGCGCATCGACTTCTACGTCCCGCAGGAGCCGCACTATTACCGCTGGGGGACGATGGAGGGCGCGTCGCGAAAACGCGGCGTCTTCGCGATTCGCATGAAGTCCGATATGCTCGCATGGGAGCGCCAGGGAGAGTTTCAGGTCGAAGACAAATACTGCATCGAGCGCGGCACATACTGCGGACTCATCTTCGTCTTGAGCGTGCGCAACGCCGAGCCGCTTTGCCTGATCAACGACGGCTATCTGCAGCACATGCGCGTCGGCGCCTGCGCCGGCCTGGGCGCCAAGTATCTCTCGCGCGAAAACTCGCGCACGCTCGGCATGCTCGGCTCCGGCGGCATGGCGCGCACGTACGCCGAGGCGATCTGCCACGTGCGGCGCATCGAGAAGATCCGCGTCTTCAGCCCGACCAAGGCGAACCGCGAGAGTTACGCGCGCGAGATGGAAGCGCAACTGAAAATCACCGTCGAAGCGGTCGATAAGCCGGAGAAAGCCGTGCGTGGCGCGGGCATTGTCGCGATGACGACGGACTCCCTGATTCCGGTGATCGAGCCCGAATGGCTCGAGCCCGGGATGCACATCACGAACGTGCGCAATAACGAAGCCGGCAGCGCCGTGCTGAACCGCGTCGACGTCATAGCGCGGCTCGGCAACTCGACTCTCGTCCTCGACGAGAAGTTGCCGAACACGATCGGCGGCAGCGACGGCATGTTCGCCTATTTCTACGGAACCGACGCAGAGAAGAAAAAAGTCCCGCTTGCGCCGACGCGCGAGATCGACAACGCGGAG
>DASWZY010000228.1:0-9235 GCA_036407055.1 Binatia bacterium
CTCATGCGCTACGTGGCCGCGCACGACAGCGGCACGATCATCAACCGCCTCACCGCGGCGAGCCAGGTGAAGGGCGGCGTGGTCCAGGGCATCGGCATGGCGTTTACCGAGGAATTGGTGATCGACACGCCGACGGCGGTCCCGATCAACCCCAATTACCGGGACGCGAAGGTCCCGACGCATCTCGAAGTGCCGGAGATCGAGGTTCTGTTCGTAGACTCTTCGGATCCATACGGACCGTTCGGCGGTAAACCGGTCGGCGAGCCGCCGATCACGGCGTCGGTCGGCACGATCGCCAACGCGGTCTTTAACGCGACGGGAAAAAGGTTCAAGGAGCTGCCGATCACGCCCGACAAGATCCTGCGCGCGATCCAGGTTTGACCAGCCGGAGGGACGAGCGATGAAAGCTTTCGAAAACGTCGACGTTAAAAGCGTGAAAGAGGCGGTCGGCCTGCTGCAAAAGTTTTCCAACGAGAAGAAAAACGCGGCCGTGGTCGGCGGCGGCAGCGAATACCTCCAGCTCATGAAGGTGCGCGTCGCGACGCCCGACTACATCGTCAACTTAAAGACGATTCCCGGGTTGAATTACATCAAGGAAGACGCCGGCGGCTTTCGCATCGGCGCGCTGACGACGCTCTCTGAGCTGGAAGAGCACAAAGGGGTGCAGGAAAAATTATTGTTTCTCTCGCAGGCCGCCGGCGAAGCCGCCTCGCCGCAGATTCGCAATGCCGGCACGGTCGCGGGCAATCTCTGCCAGCGGCCGTTTTGCTGGTACTTCCGCTCGGCGAGCCACGTCTGCCTGCGCAAAGGCGGCGAAATCTGCTACTCCGTCTCGGGCGACAACCGCTACCACGCGATTATCGGCGGCGGCCCGAGCTACATCGTCCATCCGTCCGATCTCGCGCCGGCGCTCGTGGCGCTCGATGCCAGGATCAAGATCGCCGGGCCCGCGGGCGAGAAGACGATCCCGCTGGAGAAATTTTTTGTGACGCCGCAGGTGAACGCCCGGCGCGAGAACATTCTGGGCCCGGCGGACATCGTGACAGAGATTCAAGTGCCGCTGCCGAAGGCCGGCAGCAAGGGATTCTACTACAAAGCCCGGGAGCGCCAGGCGTGGGACCACGCGATCGTCAGCGTCGCGACGGTCGTGCAGAGCGCGGGCGGCGCCGTCCGCGACGCGCGCGTCGTGCTCGGCGGCGTCGCGCCGATCCCGTGGCGCGTGCCGAAGGTGGAGGAGTTCCTGCGCGGCAAGCCGATCGACGACGGCGCCGCGCAGAAGGCCGCCGAGATCGCCCTCGACGGCGCTCGGCCGATGAAGGACAACGTCTACAAGATCGACCTCGCGAAGAATCTCGTCCGCCGGGCGCTCGTCGCCTCCGTTTAGGTCGCATGCGAGTTGCAACGTTCGGCGGTTCAGCGCTCGCGTTCCTGTTCGTTTTTGCTTTTTCGGCTGCGGCGCAGGAAGTCATCCCGCTGCAGACGCGCCCGGGCGTGACCGAGACCTATTTCCTCGCGAGCGCGCCGAAAAACCCGCAGGCGATCGCGATTCTATTTCCGGGAAGCGGCGGCTACATCAAGCTCCGCACCGAGAACGGCCAGCCCAAGTTCGGGCAGGATAATTTCCTTGTTCGCGTGCGCGCCGATTTCGTCAAGCGCGGTGTCGTCGCCGCGATCGTCGACGCGCCGTCCGATCAGCAGCGCGGCGACGGCATGGACGACGTGTTTCGACTAGGCGCGGACCATTTCACCGACATTTCCGCGGTCGTTGCCGACGTCAAAAAACGATTTCCCGACAAGCCCGTGTTCCTCATCGGCACGAGCCGCGGCACGATCTCGGCCGCCGCGCTCGGCGCGCGCTTCGGCGACCAGATCGCCGGGGTCGTTCTGACCTCGACGCTGTTCAGCAGGGCGGGATCGTCGCCGTCGAAGCAGGGGCTCAGCAAATTCGACTTCGCGACGATCAAAGTTCCGCTGCTGTTCGTGCATCACGTGTCCGATCAATGCCAGTATACGCAGTACGCCGACGCGCAGCGCCAAGCCGGCAAATATCCGCTGATAACCGTTATGGGCGGGGAGACGCCGAAGAGCGGGCCGTGCGATCCGTTCGCGCAGCACGGCTTCTACGGCAAAGAGTCCGAAACCGTCGAGGAGATGGTCAACTGGATGCTGAAGAAGCCGCATAAAGACATCGTCAAATAGGAGTGAACGCCATGGCGAGAATCAAACACGTCGCGATCCGCACGGCCGATCCCGAGAAGACGGCCGCGTTTTATCAGGACACGTTCGGTCTCAAGCGCGCGGGGCTGGGAAAGAACGGCATTTACTTGACCGACGGCCACATCAATCTCGCGATCCTCAAGGGCGGCGACAAGCTCGGCATCGAGCATCTTGGATTTCAGGTCGACGACGTCGATGCGGCGCTCGCGAGCGTCGCGGCGCACGGCGGCAAGCCGCTCGGCGAGCGCGTCAACGTAACGCCGACGGACGCAAAAAATCCGCAATCGTACTTTGAGATCAAGTGCCTGGGACCCGACGATCAGATCATCGACGTGTCGGGATCGGGATGGGTGGGAACCGACTAAAACGGTTTAAGGGTTTCAGGGTTTAAGAGTTGAAGGGTTAAATACAGGTTCCGCTCCCTGAGTTTTTAACCCTTCAACCCTGTTAACTCTTCACCTCG
Organism: Binatia bacterium; assembly: GCA_036407055.1. Taxonomy (GTDB): domain Bacteria; phylum Desulfobacterota; class Binatia; order UBA9968; family UBA9968; genus JAJPJQ01. The sequence continues at coordinate 2,681 of DASWZY010000228.1, forward strand.
CTACGTCTTCCGCTCGCGGCTCTCCTGCTTTGCGGACTTCGGCTTCTCTTCTTCTTTTCGCTTGCGGTCGCCCTCGGGGACGATGAGCATGCGCCGGTAGGTGCCGGTCCCCAGACTCTTCGTGGTGAGCCAGGGATCGTCGGCGAGCGCGGCGTGCACGATGCGCCGCTCCGCGGGGCCTAGCGGATCGACGTTGACCGCCTTGCGCTGCCGCTTCGCTTTTTCTCCGAGCCTCAGCGCCATATCTTCCAGCGCCTTGCGCCGCTGATCGCGGTAGCCTTCGGCGTCGATCTCGAAGTGAACGCCGCGGCGTGTCTCGGCAATCATGCGCGTCAATAAATAATGCAGCGCCTCGAGCGCCTGCCCTTTGTTGCCGGTGAGGATGCCGCCGGTGTCGCCCTGGATCTCGAAGACGATCTCTTCCGGCGCGTCGCCGCGCTTGGCCACGACCTGCGCGGCGACATCCATATGGCGGAGGATCTCGCTCAGCGCGTCGCGGCCTTTTTTCTCCGCTGCCGCGACGTCGGCGGGATCGACCTTTCGCTGCGGCGCGCGCGCTCCGCGCTGCTCGGCGGCATCGTCGTCCTCGGCGGAAAGCTTGAGCGATGCACGCACGCGCGCTTTTTTTGCGCCGATGCCGAGCACGCCGCGCCTTGGCTCGACCAGGACATCAATCACGGCGTCGTCGCGGCCGACGCCGAGGATTTTCAGTGCGTTGTTGATCGCCGCTTGGAGAGTGTCGCCTTCGGCCTCGACGGTGTCCATCGGAGGTTCTTTCACTTATGTATGCGGTTCGTGACGTACTGCTGCCCGATGCTGAGCAGGTTGTTGACGAGCCAGTAAATCGTCAAACCCGACGGAAAGTTGATGAACATAAAGGTAAAGACGACCGGCATGATCATCATCATGCGTCTTTGATTCGGATCGCCGGCACTCGGCGTCATCCACTGCTGCAAAAACATGCTGGCGCCCATCAGCAGCGTCAGAATCGGAATACCGAAGTGCCAGCCTGCGAAGTCGATCGGCAGCGATTCCCAATCGGGGCGGGACAGGTCCTTGATCCAGAAAAACGGCGCGTGGCGCAGCTCGATCGGCGTCCGGAGCGCGTTATAGAGGCCGATAAAAACGGGGAATTGAACCAGCATCGGCAGGCACCCGCCGAAGGGGTTCACCCCGTTGCGGCGGTAAAGCTCCATGATCTCTTTGTTCAAGCCTTCCTTATCGTCCTTGTATCTCTCCTTCAGCCGCTCCATCTGCGGCTGCAATCGCTGCATCTGTCTCATCGACACCATGCTCTTGTGCGTGAGCGGCGCCAGCACCACCTTGATGATGACCGTCAGAAGGATGATGTCCAGGCCGTAGCTGCCGGTGAAGCGGTTGAAAAAGTGCAGCGCGTAGAGGAGCGGGATCGAGATGAACGCGAACCAGCCGAAATTGATCGAGTGCTCGAGGCCGCGCCCGACGCTCCTTAGGACGTCGAGCTCCTTCGGCCCGATAAATAGTGCCTTGCCTTTCGCCGTCGGCGGCTGAGCGACGGCCAGCAGAACCGCCGGTCCGGTTTCGCGCACCGTCACCGTTTGCTCCACCCCTTGGTCAGGCAAAACGGCAAATAGAAAATAGGTATGGCCGAAGCCCGCCCAGCCGACTTTACCGGTCCAGGATTTGCTTTTGAGCGCATCGCCGTGCTCGTGCACGAATTTGCCGTTGATGTCGGCTAACAGTCCTTCGAACGGCGTGTCGCTGTTCGGACTCGCGGGGCGGCCGTCGGCGGTAAGAACGATCGCGGGCGCCGCGGCGCCCGGCGCGGCGAGGTTCAGGCCGATCGTGTAGCCCTGGCCCGTGAACGTGAGCTCTTTCGAGACAGCCGGCCCGCCGGGAATTTGACCCTGGAACGACAGCCGGCCCTGCTGCGCGCCCGAGAGGCGCTGATCGCCGCCGGACGCCGAGTAGCTCACGCCTTCGTCGCTGAGCACCGCGCTCCCATCGGCCGAGGGGACTTCGACGCCGAGGGGATACGGAACGCCCGGAATCGACGCGATCATGTCGTGCGGCGGACTGTCTTCGGCGACCGTGGCGCGGTAATGCTTCAGCTGGAAGCTTTTCAAGCGCGCTCCCTGGGTCGTAAAGAGCGCGATGTAATCGTCGGTCTCGATCTTGATCTCGCGCGCAGCCTCGGCTTTGCCGGGAGCTTGTGGTTTCGCCCGCTGAAGCTTGGCCTGCTCCTGCGGCGCGGGCAATGCCTCGCGCGCCGCCGGCGGCGGCGTCTCGGGTGGCTTTTCTTCCCGCTTCAGGTCTATCTGCGGCGGCGGGGGAGCGGGAAAAAAATGCGAAACAACCAGCTGATAACCGATTAGAATCAGTAGCGAGAGGGCGACCGCTATGAGCGCGCGTTTTTCCATGAAGGTTTACTCTCGGACGGGATCGTAGCCGCCCGGGTATCCCGGATGGCAGTGGAGCACGCGAAGGAGCGCAATCCGGAGGCCGCGGAAAACGCCGAAACGGCTGACCGCCTCTTCGGCATACGCCGAGCAGCTCGGATAGAAGCGGCAGGCGCCGGGAAGCAGGGGAGAGACGGCCGTGCGGTAGGCGCCGATTGCGAGAAGAACCAGTTTTTTGCCCAAGTCGTGCCTCTAAGCCGGCCCGGAGCCGCGGGTCAAGACCCTTTCGAGCTCGTGGGCGACGTCGGCAAATGAGAGCCGATCGGCGCCCTGTTTGGCGATGACCACGATGTCGCTCGACTGAATCATTCGGTTCTTCTCCCGGCGGAAAAATTCGCGCACGAGTCGCTTGATGCGGTTCCGCGCGGGCGCGTGTCCGATCCGGGTGGTGACGGTGATGCCGAGCCGGCTTTGACCCACGCTATTCCTCTTGCTGAGAACGATAAAATGGGAGGTGTGGACTCTTTTTCCCTCCCGCGTGAGGATTAGAAACTCGGAGCGCTTGGTGAGGCGGGCTCGTTTAGGAAAACCTTCTCCCCCAGACGCGGGCTCCATTCCCTACGTGCGCGGCCGTTTCGGCGGAACGCTCACGGTGAGACGTTTTCGCCCTTTCGCCCGCCTGCGCTTGAGCACATTGCGCCCCCCGGGCGTCGCCATCCGCGCCAAAAAACCGTGCGTCCGCTTCCGTCGAATATTACTCGGTTGATAGGTTCGTTTCATGCCTTAAGTCCTCCGGCCGGCCGCTCCTCAGCCGAACTCAGAGTTGAATCATATAGGGGTGAATTTGTCAATTTCTGCGGTTGGATTCTAGGCCAGCTCCGCCTTCAGTGTACGCTGCATCAATTCTTTTACCGCCTCCAGCGGATTTTTCCCTTCATGGAGCACGCGGTGCATCTGCTCGACGATCGGCGTCTCGACGCCGAGCTTCTGCGCGAGGAGGTAAACCGAGCGCGTGTTGGTGATGCCTTCCGCTATCGTGCGCGTGCCGCGCGTGATCTCGTCCAATTTCTTGCCGCGCGCGATCTCGAGGCCGACGCTGCGGTTGCGGCTCAGATCGCCGGTCGCCGTGAGAACGAGGTCGCCGAGACCGGGCAGGCCCGAGAGCGTGAGCGGGTCGGCGCCCATTTTGACCGCGAGCCGCGTCATCTCGGCGAGGCCGCGCGTGACGAGCGCGGCGCGCGCGTTGAGCCCCAGGCCGAGGCCGTCGCTGATGCCGGCCGCGATCGCGATCACGTTCTTGACGACGCCGCCCATCTCGACGCCGATGATATCGCGCGAGGTGTAGACGCGAAAATTGGGCCCTCCGAGCATATCCTGGACCGCTCGGCCGACGCGGTCGTCGAGAGCGGCGACGGTTACCGCCGCCGGCTGCCCGCGCGCGACTTCGAGGGCGAAAGTCGGCCCGGATAAGAAGGCGTGCCGCTCTTTTTGGCCGGCGCCGAAGATCTCTTTCAGCACCTCGCCCATGGGCGCGAGCTTTGTTTCATCGATACCCTTCGTCGCGCAGACCAGGATGGATTTAGCGTCGACGGCCGTCGCCGCCGCGCCGACGACAGCGCGAAAATAGTGCGACGGCACCGCGAGAAAGAGGGCGTCTTTTTTCTGGACGGCTTCGTCGAGCAAACGGGTGGCTTTGATCGCGGACGGCAGCTTGATGCCCCGGAGGTAAGCGGGATTCTCTTTGTCCTGCCGGATGTCACGGAAGCTTTGCTCGCCGTGGCACCAGAGCGTGACGTCATGCTCTTTTTCGGCGAGCAGCTTGGCGAGCGCAGTGCCCCAGCCGCCCGCGCCGATGACTCCGATTACACGGCCCATTGGATTCGATCTCTTACGCGCGTAGGCGGCGGATTCTGCTTCGTTCGTTCTTCATCGAAGGGGGGCTTTCAGCAACAGCTACCCCTCGGGCTCGGCTGGCGGAGATGCGGGCGGCTCAGGCGCACTCTCTTCCTCTTCCTCTTTTTCCGCCAGACGGGCGAGCGACACGAGCCGTTCGCCGTCTTCGAGGTCGATCAGGCGCACGCCCTGCGTGTTCCGTCCGATAATACGGATGTCTTTGACGCGCAGGCGGATGATCTTGCCGATGTTGGTGACGAGCATGAGCTGGTCGTCCTCGGTGACCATCTGCACGCCGACGACCCGGCCGGTCTTGTCGGTTGTCTTCATCGTGATGATGCCTTTGCCGCCGCGCGACTGGAGGCGGTATTCGTCCATCGGCGTGCGCTTGCCGTAGCCTTTTTCCGACGCCGTCAGGATATCGGCACCGAGGCTCAGGATGTTCATGCTCACGACAGCGTCGTCCGTCTCCAGCGTCATGCCGACGACCCCGTAGGTATCGCGGCCGGTCGAGCGCACCTGCGATTCTTTGAAGCGGATCGACTGGCCCTCGGAAGTGGTGAGAATGATCTCCTGGTTGCCGTCGGTGAGGCGAACGCTGATGACCTCGTCGTTGGGCTCGATCGCGATCGCGCGGATGCCGCTCGCGCGCGGATTGGCGTACGCCATGAGCTCGGTCTTTTTGATCAGCCCGCGCTTCGTGGCGAAGACGACATTTTGCCCTTCCTGGAATTCCTTGACCGGCAGAAACGCGGATACCCGCTCACCCTGCTCCAGATTGAGCAGGTTGACGATCGGGCGCCCGCGCGCGGCGCGCCCGGCCTGCGGCAGCTCGTGGACCTTGATCCAGTAGACTTTGCCGACCGTCGTGAAAAATAAAATAAACGAATGCGTCGAGGCGACGAAGAGGTATTCGACGAAATCCTCCTCGCGCGTGGTCGTGCCGATCTTGCCTTTGCCGCCGCGGCGCTGCGCGCGATAGAGCGCGGCGGGGTTGCGCTTGATGTAGCCCTCGTGCGAGATCGTGACCACCATGTCCTCTTCGACAATCAGGTCCTCGATCGAGATCTCCTCGGTGCGGTCGATGATCTCGGTGCGCCGCGCGTCGCCGTAATTCTTTTTGATCTCTTGAAGCTCCTCGACGATGATGCGGTAGATCTCCTTTTCGTCGGCGAGGATCGCCTGCAGGTTGGCGATGATCTCGACGGTTTCCTTGTGTTCTTCGAGAATTTTGTCGCGCTCGAGGCCGGTCAGGCGCTGGAGCCTGAGGTTGAGGATCTCCTGCGCCTGGATCTCGCTCAGACCGAAATTCTGCATCAAGCCTTCTTTGGCGACTTTCGCGTCGCGCGCCGCGCGGATGAGCGCAATGACGGCATCGAGGTGATCGAGCGCGATCTTATAGCCCTCGAGGATGTGGAGCCGCTCCTCGGCCTTGCGCAGGTCGTAGGCGGTGCGGCGGGTGACGACCTCTTTGCGGTGGTCGAGGAAGGCCTTAAGCGCTTCCTTCAGGTTCAAGACTCGCGGGCGGCCTTCGACGATCGCGAGCATGTTGACGCCGAAGGACTCCTGCAGCGGGGTGTGCTTGTAGAGCTGGTTGACGATGACCTCGGCAACGGCGTCGCGCTTGAGCTCGATAACGATGCGCATGCCCTCGCGGTCGGACTCGTCGCGCAGATCGCTGATGCCCTCGATCCGCTTCTCGTTCACCAGCTCGGCGATCTGCTCGATCAGCCGCGCCTTGTTGACCATGAAGGGGATCTCGCTGACGATGATCTGCTCTCGCCCGGTCCGCTTGATCGTCTCGGTGTAGACTTTCCCGCGCATCTGAACGATGCCGCGCCCTTCTTCGTACGCCTGGACGATGCCCGCCTTGCCGTGGATGAATCCGCCGGTCGGGAAGTCGGGTCCCGGGATGTACTCCATGAGTTCTTTGATGGTGATTTCCGGCCGCGCGACCATGGCGACCAGCCCCTCGATGACCTCGCCGAGATTGTGCGGCGGAATATTGGTCGCCATGCCGACGGCGATGCCGGCCGCGCCGTTGACGAGCAGATTCGGGATGCGCGAAGGGAGAACCGTCGGCTCGCGCAGCGAATCGTCGTAGTTGGGCGCAAAGTCGACGGTCTCTTTCTCGAGGTCGGCAAGCATCTCGTCGGCGAGCCGCGACATGCGAATCTCGGTGTAGCGCATCGCCGCGGGCGGGTCGCCGTCGATCGAGCCGAAATTGCCCTGGCCGTCGACCAGCGGATAGCGCATCGAGAAGTCCTGCGCCAGGCGCACGATC
>DASWZY010000229.1:0-3966 GCA_036407055.1 Binatia bacterium
CGATGCCGATCTCGACGACGCGCTTTGCGGCGCGCGCTATCTCTCGTTCACGACGCTGACGCGCTGGACCCCCGGCACGCTGGCGGCGATTGCGGAAAATTATCAGCGATTGCAGGCGGAGCGATCGCCGCGGTTCTTTTACGTGCCGCGGCCGGCCGGAGATTACGGCAGCGGCGTATGCCGCTCGCCGGCTCACGGGTCCTGATATGGCGGCACCCGAGATTTCCGTCGTGCTGCCGGCGCTGAACGAGGAAAAAACCGTCGCCGCGGTGATTGAGCGCATTCTCGCCGTTCTCGAAAGCGAACGAATTTCCGGTGAAGTCATTCTCATCGACGGCTACAGCAGCGACCGCACCGGCGCGATCGGCGATGCGATCGCGGAAAAAGACGAGCGCGTGCGCGTCATCCATCTCGGTCCCGATGCGCCGGGCAATCTCGGCCTCTCGCTTCGGGAAGGCTTTCGCGCCGCGCGCGGCAAGTTCGTCATTACGCTGGACTGCGATCTCTCCCACGAGCCCGGCGAGATTCCCAAGCTGCTGGAACGCCGAGACGAAGCGGATCTGATCATCGGATCGCGCTTCGTGAAGGGCGGCAAAGCGGAGCTATCGTTCAAACGGCATGTTCTCACGCGGACGTATAATTTCATGGCGAAGCATTTTGTCGGTGTGAAGATCAAAGATCTCACGACCGGCTACCGCCTCTACAGAAAGTCCAAACTCGATCGCCTCGAGCTTTCGAGCCGCGGCTTCGGCCTTCAGGTCGAAACGATCGTCAAGGCCCGCGCGAACGGCTGGAAGCTGATGGAAGTTCCGATCCACTACCGGAGGAGCGATAAGAAATCGACGCTGATTTACCGCAAGCAGTTCGTCTCCTACATGGCGCCGCTGCTATTCGGTCTCAAGGCGCGTCTCCGCCGCGCGCAATTGACTTAGGCGCGGGGTTTGATACTTCTTGCGCGAAGGAAAGTTCCGCGCGATGGCGCGCGGGACATCCACGATTGATCATCATGGAAGCGTTGCTGATACCGCCCGATCAGGTCAAAGGCGTCGTGACCATGGCGGAGGCGATCGACGCGGTGCGCACGGGATTTCTCGCCTGGGGCGAAAATCCTCAATTGAACGCGCCGCGCCGCCGCATTCACATCCCTACCGGCGTAAGGGTGAGCGTGCACCAGGGCGGAGTTCCCGCCGCCGGCGCGACCGGTCTGATGACGCACTGCGAGTGGGTCAAGCCGTTTTCAGATCACCAGGAATATCCCCGGCTCAACCATCCCGTCACCGTTCTCTACGACGCCGCCGAGGGAGAGCTGAAGGCGATCATCATCGGCGAGTTCACCTGTTCCGAGCTGCCGGACAACGTCGCCGTGACGGGGCTGAGGACGGCGGCGACCAGCGCCGTCGGCACCGAAGTTCTCGCGCGGCCGGACGCGGAGAGCGTCGGCATCTTCGGCGCGTCGGGCCAGGCGCGCAACCATCTGGTCGCGCTGGCTCGGATTCGCAAACTTAAGCGCGTCAAGGTTTATAGCCGGACGCCCGAAAATCGAAACCGATTTGCGGCGGAGATGACGCCGATCATGGATCTCGAGATTCAGCCGGTTACGCGCCCCGAGGAAGCGCTGCGCGGCATGGACATCGTTCTGACCGCGACGAATTCGAGCGTGCCGGTGTTCGACGGCGAGTGGATCGAGCCCGGCACGCATGTGACGTCCATCGTCGGCAGCAACGTGGGGCTCGTCAAAGGCGGTTTCGCCGGCGCCAAGCGGCGCGAGATCGACGACGCGACGCTCAGACGCAGCGACGTGCTGGGGATTGCGTCCGTGCAGCAGGCGGTCCAGGACGAGCAGGCGGACATCTTCGACCCCGTCGAGCGCGGCGTCGTCCGCTGGGAGCAGTGGGTGGAGATCGGAGCGATCCTGGCCGGTAAAGCACCGGGCAGGTCGAGCGCAGAGCAAATTACGCTTTTCAAAAATAATGCGGGGCAGGGAGTGGCGGATGTCGCGCTGGGAGCGCTGGTGTTGGAGAAGGTGCGGCGCCAAGGCGGCGGCGAATCTCTGAAAGTTTAGAAAAGGCGTTACACAACATGAAAGACGGATTTAAGATACTCGATTCCGACATGCATCTGAGAGAGCCGGGCGACTTGTGGGAGAAATACATGGATCCCGCATATCGCGATCGCGCGCCGAAAATTCTGAGCTCGACGGCGCGCAGCTCCGCGATGGTGCTGCTCGACGGGAAAATCCTGCAAGGCTACAAGCCGACTTACAGGGGCGGCATCTTCGACGCGACGCGCATCGATAAAGAGATCGCCGACTACCGCGCGCACGGCTTCGACGCGGCGACCCAGCTCAAGGCAATGGACCGCGAGGGGCTGGACGTCGCGGCGCTTTATCCCTCGATCGGCCTCGGCGTCATGATGCGCGAGGAGATGGACCCCAAACTCTCTGCCGCGATCGCGCGCGCCTACAACGACTGGCTCCACGACTTTTGCGAGACCGATCCCAAGCGCCTCAAGGGCGTCGCGATGCTGCCGCTGCACGATCCTAACGAGGCCGTGAAGGAAGCGGAGCGCGCCGTCGACAAGCTCGGCTTCGTCGGGGTCTTCACGCGCCCCGAGCCGATCCGCAGCATGCCGTGGCACGCGCGTTATTTCGACTCGCTCTGGTCGTGCCTGGAAGAGCTCGGCGCGCCGATCGGCTTTCATTCCGCGGCCGCGGCGGGAGAGGTGCCGCAGATCGGCGACCGCTTCGGCGACAATCTGCTGCTGCGGCACGTTGTTTCGCATCCGCTGGAAAACATGCTCGCGATGACCGACATCATCGGCGGCGGCGTTTGCGACCGCCACCCGAAATTAAAACTGGCGTTTCTCGAATGCTACTGCGGCTGGGTGTCGTTTCTTCTCCACCGCATGGACAACGCGATGGAGAAGGGCCGATTTCCCACCGCAGGGAAACTCAAGCCCAGCGAATACTTTCACCGCCAGTGCTGGATTTCCACCGAGCACGAAAAGGAGCTGCCGATGATCATCGATCTCGTCGGCGACGACAACATTGTCTTCTCCACCGACTATCCGCACGGCGACTCGGATTTCCCGGAAGCCGTGGAAGAATTTCTCGAGATGAAGGGCGTGTCGAAGAAAAGCCAGAAAAAAATCCTCTGGGACAACTGCGCGCGGCTGTACGGACTCTCCTGACGTGAAACCTACATTTCGCAGCATCGGGAAAGCGCTTCCCCGCGTCGAAGGCGTAGGGAAGGTCACGGGTGAGACCAAATACGCGGCGGACTTGCCGTTCGAAGGGCTGCTGTGGGCCAAGGTGCTGCGCGCTTCGCTCGCGCATGCGCGCATCGTAAAAATCGATACGTCTAAGGCCACAGCCTTAAAGGGAGTCCGGGCCGTTCTCACCGGCGCTGATGTGAAAGACATCTTCGTCGGTACCAGGGTGAAAGACCAGCCGGTGCTGGCGCGCGACAAAGTGCGCATGTTCGGCGATGCCGTCGCTGCGGTCGCCGCCGACACGGAAGCGATCGCCGAAGAGGCGATCGGACTTATCGATATCGAGTACGAAGAGCTGCCGCACGTCGACGATCCCGTCGAAGCGTTGAAGCCGACCTCGCCGCTCATTCACGAAGATCGCAACAAGTATAAGAATTCACCCAAGCTGCCCGAAGGCATGTCGGGCCACAACCTGCAGTCGTTTGTCGTGTGGAAGAACGGCGATCTCGAAGCCGGCTTCGCGAAAGCGGCGCGCATCTTCGAGCATACATTCCGCACGCCGTTGTCGCACCACGGATACATCGAGCCGTCGGCCTGCACGGTGCAGGCGCATCCCGACGGGCGCGCGGAAGTCTGGGCGTCGAACAAGGGGCCATGGGGATTGCGCGAGCAGATGGCCGAAGACTTCAGCGTGCCGAAGGAAAAAATCAAAGTTCACATCGTCCACGTCGGCGGCGATTTCGGCGCAAAGGCGTC
>DASWZY010000230.1:0-6985 GCA_036407055.1 Binatia bacterium
TTCGAGTTCGTCGACGCCATCAAGGGCGGCAGCGTGCCGCGCGAATACATTCCGGCCGTCGAGAAGGGCATCAAGGAAGCGCTCGACAACGGCCCGATTGCGGGATATCCAGTGGTCGACGTCAAGGCGACGCTTTTCGACGGCAGCTATCACGACGTCGATTCTTCGGAAATCGCGTTCAAGATCGCCGGCTCAATGGCCTTCAAAGAGGCTGCGAGAAGGGCTTCACCCGTGCTGCTCGAGCCGATCATGTCCGTCGAGGTGGTGACCCCCGAGGAGTTCATGGGCGAGGTCATCGGCAACATCAGCTCGCGGCGCGGCAAGGTTCTGGGCATGGAGCCGCGCGGCGGCGCGCAGGTGATTCAAGCACAGGTGCCGCTCGCACAGATGTTCGGCTACGCGACCGATGTCCGCTCGATGACGCAGGGGCGCGCAACTTATACGATGCAGTTTTCGCATTATGAACCCGTGCCGGCGGCGATCTCCGAGGAGATCAGCGCGAAGGCCGGAAACCCGATGGAATCCAGAGCATGAACGAAAAAATCCGCATTCGCCTGAAGGCATACGATCATCGGGTTCTCGATCAGTCGGTCGGCGAGATCGTCGAGACGGTGCGCCGCACCGGCGGGCGCGTGGCCGGGCCGATCCCGCTGCCGACGCGCATCGAGCGCTTCACTGTCAACCGCTCGCCGCACGTCGATAAAAAATCGCGCGAGCAGTTCGAGATCCGAACGCACAAGCGCCTGCTCGATATCCTGGAGCCGACGCAGCAGACGATCGACGCGCTGGGAAAGTTGGACCTCGCCGCGGGCGTGGACGTGGAGATCAAGCTTCAATAGCTATTGGATTTGAAATCATGAACGGCTTGTTGGGAAAAAAGATCGGCATGACACAGGTATTCGGCGCGGACGGTACGGTTGTGCCGGTGACCGTCATCCAGACCGGGCCGTGCGTCGTGGTGCAAAAGAAAGACGCCGCGCGCGACGGCTACGACGCGCTGCAGGTCGGCTTCGGCAGCCGCAAGGCGCAGCGCGTCAACAAGCCCGAGCAGGGACATTTTAAAAAAGCCGGCAAGGGCGCGTTCGAAGTGCTGCGCGAGTTTCGCACGGACAAAGCCGGCGAGTACGAGCTTGGCCAGGAGATCAAAGCGGGCGACCTCTTCAAGTCGGGCGATTTCGTCGATGTCGCGGGCATCAGCAAGGGCCATGGCTTCAGCGGCGTCATCAAGCGCTGGAGCTTCGCCGGCTTTCCGGGATCGCACGGCACGCACGAATATTTCCGCCATGGCGGCTCGATCGGCAACCGGTCTTACCCGGGACGCGTTTTCAAGGGCAAGCGCATGGCCGGTCACTGGGGCGACGAGCGCATCTCCGTGCAGAATCTCGAAATCGTCGAGGTCAGGCCCGAGGAGAATTTGCTCCTTATTAGAGGTTCCGTTCCCGGCGCGCAGCGCAGCGTCGTGATCATCAAGCGCGCGGCGAAGCCGCGCAAGAAGGCACAGCCGCCGGCAGACCCGAAAGCAAAAGAAAAATAAATCATGGCTCAGGTCGTTAATCCGGAATTCAAAGAAGATATCTTCGGCGTCCCCCCACGGCCGCATCTGCTCCATCAAGCAGTCGTCGCGCACCAGGCCAACAAGCGCGCCGGCACGGCCGCGACCAAGAGCAAGGGCTTTGTTCGCGGCGGCGGCAAAAAGCCGTGGCGCCAGAAAGGCACCGGCAGAGCGCGCTCCGGCTCGATCCGCTCGCCGATCTGGGTCGGCGGCGGCACGATCTTCGGCCCGACGCCGCGCGATTACTCGTACCGCATGCCGAAAACGGCGCGCCGTGAGGCGCTCCTCTCGGCACTGAGCTTAAAGCGCAAAGAAGGCAAGATCATCGTGCTCGCCGCGTTCGATCTCGCGGAGCCCAAGACGAAGCTTGCGCGGCAGTTGCTCGAGGAGCTTCAGGTAAAGAGCGCGCTCATCGTGCTGCCGGAGAACGACGCCAAAGTGATGCTGTCGGTGCGCAATCTTCCGAAGGTGAAGGCGCTGCGCGTCGACGGTCTGAACGTATACGATTTGCTCCGCTACGAGCACCTTATCCTGACCGAGCAGGCGCTCCGCGCAATCGAAGAGAGGCTCGCGGCATGAGAGAACCGCAGGAAATAATTGAGGCGCCGCTCGTCACCGAAAAGGGGAGCCTCCTCGGCGAGAAAACTAACCAGGTCCTGTTTCGCGTCAAGCGCGACGCGAACAAGATCGAGGTCAAGCAGGCGGTCGAGACGCTGTTCAAGGTGAAGGTGACGAAAGTGCGCCTCACGCGCTATCTCGGCAAGATCAAGCGCGTCGGCCGCAGCGCCGGCCGGCTGCCGATGTGGAAAAAGGCTTACGTAACATTGAAAGAAGGGGACAAGATCGACTTTTTCGGCGGCGCGTAATTCGCGTCGTGGATTTTTGAGTTTTCCATGGCGATTAAAACTTACAATCCGACGTCGCACGGCATCCGCTTCCGCACGGGCCTCGGCTTCGAAGAGATCACCAAGACGAAGCCCGAGAAGGGGCTCGTCGAGCCGCTTAGGCGTAGCGGGGGCCGCAACAACACCGGCCGCGTGACGAGCCATCATCGCGGCGGCGGCCACAAGCGCCGCTTCCGGCTGATCGACTTCAAGCGCGATAAGCGCGGCATTCCGGCGCGCGTTCAGGCGATCGAATACGACCCGAACCGCTCGGCGCGCCTCGCGCTCCTCTGCTACGCCGACGGCGAGCGCCGCTACATCCTCGCGCCCGACCAGATGAAGGTCGGCGACAAGGTCATGGCCGGCGGCGAGGGCGTCGACATCAAGCCCGGGAACTGCCTGCCGATGAAGTTCATTCCCGTCGGCACGGTCATCCACAACGTCGAGCTCAAGCTCGGCAAAGGCGGTCAGATGGTCCGGAGCGCCGGCGCCGGCGCGCAGCTGATGGCGAAGGAAGCCGGCTACGCGCTGCTGAAACTGCCTTCGGGCGAGCTCCGCAACGTGCTCGCGGAGTGTTCCGCGACGATCGGCCAGGTAGGCAATCTCGAGCAGGAAAACGTCTCGCTCGGGAAGGCGGGACGCAGCCGCTGGCTCGGCCGGCGCGGCTGGACGCGCGGCATCGCGAAAAATCCCGTCGATCACCCGCACGGCGGCGGCGAGGGGCGCTCAAAGGGCAATCATCCGATGACGCCGTGGGGCAAGCCGACTAAAGGCTACAAGACGAGAAAAAATCAATCAACGAACAAATACATCGTCAAGCGGAGAGAGGCGAGATAACGATGGCGCGCTCGGTAAAAAAAGGTCCGTTCATCGACCAGCACCTGATGAAAAAGGTCGAGAAGATGGCTCAGACCAAAGACAGACGGGCGATCAAGACATGGTCGCGCCGCTCGACGATTACGCCCGAGATGGTGGGCCTCACGCTCGCCGTGCACAACGGACGCAAGTTCATCCCGGTCTTTGTTACCGAGAACATGGTCGGGCACAAACTGGGCGAGTTCTCGCCGACGCGAACATTTTACATTCATTCAGGTGACAGAAAAGGCGAGGCGAAAGAGGGAGTCGCCGGCGCGCCGGGCGCAGCTCCCGGCGCCGCCCCTCGCGCGCCAGCTGCTGCCCCCGGAGCCGCCCCGAGGGCGCCCGGCGCCGCGCCGAAGGCCGGATCATAAAAATGGAAACGCGCGCAGTCACCCGATTTGTCCGGCTTTCGCCGCGTAAGGTGCGGTTGGTCGCCGATCAGATCCGCGGCAAGGGCGTCGAAGAGGCGCTGAACACGCTCAAGTTCACGCCCAAGCGCGCTGCCGATCTCGTCGCCAAGACTTTGCGCTCAGCCGTCGCCAACGCGGAGAATACGCAGAGCGTCGACGTCGACAATCTTTACGTCAAGCGCGCGGAGGTCGGCGACGCGGGCATGTGGAAGCGCTTCATGCCGCGCGCGATGGGCCGCGCGACGAAGATCCGCAAGCGGCTGGCGCATATTACGGTCGTCGTAGACGAGAGGAGCAAATAGCGCATGGGTCAGAAGACGCATCCGAAACTCTTTCGCGTGGGAGTCATCGATTCCTGGGACTCTAAATGGTTTGCGCGCCACGACTACGCGAAGCTCCTCCATGAGGATTTCAAGATCAAAAACTTTTTGAAGAGCCGCCTCTACCACGCCGGCGTCTCGAAGATCGAGATCGAGAGCGCGGCCGCCAAGGCGAAGGTCAACATTCACACCGCGCGTCCGGGCATCGTCATCGGCAAGAAAGGCGCGGAGATCGAGAAATTGAAAAAGGAGCTGGCGCGGCTGACGCAGCGCGAGATTTATTTGAATATCATCGAGGTGCGCCGGCCCGATCTCGACGCTCAGCTCGTGTCGGAGAACGTCGCGCTCCAGCTCGAGAGGCGCGTGGCCTTTCGCCGCGCGATGAAGGAAAGCGTCTCGCGCGCGATGCGCATGGGCGCCCAGGGAATACGAATTCAATGCGCCGGCAGGCTTGGCGGTACGGAAATCGCGCGCACCGAATGGTACCGCGAAGGGCGGGTGCCGCTGCACACGCTGCGCGCCGACATCAGCTATGGCTTCGCCGAATCGAAGACCACCTATGGCGTCATCGGCGTCAAGGTCTGGATCTTCCGCGGCGAGGTGCTGACCGAAGAGGAGCAGCAGCAGAAGCAGGCGATGGGCGCATAGCCGAGGCAAAAGTAAAAAGTTAAAAGGCAAAAATGCTTGAACCGAAAAAAGTAAAATATCGCAAGCAACAGAAGGGACGCAGGGCGGGCATGGCGCTGCGCGGCTCGACGCTCGCGTTCGGCGACTACGGCCTCAAGGCGCTGGAGCGCGGCTGGCTTGGCGCGCGCGAGATCGAGGCGGCGCGCATTGCGCTCACACGCTATCTCAAGCGCGGCGGCAAGGTCTGGATCCGCATTTTTCCCGACAAGCCGATCACGAAAAAGCCCGCCGAGACGCGCATGGGCAAAGGCAAGGGTTCGCCGGAAGCATGGGTCGCGGTCATCAAGCCGGGACGCATCCTCTACGAGATGGAAGGCGTTGAGCCCGCTCTGGCGCGCGAGGCGTTCCGCCTCGCGGCGCATAAGCTCTCGCTGCCGACGATGTTCGTCGAGCGAAGAAGGGCGACCCATGCAGGCTAAGGAGCTGAGGGATTTGGGTGAGGAAGAGCTGACACAGAAGCGCCGCGAGCTCAAAGAGGAGCTTTTTCATCTCAAACTGCGCAAGGCGACCGGCCGCCTCGAAAACGCGATGAAGATTCGGGAGGACCGGCGCGATCTCGCGCGCATAGAGACGGTTTTGAAAGAGAAATCTAAGGGCGGGAAATGAGCATGGAAGCGAGACGAATGCACAAGGAGCGCCAGGGCGTGGTGCTCAGCAATAAGATGCAGAAAACGGTGATCGTCGCAGTCGAGCGCATCGTGCTGCATCCGAAATATAAGAAATATCTCAAGCGCCGGACCAAGGTTAAGGCGCACGACGAGAAAAGCGAATGCCGCATCGGCGACCGGGTGCTGATCGTCGAGAGCCGGCCGCTCAGCCGGGACAAGCGCTGGCGCGTCTCCAAGATCGTCGAACGCGCGGTGGCCGATACGACGGCGGCGCCGGACGCTGCGCTTACGGCGTGAGCCTTCGCCGCGGAACCAAATTATGATTCAGATGAGAACCGTGCTGGACGTGGCCGACAACTCGGGCGCGCGCAAAGTGCAGTGCATCAAGGTTTTGGGCGGCAGCAAGCGGAAGTACGCCTCGATCGGTGACATCATCGTGGTGTCGGTAAAAGAGGCGATTCCCAACGCCAAGGTGAAAAAAGGCGAAGTGACGAAGGCGGTCGTGGTGCGGACGGCGAAAGAGCTCGGCCGCTCCGACGGCAGCTACATCCGCTTCGACACAAACTCGGCGGTGCTGATCGATAATCAGAAAGAGCCGATCGGCACGCGCATCTTCGGGCCGGTGGCGCGTGAGCTGAGGGCGAAGAAATTCATGAAGATCATCTCGCTCGCTCCCGAGGTGCTGTAAAAGTCGGCTTTCAAGCAAGAGAGAAGGACAGTGCATATCAGGAAAAACGACAGCGTGATGGTGATCTCGGGACGCGAGCGGCGCAAAACCGGCAAAGTCCTCAGGGTCCTGCCGAAAGAAGGCTCCGCGATCATCGAGCGCATCAATATCGTGAAGCGCCACCAGCGCCCGCGCGGGCCGCAGCAGACCGGCGGCATCGTCGAGAAAGAGGCGCCGATCCCGCTCTCGAACCTGATGCTGATGTGCGACAAGTGCAACGCTCCGGTCCGCGTCGGCGGCAAGCAGACGACGGGCGAGGAAAAGGCGCGCGTCTGCCGCCGGTGCGGCGACCCGCTGGATTGAAAAATGGCTGCGAGACTCAAAAAGAAATACGACGAAGAAGTCGTCCCGGCGCTGATGAAGGAGTTCAAATACAAGAACACCCTTCAAGTCCCGCGCGTCGAGCGTATCACGCTGAACATGGCGCTCAGCGAGGCGACACAGAACGTAAAAGTCCTGGACTCCGCGGCGGCGGAGCTCGCGGCGATCACCGGGCAGAAGCCCGTCATCACCAAAGCGAAGAAGGCGATCGCGAACTTCAAGCTGCGCCAGGGCGTGCCGATCGGCTGCATGGTGACGCTCAGGCGCGACCGCATGTATGAGTTTCTCGACCGTCTGATTCACGCGGCGCTGCCGCGCGTGCGCGATTTCAAGGGGATTCCGCCGAAGTCGTTCGACGGCCGCGGCAACTATTCGCTCGGGCTGCGCGACCAGGTCATCTTTCCCGAAATCGTGGCCGACAAGGTCGACAAGACGCGCGGCCTAACGGTTTCGATCGTCACGACGGCCAAGAGCGACGACGAAGGCAGGGCGCTGCTCAAGCATCTCGGGATGCCGTTCGCGGCTTAAATCGGAGGTATTCATTGGCTAAGACATGTCTTCGGGTGAAGGCGGAGAGGCCGAATAAATTCAAAGTGCGGCAGTACAACCGCTGTCCTT
>DASWZY010000231.1:0-7783 GCA_036407055.1 Binatia bacterium
CCCGAGCAGCAGAATGTTGCTCTTCTGCAGCTCGACGTCGCCCGTCACCATCTGGCTGTCGATGCGCTTATAGTGGTTGTGCACCGCGACCGCGAGAATCTTCTTCGCGCGCTCCTGGCCGATGACGTACTGATCCAGCACGCGCTTGATCTCGGCCGGCTTCGGCACCGTGGACGACGAGGCGAGCGCCTCCTCGTGATCGCATTCTTCGGCGATAATGTCGTTGCAAAGATCGATACACTCGTCGCAAATATATACCGTCGGACCCGCGATGAGCTTGCGGACTTCGTCCTGGCTCTTGCCGCAGAACGAACAGACTAAATTTCCCGAGCGCTCATCACCATGCTTTGGCATAAAACCTCGCTTACTGCTTACTTCTTTTCCGGACGGTTGGCGATGACGTCATCGACCAAACCGTATTCCTGAGCCTGCTTACCGCTCATGAAGAAATCCCGGTCGGTGTCCTTCTCGATCTTCTTCAGGCTCTGGCCCGTGTGTTTCGCTAATATATTGTTGAGCTCTTCGCGCATCCTGAGGATTTCGCGCGCCTGAATGTCCACGTCGGTCGCTTGTCCCTGGAAGCCGCCGAGCGGCTGGTGGATCATGATGCGCGCGTGCGGCAGCGCATAGCGCTTGCCCTTGGCGCCGGCGGCGAGAAGGATCGCGCCCATGCTGGCCGCCTGACCGACGCAGACCGTCGAGATCTGCGGCTTCACGTATTCCATCGTGTCGTAGATCGCGAGACCGGCGGTAACCGATCCTCCCGGCGTATTGATGTAGAAATAGATATCGCGCTCAGGGTCTTCGGATTCGAGGAAGAGGAGCTGCGCGGTGACGAGATTGGCGACGTCGTCGTTAACGACCGTGCCGAGAAAGACGATCCGATCCTTGAGCAGCCGCGAATAGATGTCGTATGCCCGTTCGCCGCGCCCGGTCTGTTCGACGACCATCGGAATGAAGCTCATGTTTTCTCGTAACCCCCTATCATCCGAGGCCATTTTAGCGTTTTTTGTCGGGTGCATCAACGGTAGTCTCGACTTCTTTCGTCACCGCGCGATCCAATAAGAATTCTATGGTGCGATCCATGATCATTTGGGACTTTAGGGACTCACGAGCCTCGGGTCGGCCGTAGAATTGCCGGACCGCGGAGGCCTGCTGGCCGGCTCCGCGCGCCGCATCTTCGATGCGTTTTTGCACGTCCGCGTCAGGGACATCGACCTTCTCGTTCTCGGCGATCTTCTCGAGCAGCAGCGTCGCCTTTACCTGACGCTCGGCATGCGGCCGTAGCTCTTTTCTGAGATCGTCGAGCGAGGGCTGCTCGGCGCCGGCGGCGGCGTTTCGCTGCTGGCGCTCGACGAGATAGCGTACTTGCCGATCGATCAGGCTCTCGGGGAGATCGAAAGCGTGCTTCTCGACGAGCCGCTCCATGAGCTGCTCCTTCAGAGCTTCCTTGCGGAACTCGCCGAGCTCGACCTCGAGCTGCGCGCGGATCTTCTTCTTCAGCTCTTCGAGACTGGTGGAGGCGCCGTGGTCTTTGGCGAACTCGTCGTCGAGCGGAGGCAGGACCTTTTTCTTGATTTCCTTGACGGTGACCGAGAACAACGCCGACTTACCTGCGAACTCCCGCTTAAAATAATCCTGCGGGTAAGGAACGCTCATAGTCGCTTCCGTGTCTTTTTTCAAGCCGACCAGGGCGTTTTCAAACTCCGGCAGCACGCCGCCGCCGCCGACTTCCACGGAATAGTTTTCCGTCTTGCCCCCGGGCATCGGCTGACCGTCGATGGTGCCCGAGAAATCGATCGTAACGAAATCGCCGCGCTCGACGATGTCGCGGTCTTCGACCGGGACAAGCTGCGCGTGCGCGTCGCGCAGGCGGCCTAACGCGCTCTCGACCTGCTCGTCGGTGACAGAGAGCTTGACGGCGTTGAGCTCGATGCCGAGATAATCCTTGGCGTCGACGTCGGGCTTTACTTCGACGAGCGCGGAGAACGCGAAGCCGCGCCCCTCTTCGAGCGTGTCGGCGTCGACTTCCGGCTCGGAGATGACTTTGAGGCCGCGCTCCTTGATCGCTTCGCCGAGCGAGCTCTCGACGAGGCGCGAGAGCACCTGCCCTTTGACTTCGTCGCCGTAAATGCCCTCAAGCACCGAGCGGGGGACTTTTCCGGGGCGGAAGCCCTTGATTTTTGCGTGGCGGCCGAGGTTTTCGTAGGCGCGGACGAATTCCTTGTCGACGGCGTCGCCGGGAAGCTCGACGCGAATCTTTCTCTGCGTCGAGCTCAGGTTATCGACATCGATCTTCATCGAACGAGAGCATTCACAATCAGGTCTGGTGCGAGAGGGGGGATTCGAACCCCCATGGTTGCCCGCTGGATCCTAAGTCCAGTGCGTCTACCAGTTCCGCCACTCTCGCACCGTCTACAGCGGCGAAAAAATCTCGGGCCGAAATCAAAGATTAGGGAACAACCGGGGGCAAGTCAAGACTAAAGTTGCCGCGCTTCGAAGGAGACGACTCCTCGTCGTAATTTGTCAAAAAATCGTCGTTTAAAGACAATTTCGCGGGCGTTCGCAGGCTCGGTTTTTTATCGCGCTCTAGCGCGGATCGGCCGCGGCCGGTGCAGCCGCCTCTTCGGCTTCGTAGATCGCGACCATGGCGCGAAATTCCGGACTGGTCCGGAGGAGATGTTCGAAATCGCCGTCGGCTTCGATGCGGCCGCGCCGGAGAAAAACGATACGGCGGCAGCGACGCACCGTGCTCAGGCGGTGCGCGATCACGAGGAGCGTCCGGCCGCCTTTAAGCGCATCGATCGCGAGCGCAAGCTCGCGCTCGGTACGGTTGTCGAGCGCCGAAGTTGCCTCGTCGAAGACGAGCAGTTCGGGCTCGCCGTAGAGAGCCCGCGCGATGGCGACGCGCTGGCGCTCGCCGCCGGATAGGCGGACACCGCGCTCGCCCACGACCGTATCGAGCCCGAGCGGCAGCCCGGCCACGACACCTTCGAGCTGCGCCATGCGGATCGCGGCCGAGAGTTTGCGCGCGTCGATCTCCGCGTCTTCGCGACCGAGCGCGATGTTGCGCCGGAGCGTGTCGTCGAAGAGATAAATCTCCTGCGGCACATAGCCGATCTTCGACCGCCATGCCGGCAGGTTTTGAAGAAGATCGCGTCCGTCGACAGCGAGGGCGCCCGCCGTAGGCTCGAGCAGCCCCAGAACGATATTGATCAGCGTGCTTTTACCGGCGCCCGTCGATCCGACGATTGCGACCGATTCGCCGCTCCGGATGACGAGCGACACATCATCCAGCGCGGGCGGGGCCCCGTTTTCATAGATATACTTGACGCCCGTAAGCGTCATCCGATCGTTGAACGCGAAATCTCCGCCGGACTTCGGGCCCTCGATCCCGTCCGTGAAAAGACGCAAATCGTCAGAAAGATGGTCGACGGCGGGCGCGCCGAAGCGAATGCTATTCCAGCCCATGATGATTCGATTCACCGAAGGAACTATCCGGAAGCCGCCGTAGGCGCAGAGTCCGAGCACGGGAAGCACGTCTTCCCTTCCCATTCCCGCCGTCACCAGCAAAATGACCAGCAGCATGCCAAGCACGAACACCGTCTCGATAATCAGCCGCGGCATCATGTTCAGCGTCTCGAACTGGCACATCACGCGCGCCATCGATTCTTGCAGCGCGGAAAAACGCTCGTAAAAGAACCGCTCGCGGCCCATTACCCGGATTTCCTTAAGCCCGCCGAAGCTCTGCTGCACGTTCTGCAGCGTCTCTTTTTTCAATTTGTGCTCTTCGTGACCCCAGCGGCTGACGTGGCGGCGCGTGAACTTCAGCACCAGCGCGAGAGAAGCGAATAGCACCGCGACGGCGAAAATGGTCGGCAACGGAGCCGTCCACATCAGCACCGCCACGATGCCGAAGATCACGAGAGTCTCGGTGAGAATGAAAAACGTGGGCCCTAGGACGCGGTCGAACACGCGATACGCCGACTCGGACACATTGCGGGCGAGCTCCGCAGAATTTCGCCGCAGGTGAATCGCGTACGGCAGCGCGAGATAGCCGCGCATGAGCCGGCGCGAGAGCGTGACTTGCGATTCGCTCATGACCTTTCGCTGTTGATAGACGAACAGCGCCAGAAGCGCATTCTTGCCCACATAGAAAACAGCGACTCCGAGCGTCAACCACGGCAGCGCAGGAGCACCCCCGATAGCCGCCAGCCGCTGTGACACAGCAGCGGGAAGCGGCAACTCAACGACGCGCGCCGGATCGCTGACGACTTTGATGAGAAAGAACACCGCGGCGGCCCCGACGGTCTCCAGCGCCGCCGCAATGAGGGCGAGCGGCAGCTGCGCCACCCAGCGCCAGCGCAGCCGCGCCGGCAGAAAAGCGAGACATTTGCGGACGTGCTCGATCACGAACTCAACGCTGCCAGTCCGCGCCTGTCCGCCGGCGATACGACGTCGCGCACGATCGCTTGCAGCCGCTCGGCAAAAGCGGCGAGCGAAAACTGTCCGCCAACGCGGCGCCTTCCGGCCTTGCCCATGCGATCGGCGGCTGCGGGGTCGCAGATCAAACGAGCGACGGCCGCGGCGAACGCTTGCGCATCGGGAGGCGCGAGAACGCCAGTCTCGCCGTCGACCACGATTTCGAGCGGGCCGCCGCTTTTCACCGCGACGACGGGCCGGCGCGCGGCCATCGCTTCGACGAGGCCGTAACCGAAGTGCTCTTCGTCGGAGGTGTAGACAAGGCAGCGGCACGTCGATAGCAGGCGCAGACGCTCGGCTTCGCTGCACGAGGGCTTGAAGACAACCCGCGCGGCGATTCCGAGCTCGCGCGCGCGGTGTCGAAGCTCATTCAACACCTCCGCATTTTCGTCCACGCATGGGTCCACGCCGCCCGCCAGAACGAGCGAAATGCGCTCGAAGCGCGTCGGCGAGACGAGCGGCCTGAGCGCCGCCAGAGCCTCGAGGGCGAGGCCGATATTTTTGTAGCGGACAAACCGGTTGAGCGACAGCAGCATGACACCGTCCCCCACGGCTGTGGTGTCCGTTCGCTCGGCATAAACCACCGGGTCGACGCCCGGATAGAGAACTTCAGTAGCAACGCCGCGGAGCGCCGGGTAGGCCTTGCGGAACTGCGCGGCGGTGAAGCGGCTGTTGACGAGAATGCGGTCTGCCAGTCTGAGCCCCGCTTCCTCCAGCAGATCGAGCGGCGTCCGATACAGTCGCCGGCGCAAATTCATGGTCTCGCCGATGCGCCGGTCGGGATAATGGCAGTAGTAAAGAATTTTTGCGCGGCTGAAGAGCTTCACCGCCGGAATCGCGTGTGGAATCAGATCGCAGAAGACGATGTCGAAGCGCCCGCTGAGCGCCGCGCCCGCCGCGAGCGTCGACATGCGCGCGACGTTGCATGGAATGCGCGCGCGCTGAAACAGATGATCGGGAAAGATTGTCGGGCGCACCCGCACATCGAGCGTGCCGTTGCGCGTCTCCTCGAAGCTGTGGCCGGGATCGTGATGACCGGCGAACAGAGTCACGCGATGCCCGGCGCGCTGCAAAGAGCGCGCGGCGTCGATCACCAGGCGCTCGCCCCCGCCAATGCCGAGGTCGCGATGGATGAACGCGACGTCAAGCTCGCTCTTATTCATGAGCATGCAGGCAGCGCTGTAACGCAGGCCACGCGCGAGCGCGCCATTCATCTTCCCATCGAGCCTCACAGGACCGAGCGACATTGCGTCGCAGTGAACCGAGCAGCTCAGCCGGCTCGGGAAAGTCCTTGAACAAATCGACGATCTGTTCCGCCAACTCGGCGGCGTCGGAAAAAACCAGTCCGTTGTCGCCGTGACTGAGCCGCTCGGCGAGGCACGGGCCGTAATCGAACGCCAGGACGGGCAGTCCGGAGCCCAGCATATCGGCTATTTTCATCGGCAGGTCCACGCCGGACGACGAGCGGTGAAAACACAGGCCGAGGTCGGCGCATCGCAGGAACAGAGGATAATCTTCCGGAGTGAGCCAGGCGGTGCGTATCTGAATCCGCCGCAGCCGCACGGCGGCGATCTTTTCTTCGTAGAAACGCTTGAGCGGCCCGTCGCCGGTGATGGCGACGCGCAATTCGGGAAATGTCGATGCGTCGCGCTCCGCGACGGCCGCGTCGACGCGAGATAGTGCGTCGAGTAAAAGATCGAAATCCTCGTCCGGCGTCCAGCTCGTCGATGTCACAAGCAACGCCGGACGCCGCCGCCCGGGACCGTGACCGTTTCGTCCAAAGAGATCGGCGATAACCGGGGGAGGCTCCTCGCGCGCCTCGGACCTCGCCGGCACGAACGCGGGCGCCGGGCGGTCGTAAACGATTTCGACATCGTGGAGGCCCCAGCCTTCTTGCAGCTGTTTCTGCATCGCACGCGAGACGCATAGATGGCCGTCGGCGCGGCGGCCGAGCGTGCGCTCGTACCAGCGAGTCAGCCGCACGCGCGTGCCGTCCGGCGGCGCCTTGAGCGCCAGAACGGTATAACCGAAATTGTGCCAATCGACGACAACCCTCGCGGAGCGGAGCCGAGCGCATATCAGCATCACGGCCAGCGCCGGAATACCGGGCGGATTCTGCAGCAGCATGAGATCAGGCCGCCTGACGCCGAAAAGCAGCAGGCGGAAGAGCTTGATCGCCTGGACAGCGATTCTGAAAATAGAAACGGCGCTCGCCAGCGAATTTTCTATGAGGTCGAGCGCCTGCACCGGCCGCGGCGGCAGCAAATGGCTGTGAATCCGGGGATGGCGCGCGATAGTTTCCGGCAGGGCGCTGCCGGCATAACCGACGAAATCCACCTCGGCGCCGAGATCGGCAAGCGACCGCGCATGGTATTGCATGCGCGGGCTGCGCCCGAGATCGCCGAGCACGACCACCGTCGCGTTGATTTGGCCGTTGCCGCTCATGGTTCGATCACGGAGTATATGCTAAAGTCGACCGCCGCTTCCAGCTTTCGTCTCGTAGAATCGTATGCAAAGACGCGTCGCGATCGCATGCGGAGGAACGGCGGGCCACATCCACCCGGCGCTCGCCGTGGCGGACGCCTACCGCGAAGCGCGACCGGACACGGACATTGTTTTCATCGGCACGCCCGCGGGATTCGAATCGACTTTGGTCCCGGCGCGCGGCTATCGTCTCGAATTGATTCCCGGCGAGCCTCTGGCGGGCGAGCCGTTCAGCGGCAAGCTTCACGCGGTCGGCAGCCTGGGCGCGGGCGTTGTCGCCGCACGGCGGCTGCTCAAAAAATACAACATCGGACTCGTGATCGGTTTCGGCGGTTACGCCACCGCCGGCACGATCCTCGCCGCGCGCAGCCTGGGCCTTAAGATCGCCGTACATGAAGCCAACGTCGAATTCGGCATGACGAACCGCTGGCTCGCCCGTTTGGCCGGCCGCGTTTATTTTACCTTCGACCGCACGGCCGCCGGATTTTCCCAGCAGCGCGCGCTCGTTACCGGGAACCCCGCGCGCCGCGAAATCGTCCGGCTCGCCGAAAGAATCAGAGCGCGCCCTGCCCGCTCGGATGGCACGACGCGATTTCTCGTAACCGGCGGCTCCGGCGGATCGAATTTCCTCAATCGCGAGACGCCGGCGTTGTTGAGCGAAGTCGCCGCCTGCGGCGTCAAACCGGAAGCGTTGCACCAGGCCGGCGGCTTCCCGCTGGCGCCGATCCGCGCCGCGTACAATCGCTGCGGCCTATCGGCTTCCGTCACCGACTATATAAAGGATATCGAAAGCGTCTACGATTGGGCCGACTTCGTG
>DASWZY010000232.1:0-2315 GCA_036407055.1 Binatia bacterium
GACGCCGGCGATCGCCGGCAGCGTGATCGGCACGTTGATGCGGAGAAACGTCTGTAGCTTGCTCACGCCGGAGGTGTACGCGGCTTCTTCGAGCGCCGGGTCCATGGTGTGGTATGCGGCCGCGAGCATGAAGAACGCCGACGGCACGAAGGAGACGCCCTGGATGAACGCCATGCCGGGAATGTTGTAGAGGCTGAGCAGCGGCTCTTCCATGCCGAAGAGCTGCCGCGCCCATTGATTGACGAGCCCGATGCGCGGGCTGAGGAGCAGAATCCACGCGATCGTGCGCAGGAAGACCGGAATCAGAATACCGACCGTCATGAGCACATAGATCGTGCCCTTGAACGGCAGATCGGTGCGCATGAGCAGCCAGACGAGCGGCACGGCGAAAAGCAGCGCAACGAACACGGTGCCGGTGGCGAAGAGCAGCGTGTTGCCGAGAACCTTGTAGGTTCCGGGATTGCTGTAGACGGCGGCGAAGTTCGCGAGCGTGAGCGGCCCGCCTTCGCCGGGAAAACCGGTGCGCAGGCTCATCAGCACGACCATCACCAGCGGTACGCCGACGATAAGGCCGAGCAGCGCGGTGAGACCGCCGGCGAATAGTCCAACGCCGGGGACTTTGGCTTCGGCCGCGGGTCGCGCGGCCGCAACATCCGTGGCGACGCTCACGATGATCCGCTGAATCTTATAGGCCGGAGAAGCCGAATATCTTTCCGTACTCGCGCGAGAGGCGATCCACCATCTCGGCCTGATCCTGGCTCAAGTAGACGACCTTCTTTCCCTGCACGTACTTGTTCGCCGCCGTGCCGGGAATCAGCGCCGAGGTTTGACCCGCGTATTTTTCCCAAATCTTCTGTGCCTCCGGCGTCGTCAGGTACGCGGCGAAGAGATGCGCGGTCTTCGGGTGCGGCGCGTTCTTGAGAACGCCGGCGTGATACCCCGGCGCGATGAGCGGCGAGACCGACTCCGCGAAGACGACCGGCGCGCTCTTGTGGCTCGCCGCCTGAAGCTCGCTGTTGCTCAGCGAGGCGGCGATCGAGATCTCGCCGAGCAGGAGACGATTATAAATTTCGCCGAGCCGGCCCAAAATCAGCTCCTGCTTGGTGAGCGCTTTGACGAACTGCGTCGTCTTCTCCTCGCCCCAGTAGGTCGCGAGCCGGCCGAAATGGTGCGTCGCGGTCGAGACACCCATCTTCCCTTTCCACTTGGGATCCAACAGATCGTCCCAGCTCTTCGGGACGTCTTTGGCGGCGACGAGCTGCTTGTTGTAGGCCGGGAGAACGAATTGGTTCGCGAAGCTCACCGTTCCGTTTTCGAACATGATCGCCTTCGGATCGACGCCGAGGCTCCGGTAGTCGAACGGCTCATGCAATTTTTTTAGCCACAGCGTCGCGTGCTGCGAGTCGGTGACGACCATCAGGTCCCATTCGGGCGGCGTGCCGCTCGCGGCGAAGCCGACGAGCTTGCCGACGTCGCGCGTCATGTTGCCGGAAGGGTTGTACTGGAGCTTGATATTGAGCCCGTATTTTTTATTGAACGCCGCGTTGAGCGCCTGCGCGCCCTGGGGCGTCAGCGTCGACGGCCCGTAGAATTCGAACGTGCCTTCTTTTTTCGCGGCGGCGATGAGGTCGTCGACTGGCGCGGCGAGCGCCGCGGAGGCGCCGAGCGCGAGAAAGATGAACAGAAGGAAAAATCGCGTGAAACGCATGATCACCTCTATTATTGGAATCCGAGAATCTTGCCGTATTCGGTCGATAGCCGGTCGATCATCTCGGCCTGCTCCGGCTTCATATAAAGGACTTTCTTTCCCTGCGCGTACTTGTACGCGGTCGTGCCGGGAATGAACGCGGAGGTCTGTCCGCCGTATCGTTCCCAGATATTCTGCCCTTCCGCCGTCGTCAGGAAGATCGCGAACAGCGCGCCGGTATTCGGATCCGCCGCGCCCTTGGGCACGCCCGCATTGTACGCAGGCGAGACGACCGGCTCGATCTTGTCGGCGTGAACGATCGGCGCGCCCGCTTTTTTCGCCGTGTTGATGTAGCTGTCGGTGAGCGTCGCGATCGCGAGGATCTCGCCCGTCTGGAGCCGCGTGTAGAGCGCGCCCATGGTCCCGAGCACCAGGTCCTGCTTTGCGAGCCCCTTTACGAACTCGGTCGTCCTCTGCTCGCCCCACGAGCCGGCGGCGAGCCGCGCCAAATGGTGCGTCGTCGTCGACATGCCGAGTTTTCCGCCCTTCCACTTGGGATCGAGCAGGTCCTCCCAGCGCTTGGGCACATCTTTTTCCGGCAGCGCCGTCTTGTTGTAGGCGGGATAGA
>DASWZY010000233.1:0-4428 GCA_036407055.1 Binatia bacterium
GGGCATCTCGCGTCCGATCACGCGGCGGATTTTTTTCAGCTCCTCGACGAGATGCGCTTTGTTATGCAGCCGGCCGGCGGTGTCGATCATGACGGCGTCAACGCCGCGTTTCTTCGCCGCCTGAATGCCGTCGAAGACGACCGCCGACGGATCGGACCCGGCCTGATGCTTGATGACGTCCGCGCCGACGCGGCTGCCCCAGACCTCCAGCTGCTCGACGGCGGCGGCGCGAAAAGTGTCGCCGGCGACGAGCAGGACTTTTTTGCCGTCGCGGCGGAATTTCTCCGCCATCTTGCCGATCGTCGTCGTCTTGCCCACGCCGTTGACGCCTAAAAAAAGCATGACCCACGGCGTTGTGGAAAACGGCGCCGCCGCCGACGCGCGCCGGACCTCTTTCAAGATGTGGACGATCTCGCGCTCGAGAAAAGACGAGAGGTCTTTGACGCTTTTTCCGGGGATATATAGATTAGCCGAATCGGCCAAGCGCTGCGTCGCTTTGACGCCGACGTCGGCGGACCAGAGAATCTCTTCCAGCTCGGCGAGGCTCTGCTGGTCCCAGGCGCGCTCGGTCTGGAAAAGCCCTTCGAGCTTCTGCGCGAAGCCCTCGCGGCTCTTCGTCAGGCCGTTTTTCAGGCGCTGAAACAGCGACTCCGATGCCATAGAAAATTTTTATCACCCGCGGCGCGCGGCAACAATGAAAAGGGGAGAATCGCCCGTGGGCGATCAGCTCATGTTGACCGAGACGATCTTCGAGACGCCAGGCTCCTGCATGGTGACCCCGTACAGCACCTCGGCCGCCTGCATCGTGCGCTTGTTGTGCGTGATGACGGCGAACTGCGAGAAAGCGCTCATCTCCTTGATCATCTCGTTGAAGCGGTCGAGGTTGGCGTCGTCGAGCGGCGCGTCGACCTCGTCGAGAAAGCAGAACGGGCTCGGCTTCGTGAGGAAGATCGCGAACAGCAGGCTCACGGCCGTGAGCGCCTTCTCGCCGCCGGAAAGCAGCGTGATCGACTGGAGCTTTTTTCCCGGCGGCTGCACGACGATGTCGATGCCGGTTTCGAGGTAGTCGTTCTCGTCGGTGAGCACGAGCTTCGCGCGCCCGCCGCGGAAAAGCCGCGGAAAGATCTCCTCGAATTTCTGGTTGATCTCCTCGAAGCTCTCCTTGAAGCGCAGCCGGCAGACGCGGTTGAGCTTGCTGATCGTCTGCTGGAGGTCAGCGATCGACTTTTCGAGGTCCTGCTTCTGCTGGCTCAAGAACTGGAAGCGGCTCGTGAGCTCCTCGAATTCGCCGATCGCGGCGAGGTTTACCTCGCCCATGCGGTCGAGGCGCGCCTTGAGGTCGTCGATATCGACCTTGAGATCGTCGGCTTCATTTTCGGCCGGCAGGTTTTCGGCGCTCAAGTCTCTCAAATCGCATTCGTATTTCTCGCGAATGCCGTCGATCATGTGCTGAAGATTGAGCCGCTGCTCGGAAAGCGCGATCAGGAGCTGGTTTTTTTCCTCCTGGCGCCGCTGGCCGAGCGGGCGCAGCTCTTTGACGCTCTCTTCGAGCTCGATCAGCCCGCGCGAGATCTCGCGGTATTTGACGCGCTCGGTTTCGAGATCGGACTCGAGGGCGCCAAGCGCGGTTTTACCTTCCGCGTGCGAGGCTTCGGCGGCGGCGAGCTCGACGGCGATGTCGTCGCGCTTTTGATTGAGGGCGGCGATCTCCGCCTCAGCGGCTTCGAGCTGCTGTAAAAGCTCGGCCTGCAGCTTCAGGCGATTTTCCAGGTCGGTATGGGCGTGATCTTTTTTCTCCGACAGGGTTGCGCCGCGGATGCGCGACTCCGTCGCTTCGGCGTCGAGGCGCTGAAACGCGGCCTCGACTTCGGTGAGCGACGCTTGCGCTTCGCCGAGCGCGCCTTCGCGCTGCGCTTTTTCCAATGTCCAAAGCTCGATGTCGCGCTGATGGCCGGCGATCGCTTCCGTGGCCGCGGTGAGGCCTTCGGCGAGATGCTTTTCTTCCTCCGCAAGCGCCTGTCGAGTCTCTTCGAGGCGCCGCGCCTCCTGCTCCGCGTCGAGCAGCTCGTGTTCAAGACGGACGCGCTCGACGTCGAGGCGGTGGCTTTCCTCGACCAGCATGGTCCGGCTCGCCTCGCCCTGTGCGATCCGCGCCTTCAATTCTCGGAGCGATTCTTCTTCCTTCCTCAGCTCCGCCTGAAATTCCTCGATGAC
Source organism: Binatia bacterium (assembly GCA_036407055.1). Lineage (GTDB taxonomy): Bacteria > Desulfobacterota > Binatia > UBA9968 > UBA9968 > JAJPJQ01. The sequence continues at coordinate 2,215 of DASWZY010000233.1, forward strand.
GATCTCGAGCTCTTTGATCTGGCGGCGCTGCGCGAGCAGGCTCTCTTCGAGTCCGTCGAGGCTGCCGCCGGTAACGACGCCGCTGGGATCGATGACCTCGCCTTCGGGCGTGACGAGCGTGCAGGTGAAGCCGTTGCGGTTCCACAGCGTCAGCCCCGACTTGAGATCGCGCACCATGACGACGTTCGCGAGCAGATACTCGGCGATCTGCTTGTATTCGTCCTTAACGGAGACGACGTCCATCATCGGTGCCACCACTTCGGGCTGGCCGAGCGGCAGGGCCTTCTTCTCGCGGCGCGAGACCTCGCGCGGGATGAAACTGCCGCGCCCGACCGACTCGCGCTTGAGGTAATCGATCGCTTCGAGGCCCTCGTCGTGACTCTTGACGATGATGTACTGGAGCCGGTCGCCGAGCACGGCGGTGAGCGCCTTCTCGTACGCTTCGGGCGCCTCGATGACCTCGGCAACGAGGCCGTACACGCCGTCGAACGCCGATTCGTTGCGGCGCTTGAGCATGATGCTGCGGACGCCGTCCTGATAGCCTTCGTAATTCCGCTGTAGCGCTTGGAGCGAGGAGAGACGCGAGCCGCTTTCCTGGACTCTACCGCGCAGCAGCTCGATGCGTTTTTCCTGCTCGTCGCGCGCCGCGTTCCACGACCGGATCGATTCGGCCACTTCGCGGCTCTTCTGCGCGACGTCGCCGGCGTGCTCGACCGTGCTCTTTGCGGTGGCGAGCTTATGATCGAGCTTTTCACGCCAGGTGTTGAGCGTGGATGCCGCCGCCGTGTCCTCGCTCCGGTTGCGCGCGATTTCGCTTTCGAGCCCGGCGCCGTCTTTTTCGCGGGCGGCGAGGTCGCTCCGCGCATGCGCGGTGCGCGTCGCGAGATCGACGAGCGCGGACTTTCCCTCCTCGACTGCGGCTTGCAGGTCGCGGATGCGCTGCTTTAAAGTTTCCAGCTCGGATTCTTTATCCCTCAGCAGCGCTTCTTCGAAAAGCGAGAGCTGGACGAAGTGCTCGCGCGCTTTCCGGAGCTCTTCGATCTCGCCGGTGAGCGCTTCGAGCTTGCGCGCGAGATCCGACCGCTCGGCGGTCGAGCGCTGCTCGATTTCGCCGAGGCCGGCGCGTTCTTTTTTCAGGAACTCGATCCGCTGCTCGTCGCCCTGGATCGTCATTTTGCGCTGGTAAACCGCCTCCTGCGCTGCGGAGATTTTCTGATCGCTCTCCATGACGGCGAGGCGCACGGCCTCGGCTTCGGACTCCTTGGCGCTTAGCGAGGCGTTAAGCTCGATGAGGCTGTCTTCGGTCTCCTTGAGCGACGCTTCATGCGCGGAGATCTCGGCTTCGAGCGCGCGCCGCTGGCCGTCGGCCCAGGCGAGCTCCTTTTGCCGCAGTTCCTGCTTGATGGCGCGATAGCGCTCGGCTTTTTTCGCCTGCAGCTCCATGCTGCGGATCTGGCGCTCGATCTCGCGCACGATGTCGCTGACGCGCAGCAGGTTCTGCTGCGTGCGCTCGAGCTTGCGCTCGGCGATCTGCTTGCGGCCTTTGTACTTGCTGGTACCCGAGGCTTCTTCGATGATGACGCGGCGCTCCTCCGGCTTGGCGTTGACGAGCTCGTCGACGCGCCCCTGCTCGACGATCGAATAGGCTTTGCTGCCGACGCCGGTGCCGAGGAAAAGCTCGATGATGTCTTTGAGCCGCGCGGCGACTTTGTTGATCTGGTATTCCGATTCGCCCGAGCGGAAGAGCCGGCGCGTGATCATGATCTCGCTGAAGCCGTTGTACTCGGCGGGACCGCGGCCGTCCTCGTTTTCGAGAATCAGCGAAACTTCGGACATGCCGGTCTGCGCGAGGCTCTCGCTGCCGTTGAAGATGACGTCTTCCATTTGATGGCCGCGCAGATGGCGCGCGCTCTGTTCGCCCATGACCCACCGCAGCGCGTCGACGACGTTGGACTTTCCGCATCCGTTGGGGCCGACGATGGCCGTCACGCCGGGCGGGAACTCCAATACCGTCCGCTGCGCGAACGACTTAAAACCGTGCATTTCCAGCCGCTTTAGACGCATTAGGCAAGACTCCTTGAAGGATGGAAGAAGCTTGATATTGCGGAGTATTTCACTCAATTCCGCACTATTTCACATGCGGAAAAGCGTGTCAAGAAAAATTACAAGATACTGCGGCGGAAGGAGCTTTAGACCACAAGATATTGGTGTGGT
>DASWZY010000234.1:0-15971 GCA_036407055.1 Binatia bacterium
AGCGTCGAGACGGCGATCTTCTTGCCTTTCAAGTCCTGCACGTCTTTGATGTCGCGGCGCGTCACCAGGAAGTGCTCCGATTTCTTGACCGATACCGCGACGAACTTGATCGGCAATCCTTGGAGCACACCGCGCAGCGTGCTGCCGAAGGTCGTGGTGAAATTGAGATCGCCGTTCATCACCGCCATCGCGCCGAGGCGCGGATTGACCTGGATCAACTCGACGTCGAGCCCTTCCTCTTTGTAGAAGCCCTTCACCGCCGCGAGCTGGAACGGCGTCACGGAATTGCTCCGGCTCGAATAGGAAAGGCGAATTTTCTGCGCTTGCGCGCGCGCCGGCGGCGGCGCAGCGAACCAGAGCAGCAACGCTAAGGCAAAAAGAAGCAGCCGCAGCGTCACTGGTTGAGGCCCAGAATCTGCTGATACGTCTTCATCGCGTCGCTATAGGTGCCGAGCAGCTTGACGAAATGCAGGTTGCCGCCGGCAATGAGGTCGTCGATCGCCTTGGCCGGAGTCTTGACGCCTTTCCGCAGCGGAATTTTCCCGCCGCGCACGAGCGCCTGCTGTCCTTCGGGAGAGAGAATGAAGTCGACGAACAGCTTCGCGGCGGCCGGATGCGGCGCGTTCTGAACTATGCCGACGGTGGAGAGCGTCGCGAAGGTCGGCGCGCCCGGCAGGAAATCGACCGGCGCGCCTTTCTTCTTCAGTTCCTCGATCTTCGAAACTTGCATGAAAATCACGATCGGATATTCGCCCGCCGCCAGCAGGTTGCTCGTGTTCGTGTATCCTTCGACCGGCCGGACGTCCTGCTGCTGGAGCTTCTTGAGGTAAGCCTTTGCCTGTTCCACGCCGCGGAGGCTGACCATGCCCGTGTAGGGGTAAGGCACGCTGGTGTTGTTCGCCATCTGGCCTTTGAATTCGGGATTCAGATAGTCGTCGTAGTTTTTCGGTGCCTTCGCGCGCGCGATCAGGCGCGTGTTGTAGGCGGTGACCAAAAAGTCGGTCGTGATGCCCACCCAGAAGCGATCCGCGTCGACGCTGCCCTCGATCAGTGCCTTACCTTCCGGCGAGTCGTAACGGGCGAGGATTTTCTGATCGCGGTAGAACGTCATCCCCTCCAGGCTGGTGCCGAGCACGTCGGCCTGGATCTTGCCGCTTCGATGTTCGAGCATGACGCGCGCCGCCTGGCGGCCCGAGGCAAGATAGACATGCTGAAAATTCATGAACGGATATTTCTCTTTCGCCGCTTTCTGCAATATCTCGAAGACCGAAACGGACATGGTGGAGTAGTACACCACCTCGCCCTCTTTGCGCGCCTGCTCGATCAGACTTTGACTCTGCGCCCGACCCGCCGCTGGCGCGAGCGCCGCGGCGACCAGGATCGCGACACCAATAAGTTTTTGTAATCGCATCGACCTGCCCCTTTTCTGGTCACCATAATCAATGTGACCGTTCGGGTCTACAGCATGCGTGAACTACGCTCCGAACGCCAGGCTCTTGATCACCACCGGGACATATCCTTCCGCCTCGACGAGCCTCCCGACATCGATGAAGTCGAGCTCGCCGAGCGCGACCTCGTCCACGCACGGCAGGCCGAAGTCGGCGAGGCTCTCGCCGATGACGCGACCGACGTTCTGCTCGAAGACGAGCATGCGCGGCCGCTCGTCAGCGGGCAGCGGAGCGACCGCGGCGCGGATCCCCCCCGCGAGGTCCTGCGCCGCGCCGTAACCGACAAACGGCGGCGAGACGAAGACCAGCGCGAAGGGCGTCGCCCTTACTTCCGCGTCGGTCGCGTCCAGCGCGGCGCGGATCGCCTTTTCCGAGTTCGCGGCGACCGGCGCGTTCCAATCGACGCGCACGACGACAACTCGCAAATTATGCAGCGGCAGCATCTTGGGATCGGGAATGAAGATCGTTTCGCCGCTTACCTGCATGGAATATTGCGACGCGCCGATCACCGTGGCGCGGATGCCCTCGCTCGAGTCGAAAAGAGTGAAGCCGAGACGCTCGGCCTGCGTGCGCGCTTCGCGTCCGAGCAGCGGCCCCAGATCGCCGAAGGCGCCGCGCTCGCGTCCATAGATATACTCCGAGACCCCGCCGGAAAATACAATGCCGTCGATCGCCGGCAGTTTTCCGATCGGCGCCAGCACCATCAATTCATTCCACGCCGCTTCCCCAGTCGCTAAGGTGTCGAAGAGTAACTGCGCCATTTCACGCGCGACGCGCTCGAGCGTCGCCGCGTCCACCGCATCGCCCATCGAGAGCTGCAAGCCGAGCGAGCGCAGAATCCGTTTGCCGGACTCTTCCAGCCGTGCGATACGCCCGCCGCCGTTCAATGCGATCAGCCGCGCGCCGATGTTAAGCGCCGTGATGCCGGCAACCCGCCCCTTCTCGACCAGCGTGACTTTCGTCGTGCCGCCGCCGATGTCGACGTTGAGAAGCGTCAGCGCCTCGTCGAGGCTGCGGCCGACCGCGCCCGAGCCGTGCGCGGCGAGCAGCGCTTCGAGGCGCGGGCCGGCGGTCGCACAGACGAACTGCCCCGCCTGCGCCGAAAACAATTCGGCTATTTTCTGCGCGTTCTCGCGCCGCGCCGCCTCGCCGGTGATGATTACCGCGCCGGTATCGATATCGTCGCGGTTCAAGCCAGCGGCGCTGAAGCTCTCGTCGATTAGCTGCGCCAGCGGCTCGGCCTGGATGTTCCAGTCGCCGCTGAATGGCGTCAGCATGACCGGCGAGCGCGCGATCACGCGTCGCTCCAATATCTCCGGCCGCCGCCGGTGCACCGACGGATAACCGATTGCGAGCTCGGAGAACATCAGATGCGACGTCGACGAGCCGATGTCGATACCGACGCTGGTCAGATGCGAATGCGGCTCGGACGCGCCTTCGTGTTCGTGGCCGTGCGACATGACTAATAATCCGCGGGCTCGCCCTGTTGGGTGTGGACGTACCCCGTGCTCTCCATGGCGACGCGGCCGTGGTGCACGAGAAAGCGCACCGTCTCCTTGCCGGTGTTGAAATGCTGGTGCCAGGCGAAAACGGGAATCACCAGCGTGTCGCCCTTCTTCCAGTCGTAGCGCTGGTCCTCGATGATGCTGTAGCCCTCGCCGGAGAGAATGTAGTTCGTCTCCTCATAAATGTGCCGGTGCGCGCCGGAGCGCTTCCCGGCCGGAACCTCGGCGATCAGCGTGCCGAGCACCTTCACGTGAAAGCCGAGCTTCGGATCGACCGCGTAGGCGACGCTGCCCATCGGCGTTTTGCCAAATTTGAGCTCGCTGCCTTTCACCAGCACCTTACCCGCGCGGCGCAGCTTCTCTTCGCCCTCGGCGTAGGCGAGCTGCTGATAGTAGATTTCCGCCGGGCTCGGCTCGCCGTTGCCCGTCTGCTGCGGCTTCCACTCGGCGGAATTGAATTTTACGCGCGCCTCCGGCGGAATCTCGGCGCCGCCGGGCACGAGCGTCTTCATCGCTTCTTCGCCCTTCTGCGCGAAGATCCAGTACTCGGGATATTTTTCCTCCTCGTAGATCGCGATGCCCATCGCCATCGACAGCGGCCCGGTGGTCGCAGCCAAATAGAGTAATTCGTCGCCGCTCTCGTTGTGGTGCCGGTGCCAGGCGAACACAGGCACGCAGATGAGATCGCCCGCTTCCCAGGGATACTTGATGCCGTCGATGACGCTGTAGCCGTGGCCTTTGAGTATATAGATGACCGCTTCGACCGTATGGCGGTGGCCGAGCTGCCAGCCGCTGAACTCCATCTCCTCTCCGGGCGTGCGGAGATTGATCCAGAAGCGGAACGTCCGCTGATTGAAGCCGAGCCGCGGATCGACGATGTAGACGTGGTTATGCTCTTTGAGCTGCGCGTCGATCTCTTCGGCTTTGACGTGCACCGGCGATTTCCGCCGGCGCTCCAGCTCCTCTTTGCCGAAGCGAATGTGCTCCATGCGCATCCGCAGATGATCCTCTTTGCGCGCCATTACCATCGGGGTTCTTCCTTTCTTTGTCCGATCGAGCCGCGGCTCATTTGAGCGCTCGTGCGATGGAGTAATCGAAAATATCGGCGGGCGCGAGCGGCTTGTTGCCGAGCTCGCCGCGGCTGTGTGCCCGGTCGAGAAATACTTTGATCCGCTCCTCGGGTATGACGAGGTCGTCCACCATGACGCCGGTGATATCGTCGTACGACTCGGCGGCGACATCCGCTGGGACCTGCCAGTTCTGCTGGATGTAGGCGACGGCAGCCGCTTTATCCTGGCGGATGTTTTTCAGCGTGTCGCGCAGGGCGGCGAGAAACGCGCGCACTTGTCCGGGCTCTTTCGCGATTTTCTGCCGGCCTGTCACGACGCCGAGCCACGGCGCCTCGATCAGATCGCGGGCGTTCATGAGAATCTTGAATCCCTGGCGCGCGACGAGGCCGGTGAACGGCGGGCTCAAGACCGCCGCTTCGACGGCGCCCTGCTGTAGCGCGCTCAGGCTCACGATCGTGTTGCCGGTCTGGATGAAAGTGATCTTCTTCTCGTCGACGCCGCTGTTCTCCAGCATCAGCGCGCCGTAGCGGTGGCTCTCCGAGCCTATGCGCGACACCGCCACTTTTTTTCCTTCAAGGTCTTTGGGCCTGGTCACGCGCGCGGGCACCAGCAGCGAGAGCAGCGGCGCGCGGTAGAAAATCGCGACGGTCTTGAGCGGCATGCCGCTGCTGATCGCGAGGATCGCCGGCCCGACCGACGCGTTGAAGTCGAGCTCGCCCGAGACGAGGCCGACCGTCTGGAGGTCGCTCCGCATGACGATGATCTCGAGCTGCATGCCGTGCTTCTCAAAAAACTTTTTGTCGCGGCCGTAATAGAACGGCAGGAAAACCACGCTGCGGGCCGAGATGCCGAGACGGGCGCGCTCGAGAGCGAATCCGGGAGCGGAGAGAAATACGACGGTGAAACAAATCAGCGCAGTGATGCGACGACTTCGCATGTCCAGCGCCTTTCTTAGGCCCAACCCGCGCCGCTGTCAATCGCCGCTAGTGGAAACGCGAATATCCGTATGTTATATCAAAATTTGGTCCCATAAATTCGTCTCGATCACACGGAGTCTCCACGCGATGAAGCGTCCCGAACCTCTGGAAATTTTTCAGCCCACGTCTCTCAAAGAAGCGAGCGCGCTCGTCAAAGGACAGGGTCCCGGCGGGCGTTTCCTCGCCGGCGGCACCGATCTCGTGATCGCCGTCAAGGAAAAAGGCTATAAGCCGAAGTATGTCGTCGATCTGAAGCGCATCCCCGGCCTAACGGGAATCCGTGAGGAGAAGGACGGCACTGTCACAATCGGCGCGCTGACGACCATGCACGAGATCGAGACCTCGCGGGTCGTGCTGAAGAAATATCCGTTTCTGGCGCGCAGCGCGGCGGAGGTCGGCTCGGTGCAGATCCGCAACCGCGCCACGATCGGCGGCAACATGGCTAACGCGACGCCGTCGGCGGACGTCGCGCCTGCGCTCATCGCGCTCGAGGCGAAGGCAAAGATCGCGGGCCTGAGCGGCGAGCGCACGATCCTGCTCGAAGAGCTCTTCCGCGGCCCGGGCCAAACGAACCTTGCACCCGAGGAGATTCTGACTGCGATCGTGATTCCGCCGGTAAGCTCCGGCCTGCGCGGCGACTACATCAAGTTCTCGCCGCGCGAGATGATGGATCTTGCGTATGTCGGCGTCGCCGTTGCGTTGGATTTGGACGGCGGCAAGAAATGCCGCAAGGCGCGCATCTCCCTCGGCGCCGTCTCGCCCACGCCGATGCGCGCCCGCCGCGCCGAAGCAATGCTGGAAAATCAGACCGTCACGGAAGCATTGGCCGAGAAGGCCGGCGCCGAAGCCGCGGCGGAGTCGAAGCCGATCAGCGACGTGCGCTCGTCGGCGGATTACCGGAGAGAAATGGTTCGCGTCAACACCAAGCGCGCGCTGCTGAACGCCGTCGCGGGCGAGCCCGCCTCGTGGGTCGAGCGCCGCGACCGCAGGTACTGAAGCAAATGAAAAAGAAAATTCAAATTACGCTGAACGGCAAGAAAACCGATCTGGAAGTCCCGTCGCATCGGCTGCTGCTCGACCTGCTGCGCGACGAGATCGGCCTCACCGGAACGAAGGAAGGCTGCGGCACCGGCGACTGCGGCGCCTGCACCGTTTTATTGAACGGCAAACCCGTCAACTCGTGCCTGATTTTTTCCGGCGAGCTCGACGGCGCGGACATCGTCACGATCGAGGGCTTGAAGATCGGCCCGGAGATGCATCCCGTGCAGCGCGCGTTCGTCCAGGACGGCGGCGTGCAATGCGGCTACTGCACGTCGGGCATGCTGATGATGTCGAAGGCGCTGCTCGACGAGAATCCCGACCCCAGCGAGGACGACATCCGATTCGCCATCTCCGGCAATCTCTGCCGCTGCACCGGTTACGCCAAGATCGTCAAAGCCGTGCAGGACGCCGCGCGCGAGCTGCGCGCGCGCCGGTCGTAGTTTCGTCGGGAAACCGAACAAAGGGAACGTCATGGATAATCTCACCGTCGTAGGAAAACCGGTCACGCGCGTCGACGCCGACGAGAAAGTCACCGGCGAGGCCGTCTACGGCTACGATCTCGTCCTGCCGAACATGGTGTACGGCAAGGTGCTCTTCAGCCCGAAGGCGCACGCGAAGATCAAGCGCATCGACACGGACAAGGCGCGGCAATATCCCGGCGTCGTCGCGGTCGTCACCGGCAAGGACGCGCCTTGGATTCACGGCGAGTCGATCCGTGACAAGCCCTTCCTCGCGCAGGACAAGGTGCGATACATCGGCGAGCCGGTCGCGGCAGTCGCGGCCGTCGACGAAGATACGGCCGAAGCCGCAGTGCGATTAATCGAAGTCGAGTATGAAGACCTGCCGGCATACACGTCGCCGGAGGACGCGGCGCGGACGGATGCCGTCGCGATCCATGAGAATTTCGCGAGCTACCGCAAGATGGCGTTCATCACGCCGGGCGCCGGTCCTAACGTCTGCCAGCATTTCAAGCTCCGCACCGGCGACGTCGAGCAGGGCTTCCGCGAGGCGGATGTCGTGCTCGAAGAGCGCTACTCGGTGCCAATCATCCAGCACGCGGCGATGGAGCCGCATTCCGCGCACGCGCAGGTCGATCCGGCGACCGGCCGCGTGACGATCTGGGTCGCCAACGATGCGCCGTTTCGCGCGCTGCACGAGATCACCGAGGCGCTCGATGTTCCCAAGGAACAAGTCCGCTTCATCAATCCGCTCCAGGGCGGCGGCTTCGGCTCGAAGGGCGGCCTCAAGCTCGAGCCCCTCGCCGTGGCGCTCGCCTACAAGACGGCCGGCCGGCCGGTGCGTATCAAGTTCAATCGCGAAGAGACTTTCATCTCCACGCTCACGCGCCACGGCGCGATCGTGCACGTGAAGAGCGGCGTCAAGAAAACCGGCGCGATCACGGCGCGCGAGATGACGATTTACTGGAATGGCGGCGCGTACGCGGAAAAAAGCCCGACGGTCTGCATCCGCGGGAGTCTCCCCGCCCCCGGGCCTTATCGCATCCCCAACGTGAAAGTGGACGGTTACGCCGTCTACACGAATATACCGGTGGCCGGCTCGTTCCGCGGCTACGGTATTCCCCAGGGCGCCTGGGCGGTCGAGCAGCACACGGATGAGTTGGCCCGGCGGCTCGGCATGGACCCGCTCGCCTTCCGCATGCAAAACGTTTTCAGCGACGGCGACACCGCCTACTGGGGCGAGGAGCTGCACAGCGTCGGGCTGAAAGAGACGCTGCAAAAAGCCGCCGACGCGATCGAATGGGGCAAGAAAGTCGATCGCGTTCCAAACTCAAGCGTGAAGGGTTTGAAAATCGGCAAGGGTCTCGCCTGCATCCAGAAGCCGACGCGCTCGCCGACGACTTCGAGCGCGGGTGTCATCGTCAATGCCAGGGGCGAAGCCTCGGTCCTCGCGGGCACGGTTGAGATCGGCCAGGGCTGCAACACGATTCTCTGCCAGATCGCCGCCGAGGAATTGAAGATGCCATTCGAGAAGGTGCGCTCGGCGTCGCTCGACACCGACGTGATCCCGTACGACGCCTCGACGACATCGAGCCGCAGCACGTATCATATGGGCAACGCCGTCAAGGGTGCGGCGATCGACGCGCGCGAGAAGCTCGCAGTGCTGGCCGCGCCGATGCTGGAGGCAAAGAAGGAAGAGCTCGCCTTCGCCGACGGCAAGATCTTTCTAAAGCATCAGCCCGAGATGGCGTTGACTGTCGGCGAAGTCGTGCGGCGGAAATTCGGCTCCGAAGGCACCGTGCGCGGCGACGCGTCGTATACCTACGAGCTGGCGAAAGACCTGGACCTCGAGACCGGCCACAGCGACAACGCCTCGGCTTTTTATATGTACGCCACGCAGGCGGCGATCATTGCCGTCGACGAGGAGACCGGCCGCGCGCGGCTGTTGAAAATGGCGGCCGCGCACGATGTGGGCAAAGCGATCAACCCGCTCAATTGCGCGGCGCAGATCGAGGGCGGCCTCGCGATGGGCATCGGCTCGGCGCTGCACGAGCATCTCGTCATCGATCAGAACGGCAAGGTGCGGAACCCGTCGTTTCTCGATTACCACTTGGTCACGGCGCTCGACTTGCCCGAGATGATTCCCATCATCGTCGAATGCCCCGAGCCCGAGGGCCCGTACGGCGCCAAAGGTCTCGGCGAGCCCGGGCTGGCGCCGACGCCGGCCGCGATCGGCAACGCCGTCGCCGATGCGATCGGCGCGCGCGTCTACGACCTGCCGCTCAGCCCCGAGCGGATTTTCTGGGTGATTCAACAGAAAAAGAAAGGCAAAGCGGCTTAATCCGGCGCCAGCGCGACATTAGTTGGGGGTGATGGCGGGCCGACGGAGCGAGCATATACGACCGCGTTCCCGGCGAAAGGCGCTGTGAAAACGCGGCTGGCTCCGCCTGTTACCGTGCCGCCTGTCGTTGTCGCGCCGCTCGTCGGATTGAACCATTCAACCGACAAAATCCCCCGGCTCGCTGACAAATCGATGGTTATCGACCCTCCGCCCGGTAAAAATCCCAAGTACTCCCCATTTTTCGACACGGCGTTGGCCAAGCCGTAGCGGCTGGAAAAAAGACCCGGCCCGGGAGCCGCTCGATTCAAATTCATCTTATCGGCGTAGAGCTTCGTGCGTCCTAGTGCGACTCGCAGCGTTTCCCAGTAGGCATCGGGCTCCCGGCCGGTGGGATCGTTGCGACCCGTCCAGGATTGCAGGTAAGGATCCATGAACAGCGGATTGGTGCCGTTCGTGAAGGCCTTCCACACCCATGCCTGCTGGGCGACTTGACCGTCTTGCTTAAGCTGCTTCCACGAATAAGAGTGGTCCGTATCGTTGAGAATTACTTTCATCCCGTTTCCTAAGACAGCTCGGTCTTGAGGCGAAATCCAATCGGCGATGCTGCGAAACAGAGCCGCATCGGTGCCCCCGGAATACTGAAAGGTCATGCCGACCGGATGCTGCTTCGGCTTCCCGGCTTCGTAGCGCTTGACGAAATCGATCATCTGGTATTGCCATATGGTCGAGTAGCTGCCCGCCTCGTTGGCGATTTCAAAAAGCACGTTGTCGAGATCGTTGAGGGTATCGACGACCTTGCGCGCATACGCTCTCTGGATCTCCGTGACTTTCGGGTTGGTCGAATTCTGCGAATGAACGCCGCTGCTCGAGACACCGTTGATATTGTTCGCGGCGTCGAAAGGAAATCCGTCCGTCGCGCTGCGCTCGAATTGCGGGCCGAAGCCGTCCCATAACATCACGGAGACGTAAATGCCGCGCTGGCCGGCGAGCATGACGCGCTGGCGCAGGCGATCGAAATAAGTCTGGTCAAAGCGGGCAAGATCGAATTTCGGCTTGCCGTCCGTCGCCGTTGTCGATCCGGTGCGCGGCCATGGAAAGGGGGTATGGCGCTGCGCGGGCAAATGATTCTGCGCGGAATACGGAAGCTCCCACGTCCACAGACGGAAAAAATTATGATTATGGCTCTGCAAAAAATCGAGATAGCCGTCGTAGTCGAATGGCAGCGGCGGGTCGCCGGCTCCGAAATCCTTAAAGTTGCTCCAGGTATGCGATCCGGTGAGATAAATCGCTTTGCCTGTTCCATCGGTGAAATAGCGCGGATTCACGGAATTGCGCCGCAACGGGCCGGCAAACGCCGCTGAAGCGGCGCTGCTTCGATTCATGCGCTGTCCGACATGTCCGCGCGTGTCCTGCGCTGTCGCTAAAGAAAAGAATCTGCCAGAAAAAATCGTATCAGTGTGTTGAACGTTGAATGGCGCACTCGTAAGAACCAGCACGGAGATAACAGTTAGAAGCAAACGTTGCACGGAGTTATTCCCACAATGCCGAATTTATTTCAGCTCGCATTACCTCCCGATGACGATCAGATTTTTTTCAGCGTAATATTTCGTTACACCTCACAGGGAAACGCGCAAGCCCCCTCGGCAAACTTTCCGCGGCGGCCGTTGACACCCGGTTTACTTTCAACTAGAGGTCGCAAAAAGGAGAGGTGATGAAGAAGTTACTTGCAGCAGGCTGTGCGCTCGTTTTATCCGCCGTCGTTTTCTTGCCCCAACCTGCCGCCGCGCAAAATCAGACGACGATTATGGTCGGCGTCGCCGGCATGTCGGCGGCGTTGATCCACCCGTTCATCGCCAGGGACTCCGGCATGTTTCAAAAATACGGCATCGATGCGCGGCTCGTGCTTTTCGAAGGCGGGTCGCTGCTCTCGCAGGCGACTATGGCCGGAGAAATCAAAGTCTCGACGACTTCGGGGCCGGTAACGATCGCGTCGCGCTCGGCGGGCGGGGATACGATCGTCGTCGCCGGCTACATCAACACGCTGCCGTACAATCTCGTCACAAGCAAAGCGATCACAAGCCTCGAGCAGCTCAAAGGCAAGAAAATCGCGATCAGCCGGTTCGGCTCGAACACCGACACGGCGGTCCGGCTCCTGCTGGAGAAAGTCGGGCTCAACCCGACGAAGGACGTGACGATCATCCAGGTCGGCGCACAGCCGACGCGCTTTCAGGCGCTCGTGGCCGGCTCGATCGACGCGACGATCATCGCCCCGCCTTTCGACATCACGGCGAAGAAGCAAGGCTACAACGTGCTCGTCAACCTCGCCGAGCAGTCGCTCGCCTATCCGCAGCAGGTCGTCGAGACGACCGACCGCTTCATCCGCGAAAATCCGCAGGCCGTAAAGAATTACCTAAAGGGTTTCATCGCGGGAATTCACTACGCGCTCACGAACAAGGAAGGCGCCAAGAAAATCATGGCGAAGTATCTCAGGATCACCGATCCGGAGATCATGGACGCGACGTACGCGAGCTACGTGCAGACGACCGACCGCCGCGCTTTTCCGAACATGCAGGGGTTCCGGTACGCCGTCGACGAGCTCGCCCGCCGCGTGCCCGCGGCGAAGGACAAGAAAGCGGAAGATTTCGTCAACATGCGCTTTTTGAACGAGCTGGAGAAGGAAGGCTTCTTCAAGGAGCTGTACAAGTAGACGCGCAACTATTCGGCGATTGTTACAAGCTCACTGACGCATCTGCAAGCCATTCCGACGGCAGAGCGTCTTGAAATCTTCACCCATCTGCGACAGCGCCATATCCAACGCGTCGTTGAGAATTCCGACAATCTCCCAATTTCCACCCATCCAATTCACTTTCGTACTGCTACCGCGATACTGCCGCTCCGTCATTGCGTCTTCGCCGCTGCGAAATCTTCCCGTGATCGTCACTACCGCTTCGAATGTCATAGTCAGCGTCCTGGCATAAATTCTTCCGATGCCGACCTCACCGATCACGTCACTCGGGGCGGGTGTACTAGCAACGGCAGCGGTTTGAAGCGTGTAGCCATCGCGGCTAAGATTTTCAAGCCTGGACTGAATCCACTCAGTGACATGTTCGGCGACCAACGGTCGCGCACCCGAAATGCCCAGCGTTTCACGGTTCGCGCGCTCATCTTTGACAGCGCCAATCACGACCCGACAGGATCCGCGTTTCTCGCTCTGATCAACGCGGCTCGTAGCCACAGAGGCGTACGGTAAATTCAAAGTAATCGGCTCGGTGCTGACGCATCCGAAGAAAGAAAGCCCCAAGCAAACGACTATGACCCCAGATTTATTGATTGACAGGAATCGGCACTCTCGAGAGACCATCACGGCGCTATTGTCGCATGTCCGTCGCTGTAAACCGCTCGTCGACGGAAGCCGACCACAAAATACCACGGTAACGCACGATGTAATGTTTGCCGTCCATCGCTAGAAAGGTGAGGTCCGAAGGCGAAGCCTTCGTCAGAATCGATCCGGCAGCGAACTTAGGTATGGAATCGGGGGCAACAAGGACCTCCGGCGAGGGACGAAAGTCCAATCGCATCATCTTCATCGTCTCCGCGATGCCTTCCTGCAAGGCGGCCCGGACCGGAGCACCATGATCGATCGCCCATGCATTGGCAGCCGCTTCCCGATCGTCCGAAGGAAGGATCGGCGGCGTGTAATAGTGATATCTGGCGAGATAAGTGGCTTCCTTTGCATCCCGCAACCACAGTGAGACGACGGTCGTAATGTAAAACGACTGGAAGTCGGCGCCCAACTCGTATTTGGTGGAGATCGATAGCAATCCGGTTTCAGGGAGTTCTTTGCGTAAATTGTCACGATCTTTATCGCTGACGGCCTTGGCCGTCGAATCGATCTTCGTCATTTGAATCGTCGGCAACGCTCTTAGCGTTTTTTCCAGACTCGCGAGAAATACGCCGCGAAAATCGATGTCGCCAACCTCCTTTCGAACCGGCTCAATAAGTCGATTTGCTCGCGAGGTTCGGTAAGAGTTGACACCTGCATCAATCAGCGCGACCAACAGACCGCCTCCGGCGCCGACGGATAGATTGGACGGTTCCACAAACGCATTGATCTCGTCTTGCGAGATCGAAACGTATACCCGGGTATCGAGAGTTTGAGGAGTGTTCTCAACCTTGAATGGAACGTAGATCGGCGGAGCGCAGCCGGCTGCGAGGAAGACACCGATAAAGACAATTACACCAAAGATACATCTTCGTTTCATCCCAAAAACCGCCTTAACGTCCGGAGCGATTTAATTTAGGCAATAACTACTATGCAGGGAAGTTTTCTGTCAAGAATAATTTTGCGTCGCCGACGGCGTGACGCCCAATCCTCGAAGGAACACCAGCCGAGGATTTCGTTCCTATGAAATTTTTAACGCGA
Source organism: Binatia bacterium (assembly GCA_036407055.1). Lineage (GTDB taxonomy): Bacteria > Desulfobacterota > Binatia > UBA9968 > UBA9968 > JAJPJQ01. The sequence continues at coordinate 13,264 of DASWZY010000234.1, forward strand.
GTACGTACCGGAGGAGGCGGAATGGAAAATTTCGTAGCGCCTCGAAGGAACCATGTAGCTGAAAGAGATGCGGCAAGATGCCGGAAATAGCCTAGACAAATCCCATTTTCCGACCCCAGTTCTCGGGATCTTTCAGAAAGTCGAGAATCTGCCGCGTCGCGTCGTCGCTGAGATAATTTTTCCCGCGGCCGGCCGCGAGGACGTGATCCCAGTTGGCGAGCGCGTGCGACGCGATGCCGTGCTCGGCGAGATTCACTCTTCCTTCGTGAAGGTTGAGCTCGTCCGAGCCGTACTCGAAGACGCAAAGGCAATCCGTCATCTTCGAGCCGGCGCCGCGGATGCCGATGTTGAAGCGGAGCTTGCTCATGCCGTCGGTGATCAGGTCTTCGACGAGCAGGACGCGTTTGTCGGCTTCGAGAATGCCTTCGATCTGCTTCGTGCCGCCGTAGCCCTTCGGCTGCTTGCGGATGTAGATCATCGGCTTGCCGAGCTTTTGCGAGACCAGCGCCGCGTAGGGAATGCCGGCGGTCTCGCCGCCGGCGACGACGTCGATCGCGTCGCGGCCGATCGCCGACTCGGCCTTGCGCGCCATCTCGACGATGATCGCTTCGCGCGCCTCCGGAAACGAAAGCAGACGCCGGCAGTCGATATAGACGGGCGATATGCGCCCGGAGACGAACACGAACGGCCGCTCCTTGTAAAAAGCGATCGCTCCCGTCTCCAGCAGCATCTCGCCGATGCGATTTCCCGCGTCGCTCATCGAATTCACCTCCGGATTCGATTCGCCTATAACACAGCGCACACGTTTTGCCAATAAATTTGCCGTCACGGCACCAGTTTTCCCGTCGGAACGGAAGCTGCTACAATGCCCGGCATGGCGTTACCGCGCTCGAAGGCGAGGCCCCCGGCGCCCGCCGCGCGCCTGGCGATCAACAAAGAGCGCCTGCTCGCCGATTTAAATGCCATCTCGCGCATCGGTATCGGCGACCGCGGCTCGGTGACGCGGCTCGTTTTCTCCGTAACCGAGCTGCGCAGCCGACAGCTGCTCGTCCATCTGATGACGCAGGCCGGCCTCAACGTTCACGTCGACCGCATCGGCAATATCTTCGGGCGGCTCGAAGGCGGCGGCGGTCCGGCGGTCCTCGCCGGCTCGCATCTCGACAGCGTCGTCCACGGCGGCAAATTCGACGGACCCGTCGGCGTCATCGGCGCGCTGGAGGCCGTGCGCACGCTCAAGGAAAGCGGCGTCGAGCTCCCCTGCCCGGTCGAAGCCGTCTGCTTCGTCGGCGAGGAGTCGAGCCGCTTCGGCTTCTCGACGCTCGGCAGCAGTCTCGTCGCCGGCCAGGTGAAGATGAAAGATCTCACCAATGCCGTCGACGCGCGCGGCACCAAGCTCGGCGAAGTCCTCGCGGGGCTCGGCGTCGACGGCGACAGCCTGGCCGGCCTTAAGCGCGATCCGAAAACGATCAAAGCCTATCTCGAGCTGCACATCGAGCAGGGGCCGGTGCTCGAAGCCAAAGGGAAGAAAATCGGCGTCGTGACCGCGATCGCCGCGCCGACGCGGCTTCGCGTCATCTTCACCGGACAGGCCGATCACTCCGGCACGACGCCGATGGACATGCGCAAGGACGCGCTCGCGGCTTCCGCGAGCCTCATTACCTACGTCGAGCAGGCGGCGCGCGAGAACGCGTCGATGGACAAGGGCCGCGTCGTCGGCACCGTCGGCGCGATCAAGGTCGACCCCGGCGTCATCAATGCGATTCCCGGCAAGGTCGAGCTTGCCATCGACATCCGCAGCGTCACGGGTAAGGCGAAGGACCGCGTCGCCCGCGCCGTCGAGGCGCGCGCGAAAGAGATCGCGGCGGAGCGCGACATGAAAGTCGAAATTCTGCCGATCCGCTCGGAAGAGCCGGTCGAGCTCGACGCTGGTCTGATCGGCGTCATCCGCGACATCTGCGAGGAGAAAAAAATCGCCTACGAGGTCATGCCTTCCGGCGCGGGGCACGATGCGATGCAGATCGCGAAGATCGCGCCCGCGGGAATGATCTTCGTCCCGAGCAAAAAGGGCATCAGCCACAGCCCGCTCGAATGGACCGATCCCGAGGAGATTTGCCTCGGCGCGGAAATCCTGCTGGACGCTATGATGCGCGTCGCCTATGGCTATAACTGAGAAAAAGACGGCGCGGGTTCTCGGCGCGCAGGAGATCCAGAAGCAGCTCGAGCGCTGCTGCCGCGAGATTCTCAAATCGCGCGACCACGCTGGCGACCTCGTCTTCATCGGCATCCGCACGCGCGGCATTCATCTCGCAAGGCGGCTCGGCGCGATCGCGAAAAAGCTCTCCGGCCGCGAAATTCCCGTCGGCGAGATGGACATCACGCTCTACCGCGACGATCTGAACACGCTGCTGCCCGAGGGCAAAGCCGACAGCACGAGCATCCCCTTCGACGTCGCCAATAAGACCATCATCCTCGTCGACGACGTGCTCCACACCGGCCGCACCGTGCGCGCCGCCGTCGATCATTTAATCGACTTCGGCCGTCCGAAGGCGATCCATCTCGCCGTGCTGATCGACCGCGGCGGCCGCGAGCTGCCGATCGCCGCCGACTTCGTCGGCAAGAAAGTCGCCGTCCCCTCCGGCGGCGAAGTCCGCGTCAAGCTCAAGGAAGTGGACAAGACCGACGAGGTGGTGGTAAGCAAATCTTCGGCG
>DASWZY010000235.1:0-4796 GCA_036407055.1 Binatia bacterium
GAAAGCAAAAGGAGATGCCTGCGGAGTAGTTCGACCATGGGACAGGCGACGCATTTTCCGCCGGATCCGCCCGCAGCCGATTTCGGTTTTCAAGCGATGCTTCTCGCTCAGGCGAGCGACGCGGTGATCGCCGTCGATAACCAGGAGCGCATCACCTACTTCAACGCTGCGGCTGAAAAGCAATACGGCGTGACGGCGGCGGAAGCGCTCGGCCGACCGCTGGAGGAAATTTACCGGTATTCATGGCCGCGAGCCCGGGATAAAGCCGCCGCGTTCGCGGCGATCGCGGCGAATGGATCGTGGCGCGGCGAGAACTTTCACGTGCGCAATGACGGGACGACGATCCAAGTCGAGTCCGAGGTTTCCGCGCTGAAGGACAAGCACGGGCGGCAGGTCGGGATGCTCGCCGTCATTCGCGACATCACGCGCCGCAAGCTCAGCGAGGAGGCACTGCGCGCCAAAGAAGCGCAGCTGCGGCTCGTTACCGATTACGCGCCGGTGATGCTCGCCCACCGCAGCCGCGACCGGCGGTATCTGTTCGTCAATCACGCCTATGCGCAGCGCTTCGGACTCACGCCGGACGAAATCACCGGCCGCACCGTCGCCGAGGTCGTTGGAGCGCAGACCTACGCGCAGATATGCCCCTATATCGATCGCGTGCTCGCGGGCGAGCCGGTCGCGTATGAATCGGAGACTCATGACGCGGAAACCGGCAGCCGTTTCATCAGCGTCTCGTACATTCCGGAGAAAGACGATCAGGGCGGTATCCTCGGCTGGGTTTCCGCTATGACCGACGTCACGGCGCGGCGGCAGGCGGAAGACGCCCTGCGCGAGAGCCGCCAGCGGCTGCGGCTTGCGATGGAAGGCGCCGAGCTCGGCCTATGGGAGCGCAACCTCGATACCGGCGCGATTGTAAATTCCGAACGTGCACTGCGGGTATTCGGCAGGCCGTTTACCAACGTCCACGACTGGGAAAGCCTGATCCATCCCGACGACCGCGAGCGCGTGCGGTCGGTATGGCAGGCCGCGGTATCGGGCGTTGCTCAATATAACGTGGAATACCGGGTCATGCGCCCGGACGGATCGATGCGGTGGGTCTTGTCCAAAGGCGCGCTGCTCCGCGACGAGCAGGGAAAAAAACGCCTCGTCGGCGTTGCCGTTGACGTCACGGCGCGTAAACAGGCTGAAGAGGAGCTCCGGCGCCGCAAGGACGAGCTCACGGCGTTTTTCGAGAACGCCAGCATCGGCCTTCATTGGGTCGGACCGGAGGGAATCGTCGAGTGGGCGAACCCCGCGGAGCTGAAAATGCTGGGGTATTCGCGCGAGGAATACGAAGGTCATCACATCGCCGAATTCCATGTCGATAGAGAGACCATCGACGACGTTCTCGCCCGGCTCGGGCGCGGCGAAAGGCTCGCCAACCGCGAAGCACGCATGCGCTGCAAAGACGGCTCGGTGAAGGATGTGGTCATAGACGCCAGCGTTCTATGGGAGGAAGGCCGCTACGTGCATACGCAATGCTTCACGCGCGACGTCACCGACCAAAAACGCGCCGAGCGGCGCCTCCATCTCCAATACCGCGTGAGCCGCGTGATCGGCGAAGCCTCGGGCCTGAACGTGACGGCGGCGCAGATTCTGGAGGCGATTTGCACGGAGGACGGCTGGGATAGCGGCGCGCTGTGGCTGCTCGACGAGGTCGTCAACGAGCTGCGCTGCATCGAGATCTGGCACACCGCCGGCCTGCATGCCCCGGCGTTCAGGGCGGTCACCGCCGGCAGCCGTTTTCGCCCGGCCGTCGGCCTTCCCGGCCGGGTGCTGAACGACGGCGCTCCGATATGGATATTGGACGTGACGCAGGACGCGAATTTTCCCCGCGCGCAGGTGGCGCGGTCGGAAGGATTGTGCACGGCTTTTGCCTGTCCGATTCGTGTCGAAAACGATGTGATCGGAGCGATGGAGTTTTTCAGCCGCATAAAGCGACAGCCGGACGCCGACTTTCTCGATTTGATCGGCTCGTTCGGCGCGCAGATCGGCCAATTCATCGAGCGGCGATACGCCGAGGACGACCTACGCCGCCTGAACCTCGAGCTCGAGGCGCGCGTTCGCGACCGGACGGCCGAGCTGATCGCGGCGAACCAGGCGCTGCGGAGCGAAATGGACGAGCGCGCGGTTCTCGAGGAGCAGTTTCGCCAGGCGCAAAAGCTGGAGAGCATCGGCACACTGGCCGGCGGCATCGCCCACGACTTCAACAACATTTTGAACATCATTCAGGGATACGCTTCTTTGATGAAGGAGAGCACCGATCCGACAGTCGCCGAAAGTCTTCCGGTGATCGCAAGCGCGGTTAACCGAGGCTCCGCCGTCGTCCAGCAACTGCTGACGCTGGCCCGCAAGACCGATCCCAAGCTCGAGCTCATTGACGTTAACGCGCTCATTCGCGAACTCGACAGCCTCTTGAAGGAGACCTTTCCCAAAACCGTCGAGGTCGTCCTCGAGCCGGGCGATATCTCTGCGGTACGCGCAGACGCCAATCAAATGACCCAGGCATTGCTCAATCTCAGCTTGAACGCCCGCGACGCGATGCCGGACGGCGGGAAACTCACCCTCAAGACTGTCGCCGTCGAAAGGAAAAAAATCCCCGCGGCGGCCGACGCGCGCGCCGACAGCTATGTTTGCATCGAAGTCATGGATACAGGACTCGGCATGGACGAGACCGTACGGCAGCGGCTCTTCGAGCCGTTTTTTACCACGAAAGGCGTCGGCGAAGGGACCGGCTTGGGCCTCGCGGTGGTGTACGGCATCATCAAAAATCACGACGGGTTTGTCGAAGTACAAAGCCGGCCGCGCATGGGCAGCACGTTTCGCATTTATCTGCCGGCGGCGGGCGAAGGCGACCGACCGCGGGTCGTGGCCGTACCGTCGTATCACGAAAGCAAGCGAGAACGCGCGGCGCGGGGCACAATTCTCCTGGTCGAGGACGAGACGATTATTCTGCGGCTGCTCGAGCGGACGTTATCCGACCACGGCTACCGAGTGCTTACGGCGGTCGACGGCGCCGAGGCGCTCGAGATTTATCACGCGCGCAGCAGCGAGATCGATCTCGTCGTGCTCGACGCCGGTCTGCCGAAAATCGCCGGTTGGAATGTCTTTCTAAAGATGAAGGAGGCGAATCCGAGCGTTCGCGCCGTAATCGCCAGCGGCTATTTGGAGCCGGAGTTGAAATCCGAGATGTACCGCGCGGGCATCGAATATTTTCTGCAAAAGCCCTACGTTCCGACCGACGTCGTCGACAAGCTGGATCGCTTGCTCCAGGACGACGGCTAGACGCGCATCGCGTTGATCAGGGTAATTCCCTAGGCGTATCGGGATTTTACCCGATTGGCTCGAATAAAAAGAAAGATAAAATTATTATCGATTTTAAGCGCTCATCGTTATCGCAGTCATACGCAGGGGCCGCAAAGAACCGGCCGAATCGAAGTCATGGAATCGGAACTGATACAGCTCGCATTGAATTTGCTTCCTGGCGATCATCTCTGTCTTTTTTACGATCAGGACCCTGCCGAGCAGATGCCGGCTTTAATGCCGTTCATTCAAGACGCGCTCGCCGGCGGCGAGCAATTCATTTACGTCGCCGACGATCAAACGATCGATGAATTGTCGAGCCGGCTCGAAGCCGGCGGCATCGACGTTCGCCATGCCTGCGACAGGGGCGCGCTGAAGCTTTGGACGCGCGCCGACTGGCGCCAGCCGGGCCGACTGTCGGCGGACAAAAAATCCCGTCAACTATTGCAGCTCATCGACGACGCCGCGAAATCAGGCTTCAAGGCGAGCCGCTTCGCCGTCGAGATGACGTGGACGCTCGGCCCGGACATCGATACGAAGCTGCTCGAGGCCTGGGAGGCGCGTCTCAACGCGATCTTCGTCGGAGGCTTCGCGGGAAAAATCATCTGCCAGTACAACCGCAACCGCCTTGCGCCCGAGGCGCTCTTCACCGCGCTGCGCACGCACCCGCTTGCGATCCTCGGAGACGAGGTTTATTCGAATTTTTTCTACGAAGCGCCGCTCATTCTTTCCGGCAATCAGAAATCCAGCCAGGCGCGCGTCGACTGGATGGTCGCGCAGCTCAAGCGCGCGCGCGCCATAGAAAAGGAGCGCGAAGAGCTGATCCGCGGGCGCGCCGCGCTCGCGGCTGCGGAGCGCGGGCGCGCGGAGCTCAAAAAGCTCAACCAACAGCTCGAGCGGCGCGTCGGCGAGCGCACGGCCGAGCTCATAGCGGCCAACGATGCGCTTCGCACTGAGATCGACGAGCGCGCCGCGCTGGAAGAGCAGCTGCGCCAGGCGCAGAAAATGGAGAGCATGGGGACTCTCGCGCGCGGCATCGCGCACGACTTCAATAACATTCTCAACATCATCCAAGGATATTCATCGCTCATCGGCGCGCAGACCGGCGAGGGCGCGGACATCGCGGAGAGCCTCAAGGTCATCAACGAAGCGATCAAGCGCGGGGCCGGAGTCGTGCAGCAGCTGCTGACGATGGCGCGCAAGACCGAAGCGAACCTGGAGCCGACCGATCTCAACGCCGTCATGAGCAGCCTTGTCGATCTCGTCAAAGGAACCTTCCCTAAAAACATCGCCGTCAAGCTCGATCTCGCCGCCGGCCTGCCGATGGTCATGGCGGATCCGAACCAGATCAATCAGGCGCTGTTGAATCTCTGCGTCAACGCGCGCGACGCGATGCCGAACGGCGGCTGCTTGACGCTGCGGACGTCCTGTGCGGACGCCGGTCTCCTCGACAA
>DASWZY010000236.1:0-8066 GCA_036407055.1 Binatia bacterium
CACCTCCGGCGGATCGACGCTCACGACCGCGAGCTTGCAGTAATTGACCGCGAGCTCTTTTTGAAATTCCGTCAGCAGGCGCAACTGCACCTGGCATTTCGGTCACCAGTAGCCGCGATAAAAAATCAGCAGCAGCGGAAAATTGCCGGCGATCGCCGACAGCTTCACCTTTTGTCCGTCGTCAGCCGTCATTTCGAAATCCGGAAACTTTTTGCCGATCGCCTGGTTCATAATTCCCCTCTATGTATCGAGCGTGCTCGGGTGAAACATTTCCTCGGGCTTGATCCGCCGTGGCGTCATGCCGTCGCGGTGGCAGTATTCGAGGATTTTATCGACTTCGGCGCGCGTGTCGCGAAAGCCCCAGCGATAATAGTCGGGTCCGCCCGCGGCGCGCTCTTCCTCCCACAGCGCGCGGTACCAGAGGGAGGTCTGGTGCACGCGCTGCCAATCGAGCCATTCGTAGCAGCGCTGCTTCGATTGCTGCCACGCGTTATAGAGGCTCATCGCCACCCACGGGTCTTTTTCCAGCACCGCGGTTTTGATCAAGAGCGTGTGCATGATGGGAAAGAATCCCGTGCGCTTGTAATAGTCGCGTTCCAATTCGGCGTGGTTTGGGAAAAGAAAGTCGATATCGGGATGGTCGGGCGCCCAGGTTTCGGTGGTGATGCCGGCATCGACCTGTCCCGACGCGAGCAAATCACGCTGTTTCACACCTTCCGGGGCGATCTCGAGCTTCACCCACGACGGCGCTTTCCAATCGCCGATGCCTTCCCAGCGCGCGGCGACCCAGGTGATCGAGCTCAAATCCACACCGAACTCATCCGCCAGGACGCCGCGCGCCCATAACGCCGTCGTCGTGAACCAGGTCTGGATGCCGACGCGTCTGCCGTTCAAGTCCTTCGGGGCACCAATGCCGGCGCGCTTGTTCACGTAAATATACGAGTGGCGGAACATGCGCTTGACGAAGATCGGAATCGCCGTGTAGCCGAAGGTCTTGTAGGCGAGGTCCGCGATGTAAAGGCCGCTGTAGAACTCCGCGACGTCGTAGCCGCCCTCGAGGACGATGCGCGGGCGCCCCGGGTCTTTCGCCACGGTGATGTCGAGATCTATCCCTTCGGGCTTGACCGTGCCGTCGATCAGCGCGCGGGCGCGGTCGTAGGGCCCGCAGGTCATTCTGAGTTTTAGGGCCATAGTTACCTCGGGGGTGCGTAGAGCTGGAGCAAGTTGCCTTCGGTGTCGTAGAAGACACCGCGAGTCCTGATCATGTTCGCCTCACGGTTGCGCTCATAGCACGGGATGATATCTATCATCAAATTACTGCCGATCAATACTTATCGAAGGAGACAGGCATGGCCAAGATCGCCGACCCGTGGCACCATCACGATTGGGATTCGAAAGATTACGTCGCCGAGTGGGCCGAGCGGCAGAAGGGGAGAGAGCCCGACAGGCAGGAGGCATTCGCCGCGCTCGCGGCGGCGCTGCCGTACAAGAAAGACACTGCGATCAAAATTCTCGACGTCGGCGCGGGCTACGGCGGGCTCGCCATGTATCTCCTCGCTCGCTTTCCCAACGCGAGCGCGATATGCCAGGACGGCTCGGAGGCGATGGCGAGCCTGGGCGGCGAGCGCATGAAGCCGTTTGCCGGCCGTTTCGGTTACGTCCTTACCGACTTCAGCAAGCCGGGCTGGAGCGGGAAAATTAAGGATCGCTTCGAGGCGGCGGTCTCATCGATCGCAATCCACAATGTCCGCGACACGAAGACGATCCGAAGAATATACGCCGACATCTTCCCGCTGCTGAAGTCCGGCGGGTGCTTTCTCAACTTCGACCGCATGCGCCCTTCACTGAAGGAGCAGCTTCAATATCTGAAAGACGCCGGCTTCGACCGCGTGAAGTGTTTCTGGCAGGGCGAGACTCGATCAGTGATCGGCGGCTTTAAGCCGTGAGGCTCACGGATACCGCTTCGCCATCTCGTTGAAAAATCCCTCTTTTTCCAAATCCTGCAACAGGCTCAGGTCGACGAACTGCTCCGGTTTGGCGGTTTTCGCCTGCGGGAACTGGGCGGAGAACTCGTCGAGCAGAAATTGAATGCCTTTGAGGGTCGGATAAGGCTTTTTCGGCACGCGCTTGTTGAACCAGCCGACAGTCGCGTCGAGTACGTCGGCGTCGCTAGTGCGCAAGTATCTGGCGATGATCTTTTTGGCCTCCGCCGGCCGGCTGTGGATGAAATAGATCGCCTCGACATAGCCTTTGAGCGCCGACTTGACGATGTCTCGCTGCGCCTTGATGTACGATCGCGTGGTGGCGAAGCCGTTGCCCTGGATCTCGAGCCCGAGGTCCATCATGTCAAAAACTTCGACCATGCCCTGTTTTTTCGCACGCGGGATTTCGGACGGGGTCAATAAGGTCGCGTCGATGCGACCGGCATCGATCGCCGCCAGCCGTTCGGCGGTGCCGCCGGCCACGACGATTGCGACGTCCTTGTTCGGCTCCAGGTTGAGGCGCCGGAGCAGGATCAGCGCCGCGTTGTGCGACGCCGAGCCGAAGCCGCTGACGCCGAGCTTTTTGCCTTTGAGCTGCTCGAGCTTCGAGAGAGTCGTCGGCTTGCCTACGACCGAATAGGCGTACGCGTTTTCCGAGGACGCGATCAACACGAGATCGTGTCCCTGGAGTCCCGCCTGCACGACCGTGCCGATGTTGACGATCGGCGGATCGCCGGCGACGAGCGCCTGAGTCGCGAGCTGGCCGCCGCGAAAAAATACCAGCTCGGGATCAAGCCCGTAATGTTTGAACAAACCCGCGTCCTTAGCGACCCAGATATGGATCTGGTTAGACGCGATTGCCGGATAGCCGATTTTGATCTTCTTCGCCTCCTGGGCTTGAGCCGCGGCGAGCGAGAGAAGCAAAAAAAGAAGCGCATATGATAATATTTTGAGTTTCATAGGCGGATGTAGTTCGATTGCTGGCTATTTATAAGAAAGCTCGCGAGGGGTCAATCGGGGGCCGCACGGGTTACTTTTTGACCCAATCGCGCGCGTCGAGCGATTGGCCGGTGACCGTGGCCGACTCGTCCGATGCGAGATAGACAAACACCGGCGTGATCTCATCGGCCGACGGAAGCGTCGCCGGATCTTCCTCCGGATAAGCTTCGGCGCGCATCGTTGTGCGCGTGCCGCCGGGATTGACCGCGTTCGCGCGGATGTTCCACTCCTTCAGCTCGTCGGCCAATACCTGCGTGAAGCCTTCGATGGCGAACTTCGCTGCCGCGTACGCGCCCCAGCGCGCCTTTCCGGCTCTTCCCACGCCCGAGGAGACGTTGATGATCGAGCCCGCGCGCCGCGCCGTCATGAGGCGCAGCATCGCCTGGGTCAGAACGAAGACCGAATTGAGGTTGATCTGCATCACCTCTTCCCACGCGTCGATCGGATACGTGACGATCGGCGCGCGCGGCCCGAGAATGCCGGCATTATTGACGAGCACGTCGGGCGGTCCGTAGCGGCGCTCGGCTTCGCGTACGATCCGCTCCGCCGCGCCGTCGCGCGCGAGATCGGCGGCGGAGAAGGCGGCGTCGCCGCCGGCCGCGCGGATTTCCGCCGCGGCGCGCTCGAGCTCCGCTTCGCTGCGCGCGCAGATAAATACTTTGGCGCCCTCCCTCGCGTACGCCTGCGCGACCGCCTTGCCGATGCCGCGGCTCGCGCCGGTAATGAGCGCGACTTTGCCGGTGAGCTTTCCCGCTGCTTCGTTTGCCATTCACCTTCGACTATAACATAGTCGTCAATGGATTCGTCAGGGTGAAGCCTTACAAAAAACTTCTTCTCTTCGTGCTCCTCGCGCTCGCCGCCGCCGCGATCTTTAGCCCGTGGCTTTTTCAATTATGGAACTCCTACGCCTCGTCGCGGCGGCCCCCTGCGGATTTCGATCAGGTATTCTCCGCCATTTTTATTTTTGCCGGCGTCGCCCTGCTGCTCGCTTCGCCGTCGTTCCTGCGCCCTCGATTGCTGCGCGAGGCCGGCCTTGCCGGAAACGAACGGCGGAATTTTTTCTACGGCTTCATCCTCGCCGTCCTTTCGATGGCGCTGCTCGCCGTCGTCATGTACTTCGCGGGCGCGCTCGCGCCCGGATTGTCCGATCCGCTTTACGCGATCGTCCGCGCGTCAGGGAAAGCGCTGATCACGGCGCTTCTGGTGGGATTTCTCGAAGAGATATTTTTTCGCGGCCTTCTCTTCAAAGGGCTGATGGAAGATTACGGCGGCGCCGCCGCGTTCATCGGCGCGAATCTCCTCTATGCTGCAGCGCATTTTTTCAAAGCGCCGGAGCATTTCGTGCTGGACGGCATGGACCCGCTCGCGGGATTTCGCTTTCTCGTCTTCTGCCTCGCCCCGTATCTCGATACGGCGACGACGATTCCCGGCCTCATCGGCCTTTTCATCATCGGCGTCGTGCTGAGCTACGCGCTGCTGCGCAGCGGCTCGCTCTACCTTTCAATCGGTCTTCACGCCGGCTGGGTGTTCGCGATCAAGACACTGTCGCTGTACGGCGATTTCACCCGCGAAGGCCTCGGCTGGGCCTTCGGCGCCAAGCCCAAGCTCGTAAGCGGCGTCGTCACGTGGCTGGGGATATTGCTGGTGGGCGCGGTCGTTCGCTTGATGACGCGAAACCGCACCTGACGATCATTCTTCGCCGACCAGCACGCACTGCTCGGGATCGGCGAGCGCGAAGACTTTCTGTCCCGCTTCGTACTTCTGAGTCGCCGGCGCGACAACGCGCAGGTTCAGCCGCTGCGCGGGAAGCTCGACGATATAGTCGTTCGCGTCGCCGAAGTAGACGCGGCGCTGAACGACGCCGTCGAAGAGATTCATTCCTTTAGCGCGGCCGGCCTCGGCCTCTTCGGCGCTCGGCGTCAGCCGCAAGCTGTGCGGGCGGATGCAGACGAACACTTCCTTGCCGGGCGCGAGACCGTCGCCGGCGAGCACGCTGAGCTTCAGACCATCGCCGAGCGTCACCGACCGGCCGTTTTCCAGCGTCCCGCTCAGAATATTCGTCTTTCCTATGAACTCGGCGACGAAGCGCGTCTTCGGACGGTCGAAGATTTCCTCGGGCGCGCCGAGCTGCACGATGTGTCCTTGGTGCATCACGGCGATGCGGTCGGACGTGACCATCGCCTCGGCCTGATCGTGCGTCACGTAGACGGTCGTGATGCGGAACTCTTCGTGCAGGCGGCGGATCTCGAAGCGCATCTCCTCGCGGAGATTCGCGTCGAGATTGCTGAGCGGCTCGTCGAGCAACAGGATCTCCGGCTCGACGACGAGCGCGCGCGCCAGCGCCACTCGCTGCTGCTGCCCGCCGGAAAGCTCGCCCGGATAACGCGCGGCGAGCGCGTCCAGATGCACGAGGCGCAGCATACGCTCGACCTTCTTCGCGATCTCGCCGCTGTTAAGTTTTTTGAGCTTGAGGCCGTAGGCGACGTTTTGAAAAACTGTCATATGCGGCCAGACGGCGTAACTCTGGAAAATCATCGACATGTTGCGCCGCTCGGGCGGGATCAGGGCGGAAGGGGAGGAGACGACCTTCTGCCCGACGCGGATCTCGCCCCCGTCGGGCTGGAGAAATCCGGCGAGGAGCCTCAGCGTCGTCGTCTTGCCGCATCCCGAAGGCCCGAGCAGGGAGACGAACTCGCCGTCGCCGATGTCCAGATCGAGGCGGTCGACGGCCGCGGCTTCGCCGAACTTTTTTGTCAGTGCTCTGAGTGTGACGGTCGCCAAGCTATCCTCTGCTGCCGGCGAAGAACTCCCGGCCCGCGAGCCATTGCACTGCCAGAATGATCATGAAGGAAACGGCGAGAAGCATGATGCCGAGGACGGCGATCGCGCCGATCTGGCCCTCTTCCTTGAGGTCGAAGATGACGACGGACACGACCTTCGAGCTTGGCGTGAAGAGCAGAATCGACGCGCTGAGCTCGCGGATGACGCCGATGAAGATGAACGACCACGCCGCGATGAGCCCCGAGCGCGCGAGCGGCACGGTGACGTCTTTGAGGGCGCGCAGCCGGTTCGCCCCGATGATGCGCGTCGCGTCCTCGAGCTCGGGATGAATCGTCTTGAAGGTGCTCTCGGTCTGCGAGAAGCCGATCGGCATCTCTTTCGTAAGATAAGCGACGAAAAGAATCCAGATCGTGCCGTAGAGCATCAGGGGCGGCTTCGAGTAGGCGATGAACAGTCCGACCGCCAGCACGATGCCGGGAATGACGAGCGGCGCGAGCGCGAAGAAAGATATATAGCGCGCGCCGCGGAGCAGCTGCCGGTTGGTTATATAGGCGAGCAGCGTCGCGAGCAGCGTTCCGGCCGTCGCCGTCACGATGCCGAGCTTGAAGGTATTCAAGATGGCGGCCTGCGTGTCGCCGTACTGGAAAAAGGTGAAGGTGAAATTTCCCAGCGTGAAATTATCGACCGTCAGCGGCATGGCCCACGCCTTCGACAGCGCGGCTTTCAACAGGATCGCGTAAGGCAAAAAGACCGACAGTGACAGAATCGCTGCGACGAGAAGCAGCGCCGGAATTCTCAGATGGCCGAGCTTCAGCAGCCGCTTCTGGCCGCCTTTGCCGCCGACCGTGCTGTAGCCGCGCCTTCCGAGAAGCTTTTTCTGCACCGCGATGAGGCCGATGGTCGCGAGCAGGAGCGGCACGGAAAACGCCGCCGCGAGATCGAGGCGCGGCGGGTATTGGAAGAAAGCCCAAATCTGCGTCGTGATCGTTTGGATGCCGGCCGGCAGGCCCAGGATCGCCGGGGCGCCGAACAGCGAGAGCGAGTGGAGAAACGCGACTATGAAGCCGCCGATCAGCGCCGGCGCGGTCAGCGGCAGCGTGATCGTGAGCGCGATCTTCCAGCGGTTGGCGCCGAGAATGTTGGCCGCGTCCTCCAGATCCGAGGAGATGAGCTCGCAGACGTTGGCGATCATCGAGAAGACATACGGAAAGCTATACAGCGCCATGACGAAAATGAGGCCTTCGATCGTGAAGATGTTAAAGAGCGCCGCGTCCGAGCCGGTGATTGATCGGTACCAGTTGTTGAGCATGCCCGCGTTCGGTCCGGCGAGGAGCATCCAGGCGAACGCGCCGAGAAATGGCGGCGTCACGAACGATGCCATGACGAGCGCGCGCACGGACCGCTTAAAAGGAAGATCGGTGCGCGTGACGAGCCAGCCAAGCAGCGAGCCGGTCGCGACGGCGATGAGTCCGACCCAGAACGATATGACGACGCTGTTCCAGATCGCCTTCAAGTAGGCCGGGTCGGTGAAGACCTCGCTGTAGTTTCCGAGCGTGAAGCCTTTTTCCGTGAAGGAGCTGGTAATGAAGATCGCGCCCAGCGGCAGCAGCATCAGGAGGACGACGAACAGAGCCGCGCCAATCCAAACCGGCAGCGTGATGTCAAAACGCCGAAGGCCGAAGCCGCGGGCGCCGGCGGCGCTGTCTGCGACGGTCGATTGGGGAATAGACATGGGCCTTCGCAGCCGTGCCGCCGCCGAACCGGCGCTCGTTATGCGCCGAAGAACTCCGTGAAGCGCTTTTTCAGCTCGGCGTTGCGCTTCTCCAGCTCGTCGGGGTCGACCGCCCAAAGCTTGAGATCCTTCAGCATAGGCTTGTCTTTGGGGTACGTCACTTCCGGATGCCCGGTGTAAAGCCCTTCTTTATCCGCGAGAATCTGCTGGTTTTCCTTCGATAGAATGAATTCCGTAAATAGCCGCGCGGCGTTCGGGTGCGGCGCGTCTTTCGCGATCGCGGTCGGCGAGACGACGAGCGGCACGCCTTCTTTGGGGTAGACGATCTTGATCGGGTTCCCTTGCTTCATCGTCTTGTAATAGAAATACTCCGCGCCGTTGACGCCGAGCGGGCGCTCGCCGGACGCGACGACTTGCGCGGGATCGTTCGCCGATTGCACGATATGGATTTTGTTTTTGGCGAGCTCCTGGAAATATTCCCAGCCGAGCTGCTTCACGAGCGCGAGCACGTGCGTCATGATGATGCCGCTGTAGCCCGGGTGCGCGGTCACTTCTTTTCCGCGCCATTTGGG
>DASWZY010000237.1:0-9247 GCA_036407055.1 Binatia bacterium
TTCGGCGTCTCCTGAAACGCCTGCGCGGTGATGATGATGCCGATGTAAAGGAGAATGCCGATGCCCGCCTCCAGCGGAATGAAATCCAGCACGGTCTGGATCGTGCCGGTGAGACAGATAAACGCGATGAAGACGCCGTTCAGCGCCGAGTAGCCGGAGCGCGCGCCCAGGCGCTTCCAGCCGGGATGGCCGATATAGATCGTCGTCGGAAAGGCGCTGCCGAAGAGCGCCGCCGCGACCGAGCCGATGCCGTTCGCCATCAGCGACGGAAATGTTTTGTAGCGGTCGCCCGCCGCCTCGGCGCTCTCGATGTTTTGCAGCGAGCCGACGACGTTGAAGATGCCCATCGGAAAGATCACCGACATGTATTTAAGAAACTCCGGACTCGAAAGCGCCTGCCACAGCGCGCCGCCGGTGAAGACCGGCGGGCTCAGCGCGAAGGTCGCGGCCGGCTTTCCGGACATTTCTCCCATTCCCCACGCAAGCGCGGTGCCGCAGATAATCGCCACCAAACCGCCCGGCAGCCCGAGCGGGAATCGCTGGTGCGCGAAGTAGGAGAGCAGAATGAGCGCGAGCGGCAGCAGCGCGATCAGCGGCTTTTCGAAGATGCGGAAGCTGAAGTCCATCGAGATGAAGGTGATCGCGATGCCGGCGAGCGCCGAGAGCAGCGCCGCGCGCGGCGTCATGCGGCGTACCCATTCGGCGACGAAGGCGCCGGCGATTTCGATGAGGCCGTTCAAAAGACATGCGACCAATCCCACCTGCCACGCCCAGACCGGGTCCTTCGTTTCGAGATAAATCGGCAGCATGATGAAGAAGATATACGCGAACAGGCTCACCGTGTTGATGCCGTAGGGCAGCGCGGTCACGTCGTCGCGGCCGGTCTCGCGCGCGAGCCGCCGAGCCTGCCAGGCGTAGAAGAAGTTCCCGACCAGGATCGAGATCGCCGCGCCGGGGAGAATGCGGCCGAAGATGTACGCGTCCGGCAGATGGATCAGCTCGCGGCAGAGGGTCACGATCAGGATCAGCTGGATGAGATTGTCGATCATCAAGCCGAAAAAGCCGTCGAGGTCCTTGCGCACGAACAGCGGCAGGCGGGCGTCGGTCATCATTGGCGGCGAATGTACCGGGGCGGGCGAACGGCGTCAAATAGCTAAGTTTAAGGGTTGAAGGGTTGCAGGGTTTAACGGTTAAAAGCGTGCTGGAATTCTTGTCCGATGTTTTTAACCCTTGAACTCTTAAACCGTTGAACCCTTAAACCTTAGAGCTGAAAATTCCACTCGTCCAGAGAGTACCGCTTCTGCACAAGCACTTCGATTTTTTCGAGCGGCGCCGCGCTGCGCTCTTCGACGGCGTTCCACGCCTCGCGCAGCGCCGCTTTCACGGATTCGGCGGGAATATGGATATTCGTCAGGAAGTCGCGGTGCGGGCGTTGCCGCCGATAATCGGGCTGGCGCGGCGGCGCGAGCAGCAGCTTCTCGATCAGGGCTATGTCGCAGTCGAGGAGAAAACTGCCGTGAAACAGCAGCGCGCGTTTTTTCCGGTACTGTGAGTTGCCGGAGAACTTCCGGCCGTCGAGCGTCAGGTCGGTAAACCCCGCAATGCTCACCGGCGCGCCGACGAGCGGCGCGAGCGCGCGCCGCGAGCGGTCCATGACGTAGGCGTTCGCCGCCGCGACCTCGCCGAGGCCGCGCGCGGCGACGTCCAGTATGACGGTATAATTCAGGCAGCCCGGCGCCTGGAGAACGGCTGCGCCGCCCGAAGGCCGGCGCAGCACCGGAACTCCGGCCGCTCGGCAGGCGGCGAGTGAAATCTCATCCGCGACGCGGCTCGCATGCCCCAGGACGACGAAAGGCGACCGCGGCTCCCAGCATCTCAGCACCTCTTCGCCGCCCGCCTCCGCTTCCAGCAGCAAAGCCTCGTCGCAGGCCAGATTCAGCGCCGGATCGGCCCAAGTTCGGTCTAGGTATTTCACGCTTTTCCTGCTATGAATTTAATTGATTCGACAAAGCGAAATATATAGGTTAGGTTTCGACACGTACGTCCGACAGCCGATCTCTAAGAGGCTTTACAATGCAGGTCGAGAAGAAAGAATCCGACGTAACCCGCACCGATTATAATCGCAGCGAAACCGCCCGTCCAGACGACAACAATCATCACAACGATACCGAGAAATGGCTCGATTCCGTCGAGTATCTGCTCGAGTACGTCCTGAAGAATAAGACCTCCGAGGCGCCGCTGCTGGTCGAGCGGCTGATCGAGCGGCTGCGCGAGTCCGGCGTCAAGGTGCCGTCGATCGTCAACACGCCGTATATCAACACGATTGCGCCGGAAAAAGAGACTCCCTATCCCGGCGACCGCGAGATCGAGCGCCGCATCAAGAGCTACGTGCGCTGGAACGCGATGGCGATGGTGGTCAAGGCGAACCGCATCCATCACGGCATCGGCGGCCATATCTCGACGTTCGCCTCCTCGGCGACGCTCTACGACGTGGGGTTTAACCATTTCTTCCGCGGCGGCGACAACGGCAAGCTGGGCGACCTGGTTTACTTTCAAGGCCACGCGTCGCCGGGCAACTATTCGCGCGCGTATGTAGAATGGCGCATCGACGCGAAGCGTCTGCACCATTTCCGCCAGGAGCTGGCGGAAATCCCCGGCCTCCCCTCCTACCCGCATCCGTACCTCATGCCCGACTTCTGGCAGTTCCCGACCGTCTCGATGGGCATCGCGCCGATCTCGGCGATCTACCAGGCGCGCTTTCTCCGCTATATGAAGGCGCGCGGGTTTCTCGCCGACCAGGAGCCGCGGGTCTGGTGCTTTTGCGGCGACGGCGAGATGGACGAGCCGGAGTCGACGGGCTCGCTGAGCCTCGCCTCGCGCGAGAACCTCGATAATTTGATCTTCGTCGTCAATTGCAACCTCCAGCGCCTCGACGGGCCGGTGCGCGGCAACGGCAAGATCATCCAGGAGCTGGAAGCAATATTTCGCGGCGCCGGCTGGAACGTGATCAAGGTCATCTGGGGCTCGGATTGGGACCGGCTGCTGCGCAGCCCGCATCGCGATCTGCTGATCCAGCGCATGGAAGAGGCGGTCGACGGCGACTACCAGAAATATTCGGTCGAGCCCGGCAGCTACACGCGCCGTCACTTCTTCGGCAAATATCCGCAGCTGCTCGAGCTCGTCAACGACATGACCGACGACCAGATCCGCAAGCTGCTGCGCGGCGGCCACGACCCGCAGAAGGTCTATGCCGCGTACAAAGCGGCGGTCGAGCACACGGGCTCGCCTACCGTGATCCTCGCCAAAACCGTCAAAGGCTACGGCATGGGCGAGGCCGGCGAGGGCCGCAACATCACGCACCAGCAGAAGCAGATGAACGAGAAGGAGCTGCGCGAGTTCCGCAGCCGTTTCGACATTCCGCTGAAGGATGAAGAGGTCGTGGAAACGCCCTTCTATCGCCCGCCGCAGGACAGCAAGGAGACGAAGTACCTTCTGGAGCGGCGCAAGGCGCTGGGCGGCTTTGTGCCCAAGCGGCGCACCAGGGCCGAATCGCTCGAAGTGCCGCAGCCCGATTTCTTCGAAGAGCTGCTCAAAGACTCGGGCACGCTCGAAGCGTCGACGACGATGTCGTTCGTGCGCCTGCTGGCCAAGCTCCTGCGCCATCCGACCGTCGGCAAGCGCGTCGTGCCGATCATTCCCGACGAGGCGCGCACCTTCGGCATGGACGCGCTGTTCCGCCAGGTCGGCATCTATTCGCCGAAAGGCCAGCTCTACGAGCCGGTCGACCGCGAGACGCTGCTCTATTATCAGGAGGCGAAGGACGGACAGATTCTGGAGGAAGGCATCACCGAGGCGGGCTCGCTGTGCTCGTTCATCGCCGCGGGCACGAGCTATTCGAACCTCAACCTGACGATGCTGCCGTTCTACATTTTCTATTCCATGTTCGGTTTCCAGCGTGTCGGCGATCTTATCTGGGCGGCCGCTGACAGCAAGGCAAAGGGCTTCTTGCTCGGCGCGACGGCCGGCCGGACGACACTCAACGGCGAAGGCTTGCAGCACCAGGACGGCCACAGCCACATCCTCGCGAGCGCCGTGCCGACGCTGCTCACCTACGACCCCGCCTTCGCCTACGAGATCGCCGTCATCATCCGCGACGGCATTCGCCGCATGTATCAGAAAGGCGAAGAGATCTTCTACTATCTGACACTGTACAACGAGAACTACGCAATGCCGGCGATGCCGGAAGGATCGGAAGAAGGCATTCTCAAGGGGCTGTATAAATTCCGCGAAGGAAAGGCAAAAGCGAAACACAAAGCGCACATCCTCGGCAGCGGTCCGATTCTCCGGGAAGCGCTGCGCGCGCAGGAAATCCTGGCGGAAAAATACGACGTATCGGCGGATGTCTGGAGCGCTACCAGCTACAAGCTGCTGCGCGGCGATGCGCTGCAGACCCAGCGCTGGAACATGCTGCACCCCAAGGAGACGCCAAAGAAATCTTACGTCGAGACGCTGCTCGAGAACGAGCGCGGCGCTTTCGTCGCCGTCTCGGATTATATGAAGATCGTTCCCGATCAGATCGCGCCGTGGGTGCCCGGAGGATTACTCTCGCTCGGGACGGACGGTTTCGGCCGGAGCGATACGCGGCCGCGCCTGCGGCGCTATTATGGCGTCGACGCAGAGATGACGGTTTTGGGCGTGCTCTACGCGCTGTGTGAAAAAGGCGTGCTCGGGCGCGACGTGGTGGAGCGGGCGATCGGCGAGTTGGGCGTGGATCCGGACAAGGCCTCACCTTTCTTCTTCTAAGCGGCGAGTCAACGAGTCTATGGACGTAAGAGTGCCCCGGCTGGCCGAGGGTGTCGAATCGGCCACGGTTGCGAACATTCTGGTCGCCCCCGGCGACCGCATCGAAAAGGATCAGGTCATCCTCGAGCTCGAGACGGAAAAGGCCGTCGGCCCGATCCCCTCGCCCGTCTCGGGCGAAGTATCGCGCATTCACGTCAAGCCCGGCGACGAAGTCAGCGTCGGGCAGCCGCTCATCACGCTTTCCGAATCCGGCGCCGCAGGGACCACGGCGGCGCCCGAAGCGAAACCGCAGCCGGCCGCGCAACCAAAGACCGCGCAGGCCGCCGCGGCGCCCGAGCCGGCGCGAGCCGCGCCGCACGCGGCCGGCGATTATCGCTATCAATCGACGACGGGCGCGCCGCCGCCGGCGGCGCCGTCGGTGCGGAAAATCGCCGGCGAGCTCGGCATCGATCTCACCCGCGTCAAGGGCAGCGAGCGCGGCGGGCGCATCACCATCGCCGACCTGCGGAGCTATATCGCTGCGCTGCAGCAACGGCCCGCCGACGGCGCCGCCGCAACTGCCCCCGCGGCAGTCGCCGAGGAGAAACACGCGCCGCAGGCGATCGACTTCTCGCGCTGGGGACCGGTGGAAAAGAAGCCGATCACTTCCGTCCGCCGCACGATCGGTCAGCGCATGTACGAATCCTGGCATACGATCCCGCATGTGACGCAGTTCGAGGACGCCGACATCACCGACGTGACGAATCTCCGCAAGCAGTACGGCCCGGAGCTCGCAAAAAAGGGCAAGCACCTGACGCTCACGCCGTTCGTGCTCAAAGCCGTCGTCGCCGCCTTGAAGAAATATCCCGTTTTCAATTCCAGCCTCGACGAGTCGAGCGGCGAAGTCGTCTACAAGCAATATTTCCACATCGGCGTCGCGGTCGACACCGAGGCGGGACTCATCGTGCCGGTGCTGCGCGACGTCGACAAGAAGAGCCTCGCCGATCTGTCGCAGGAGCTGAACGCGCTGGTCGAGCGCACGCGCAAGCGCAAGGTCTCGCTCGAAGAGCTCCAGGGCGGCAGCTTCACGATCTCGAATCAAGGCGGCATCGGCGGGGGCCACTTCACGCCGATCATCAACAAGCCGGAGGTCGCGATTCTCGGCATCGGACGGTCGTCCTTGAAGGCCGCGGTCAAAGATGGAAGTATCGAGGCGCGTCCGATCCTGCCGCTCGCCCTGTCCTACGATCATCGCGTGATCGACGGCGCCGACGCGGTGCGCTTCATCGGCGAGCTGGTTGGCATGCTGGAGAATTTTCCCGAAGAGCTGCTCAAAGACTGACATGGAACCGATCAAAACCGATATCGTCGTCGTAGGCGCCGGGCCGGGCGGCTACGCCGCGGCGTTTTACGCCGCCGACAGGGGCAAGAAAGTCATTCTGGTCGAGCGCGAGAAGCGGCTCGGCGGCGTGTGCCTGAATTCCGGCTGCATACCCTCGAAAGCGCTGCTGCACGCGACACATTCCATGCGCGACATGGAGCATTCGACGGCGCGCGGCGTCGCCTTCGCGAAGCCGAAGGTCGATCTCGGCAAGCTGCGCGGCTGGAAGAATTCCGTGATCGGGAAGCTCACCCAGGGCCTCGCCGGCTTGGCCGAGCGGCGCGGCGTCGAAGTCATGCAGGGCCGCGGCTACTTCGAGGATTCGCGCACGCTGCGCGTCGAGACCTCGAAAGGTCAGAAGTTCGTCAGCTACGACCAGGCGATCGTCGCCGTCGGCAGCCGCGCGGCGATGCCCGCCGCGTTCGACCTCGGCAACAAGCGCGTCATGACCTCGACCGAAGCGCTGGAGCTGGAGGAAATTCCCAAAAATCTTCTCGTCGTCGGCGCGGGCTACATCGGCATGGAGCTCGGCACGGTTTACGCGACGCTCGGCAGCACGGTTGTCGTCACGGAAGCGCTGCCGACTATCTTGACCGGCGTCGATTCCGATCTGGCGCGCCCGGTCATGCGCTACGCCGAGAAAGCGTTCAAAGAGATCCGTCTCAACACCAAAGTCGGCAAAATGGCGACCAGCGGCAAGCAGATCAAGGTCGGCTTCACGGTGGAAGGAAAAGCGAAAGAGGAGACTTACGACCGCGTTCTCGTCTGCGTCGGGCGCGTGCCGAACTGCAAAGATTTGGGTCTGGAGAACACCAAGGCGGCGCTGGACGAAAAAGGCTTCATCAAGGTCAACGCGCAGATGCAGACCGCCGACCCGGCGATCTACGCGATCGGCGACGTCGCCGGCGGCGCGCTGCTCGCGCATAAAGCGATGAAAGAGGGACGCATCGCGGTCGAGGCGATCCTGGGCGAGTACAGCACGTCGGAGAACGTCGTCATTCCCGCGGTCGTCTTCACCGATCCCGAGGTCGCGTGGTGCGGCCTCACCGAAGCCGAGGCGAAGCAGAAAGGCATCCCGGTCCAGGTCGCGCGCTTCCCGTGGGCGGCTTCCGGGCGCGCGATCACCCTCGACCGCTCCGACGGTCTCACGAAGCTCGTGATCGAAGCCGAAAGCGAGCGCATCCTGGGCGTCGGCATCGTCGGCGTGAACGCCGGCGAGCTGATCGGCGAAGGCGTGCTCGCGATGGAAATGGGCGCAACCGCGCGCGACATGGCCGAATCGGTGCATCCGCATCCCACGCTCTCCGAAACTTTGATGGAAGCCGCGGAGGTTTTTTACGGCTATCCGACGGATACCTTCGTACAGAAAAAACGCACGCCGCTGCCATGAAGAAAGTCTCGGGTTTCGAGTTTCAGGTTTCGAGTTAGGAGTCGAGTGACTGAAGCCGGAGCGTCGAAGTTTCCATGGGCACTCTCCTCTTTAAAGACCTCGGGACGCTCGACTACGCACACGCGCTCGCCGTCCAAGAGACGGTGCTGGCAGCGAAGCAGCAGGAAGATCTTCCCGATGTCTTATTGTTTGTCGAGCACCCGCACGTAATCACGCTCGGCCGCGGCGGCGACGAAGCCAACGCTTTCGCCGCCGGCGACGTTCCCGTGCTGCGCACGAGCCGCGGCGGCGACGTGACCTATCACGGTCCCGGCCAGCTCGTCGTCTACCCCATCGTCGATCTGAAATCGAAGCTCCGAAAAGACGTGCACCGCTATCTGCGTTATCTCGAAGCGGCGGCGATCCGCACGCTCGCGCATTTCGGCATCGCCGCCGACCGCCGACCGCCTTATACAGGCATCTGGATCGGCGATAAAAAAATCGCCGCGATCGGCGTCGCCGTCCGCCGCGGCGTCACGTATCACGGGCTTGCGCTCAACGTGAGCACCGATTTGAATTATTTCCGCCGCATTATTCCGTGCGGGCTCTCGTGGTCGCAGGTCACGTCGATGGAAAAAGAGCTCGGTAGAACCGTGCCGATCGAAGAAGTGAAAAAGATTATTCTCCGCCGCTTCGCGCGGCGCTTCGGCTATTCCGAGATTATAGATTTTCACGATTTTCAGGCTCAAAAAGGCTACGAGGCGCGCGAAAGTCCGCGAGCGGAGGCGTACTTTTTCCGTACGTCGACGCGAAGCGGACCGAGCGCAACGAAGTAGACGGACGTTTTGGAGCCTGCAAAAGAGTTATGCCGAGAAGACACCCAGACTGGATCAAGGTCAAGCCTCCGGGCAGCGCCAATTACCTCCGGCTCAAACGGATTCTAAGGGAGCGCCGGCTCCATTCCGTTTGCGAGGAGGCGCGCTGCCCGAATATCGGCGAGTGCTGGGGGCATAACACCGCGACGTTTTTGATCCTCGGGGATATCTGCACGCGCGGCTGCCGCTTCTGCGCGATCGGCAAGGGCAAGCCCGGCGGGCTCGACCCCGAGGAGCCGAAGAACGTCGGCCTCAGCGTCAAAGACCTCGGCCTCGCTCATATCGTCGTGACCTCGGTCGACCGCGACGATCTTCCCGACGGCGGCTCGGCGCATTTCGCCCAGACGGTTTTCTGGATCAAGCAGCTCAACCCGGGCATCCGCGTCGAGGTTCTCATTCCCGACTTCAAGGGCGATCGCGCCGCGATCGCGACGGTCGTCGGCTCGGGCATCGACATTCTCAACCATAACGTCGAGACCGTGCCGCGCCTCTACAAAAAAGTCCGGCCCGGCTCGGTCTACCGCCGCTCGCTCGACGTTTTGCAGGCCGCCAAAGATTTGCGCGGCGAAGTGCTCACGAAGTCGGGCCTGATGCTCGGCGTCGGCGAAACTTCGGACGAAGTCATCGAGACGCTCAAAGACCTCCGCGCGGCCGGCTGCGACATCGTGACGCTGGGCCAATATCTCCAGCCGTCGGAGAACCAATTGAAGGTCGAGCGCTATGTCACGCCGGACGAATTCGCCGCACTGAAAATCGAAGGCCAGAAGCTCGGCTTCCGCCACGTCGAATCGGGCCCGCTCGTGCGCAGCTCGTACCACGCCTGGAGCCACGTGAATTAGA
>DASWZY010000238.1:0-7258 GCA_036407055.1 Binatia bacterium
ACGCATTTCCCGGCGCGGCTCCCGCCGCGCGCGCCGCCGGCACGCCCGAGCTTCCGCTTTGGTTTCGTATCTCGTTCTGGGGCGCGCTCGTAATCATACCGATTCTCGCGCTTTGGCTTGCCGGCCGGGATTGGTTCGGCGCCGCGATTGTTCCCAACAACAAATCGCCGTTCGAGATCACGGCTCTGCTGACGTTCTTGGGCTTCGTCGTCGCCGTGGCGTCTTACTTGGCCGCCGTCGGCAGGGAAATCGTCAAAAAGATCGGCGACGCGGATAAGGGATCGAAGGATTGGAAAAACTACAAAGTTAATATCGGCTACGTCGCGGTCTCGGAGCTGAATTTATTGCTCCTGGGGATCGCGATTTTCGCGCGCATCGTAACGGGCCCGGATAAGTGGAATTTCGGAATCGTTTCCGTATTCCCGGATGCGCTGCTCGTCGCCTATCTGGCGGCGATCATCGGAGCTCTCATCCTCAATCATCTGCGCGTCATTTTCTGCATCTACAAACCGTGGAGCGCAAAGGCCGCGCCGAAGTCTTAGGCTGCACACAAGCTACTTGTCAACAAAAGAAAAGCGGGCGGACGCCGGATGTCGGCGCCCGCCCGCTCGGAGGCGGCTTGCTGCTCGCTTACTGCGTGAAACCGAGCGAGAAGCCGACTTTCGTATCCACGGCGCCGGCGCTAGTCGTCGCCTGGAGCAATATCCTTTCACCGCCGAGCAGAGTCTCGGTGTTCACGAGGTCCGAGCACGAATCGTTCGTGTCGGAGATCGTGCACGTGATCGACGCGAAGCTGCCGTCGATGACCACGGTGAACGTCACCGATTCGCCGCTTCCCGGCGCGACGCTGAGAGCGACGCGGAGATCGGAGAGAACTCCGGCCGGAAGCGGAATGCCGACCGGCGAGCCGCCGCCGTTTCCCGGCGAAAAGTTGAAGGAGTTGCCCGCCGTCAGCACGCTGTCGCCGCTGCCGCCGGTTAGAACCGTCGTGTTAACACCGGTTGCGCCCGTCGCGCCGGTCGGACCCGTCGGGCCGGTCGCGCCCGTGTCGCCCGTAGGCCCGGTGGGACCCGTCGCCCCCGTGGCTCCAGTCGGGCCGGTCGGACCCGTCGCGCCGGTCGCACCCGTCGGTCCCGTCGCACCGGTAGGCCCGGTTGCTCCTGTTGCTCCCGTAGCCCCAGTGGGGCCTGTCGCGCCGGTTGGTCCCGTCGCACCGGTCGCGCCTGTTGGTCCTGTCGGTCCAGTGGCGCCTGTAGCTCCAGTGGCGCCGGTTGCGCCGGTCGGGCCAGTCGCGCCCGTGTCACCCGTCGGACCGGTGGGACCCGTCACGCCAGTGGCTCCAGTCGCGCCGGTCGGGCCGGTTGGTCCTGCCGGTCCCGTGGCACCTGTAGCTCCAGTCGTTCCGGTCGGCCCCGTCGGTCCGACCGCGCCGGTGTCACCCGTCGGACCGGCGGGACCCGTTGCGCCCTGAGCGCCGGTCGCGCCAGTCGGCCCAGTGACGCCCTGAACTCCCTGTGGTCCTGTCGGGCCCAGCGGACCTGTGTCACCTTGAGGACCTGTGGGTCCAGCGGGTCCGGCGAGGCCGAGCACGACCGGCGTCTCGTTTTTCTTACAATTGGCGCTGTCGTCGTCGACAATTCTTATTGCCCCATTCTTCGCTTGGCATCCGATCAGCGTTG
Organism: Binatia bacterium; assembly: GCA_036407055.1. Classification (GTDB taxonomy): domain Bacteria; phylum Desulfobacterota; class Binatia; order UBA9968; family UBA9968; genus JAJPJQ01. Next base: position 1,680 of record DASWZY010000238.1, read on the forward strand.
CCGCCTCGGATCGCGGTGCCGCATAAAGCAGGCTCGCCGCGAACAAAACCGCCCATAAAGCTGCACCCTTCATCCAAAAGCCTCCTCTTTCCATTCGGCGCCCGAAGAGAGGAGCGCCTACGCCTTTAGAAGGATAAATTTTTGGGCGCAGTGTGACTTAAACCATATGATATTGTCAAGTTAAATCTTATAGTGCATGATATTGCACATTATAACCAAAGCTTTCTCCCTATACTCAGTGCCCGAAGAGGGGAGCGCCTACGCCTTAAGAGGGAGAAATTTTTAAATGACGCGAGAAAATGACGCGATAAATGAGTTAAAGAGACTGCCGGCTTCCGCGCGGGCAGCGGCCACGGACATTGTCTTGTCAACGAGACCGACGAGTACGTCGTCTACCTCGAGATCGGCGACCGAACTGCGGGCGACAAGGCAGCTATCCCGACGACGATCTCAAGGCCCTGATGGTCGACGGCAAGTGGAAGTTCGTCCACAAGGACGGCAGGGCGTACTGAGGGCGCGCTCCGTTATTGTTGCCGGGATATTTCGACGTTTCGGGACTTCTCGGAAGCTGGAAGTTATTTCCGCGTTATTTAACTTTTCGATAACGCTCCGTCATAAAATTTTTAAATAATAATGATTCTTCGCGGCGCTTCCGTTGAAGCGATGCGCGGGAGTGTAGTATGACGGCGCGCAAGGAGGCGATCTTGTGGACCCGAGCGACGCCGGCGCGCTTTACCCAAGCATCCCCGCACGCATCAAGGCCGGAGAGATCGATGTGCTGCTGCTTACGGCGGTGAACATCGCGCTCGTCGCTGCCTATCTCTTCATCGGCTACCGTACTCCGCTGATCGTTGTGCTTTTCGTCGCGGTCATCCTTCTTTACGAGCCGCTGCTCGTAAGCTATCGCGGCGCGACCGTCGGCCACCGGCTGATGGGCTTCAAAATCATCGACGGCACAACGAAACAACCGCTCTCGGTGCCGCGTTCGTTCGCGAGATTCTGGTTGAAGACGGTTCTCGGTATCGTGTCGATTGCGATGGCGTACTTCGACAAGCGCGAGCAATTCCTGCACGACCGTATCACCGGTAGCCGGGCGATCCTCGCTGACGTCGCGCTCGACCGCCTCGACTTCTCCGAGGAGCGTTTTGTGGCGGCGAAGGTCGAGGCGGTGGCGCGCTTCGTGCTGCCATCGATGACACGGAGAATCGTTATCGCCGTTGTCTATGCTTTAGCGGGTATCATCGCCACGAGCGCCGTCACCTATACGCTCTTTCCACAGTGCATGGACGAGCCGGCGCCGGCGACACCGTGCCGTGCAGTCGACAATGCCAGCGGCTCCGTCATCGTCATTATTGTCGTCGCGGCGATTGTCGCAGGCCTCAAGGGCAATCTGCCCGGCGCGCGCAAGCGTCCGATCGCGCCCGGCTGGAAGGGTCAAATTTCCTAACGATGCCAGCGATACTGGTTTACTTCTCGGCGGCAACTCTTCTGCTGTCGCTTCTCTCGTCGGCCGCCGCAGCTGATTTTTCTCCGGACACCTTAATCTTAGAGGTGCGATTAAGCAGGCGCGAGTTGCGCGTCGGCGAGAATATCATAATCTCCGGCATCATCCGAAATAATTCTTCGGAAACGGTTTACCTTCATAAACCGTCTCTGAACGGAATGGGCGTGGTGGACGTCTATCCGCCAGAGGGCAAACGGCAATCAGAGCACAAATACTCGCTCGACATACTGTCGCCTGACACTATGGATCACATGGCTGAGATTCGCGCCGGCGAAGCGTTCGTGTTCGAGTTCTCCGCCAATCTTGTTAGAGAAACTATCCCGAATTACAGCCGCCAAAACTTTCCCGAGGTCGACGGCGTTTTTCTCGATTTAGGATACTCGTCGATTTTTATAGAGCAGGCCGGCACGTACGGCGTGCGACTCGCGTTTCCGTAACTATTATGAAACTGGAATCCGAGCCCGTTTCTTTGACGATTTATTTTTAAAGACCGCCAACAAAGATTCTCCCAACCTCTCCCCGCACTCCGGACATTTGCATTCTCTCTTCCGCGGCAGCGCGAAGGTCTGTGGCAGGGAAGAGCGGCAGCAGCAGTTAGTTGCCCGTAAATGCTCGGCGGGTGTATTGCGCCAGCGCTGTTTTGATCTGCTCGACAGCGATGTTCGGCCACGCGCGCCGGACAATTTCGAAGTCTCGGTCATGACGATCGTCAACGAAAATGTCGAAGTCAGCGCGTGAGAAAGTGTCGAAGGGAGAGCGCGAGGGAGTGATGATAAACCGAATATTGCCTAAATAGGCAACTTCACCCGGAGTGACTGAAAATTTGATCGAAAGCTCCGGAACGGTGGAGCTCGTGACGAACACTCCGCTGGAAGCGCAGCGGAAAAATTCGTAAGTTCCGGCGGGCAGCTCGACGGCAACGACTCTTCCGAGAATGGCCGCCTTGCCGAACAAATTCGTGGTCGTCTTGGAATAAATAATGGTCTTATCCAGAGGGATGATGCCGGAATTGCCCCTTTTGGTCCATCCGGAGACTTCATTGTTCGTCCCGCGGTAGGCGCAAGTCGGTGCGTAAGAGTCATAGACTCCTTCAGCGTGCGTGAAGGAAACGATGACTACCCCGAACGATTCTTCCTTAGGGACTCGAAAGTCGTCGCTGATCTCGCGGTTCGTCACACATCCCGATAGGAATAAGAGAAGCGGCAACAGCGATGATAATTTGATCGACACGTCTCGCCTCGTGGACGCCGTAGAAATAATACCTCAAGTCTTTCCTTGCAACCTCTCTCCGCACTCCGGACATTTGCATTCTCTCTTCCGCGGCAGCGCGAAGGTCTGGGGCAGGGAAGAGCGGCAGTTGGGGCAGCGGAAGACGAGCAGGGAGTAGAAGGCGATCATCAGCAGGCCGCCGATGAAGACGACGTCGCCGACGCCGGCGAGCGATTCTTCGACCGGCTTGGTGAAATAGTGGATGAAAATGAGGACGGCGAGCGCGCCCATCAGCAGCCGGAAGGTTCGCCGCTTGCGGCGGAATTGTTCCTGAAAGTCAGTCAAAGTGAGTCGTGAGTAGTGTCCGAACGCTTAACCCGGCTCGAGCCGGACGCTGATCCGCCACAGCCTGTTGGCTCCGTCTCTGGTCACCAATCGCGGATCGACCCGCAGCGCCCTGCTCCTGTACTTTGGATGCTCGAAGGCGAGATCGCACTGGGCGATGTCGCCGGCGAACGCGTGCTCCAGGTGAAAGTCGCCGTCGATGTTGGTCGTCGTCTCGCTCGTGTCGAGCTTCGGGTTGTCGCACGCGGCGGTGACTTTGACGCCGGGGATCGGGAAATCGTCCTTCATGCTGACGACCGTGCCGGTGAAATCGTATCTCGCGGCGCCGCCGCCGAATAGCGAGCAGGCGGCGAGCGCCGCGGCGACAACGGCCGCGGAGATTGCCGAGAAGCGTGCGCGCGTCGCGCTCATTGCATGATGATAGCACAGCGAGGCGTGAGGCGTGAGGCGGGAAGGTTTAGCAGGTGAGGGGCACGGCGTGCCGTGCCCCTCACACGGGAGATGAGGTAATTACCCCGTGAACTTCACGCCGCATTGCGGGCAGTAAAACGTCCGGCGCCACGGGAGCCAGCGGGTTTGCCGCAGGGAGGTGCGGCAGCTCGGGCAGCGGAAGACGCCCCACGCGGCGGTCACGAGCAGGATGACGCAGCCTAAAGTGAAAACACTGTCCGTCGCGGCGTGCTCTTCGGCGGAAGCGAGCCGCCCATAAAGGAACATCAGCGCAACCAGGCCGACCACCAGCACGCGGAAGAGCCTTCGTTTCTTCCTGAATTCGTCCTGGATATGACTTTCGCTTTGTGGTTTCTTCTCCGCCGCCACTTATTTCGTCTCGCTCGTCGCTTTTGAGATTGCCGCCGGAAGTAAACGATACCGAATAAAGCTGGAACACAGCGTTGTTTCAGCTTTATGGCACCGCACCCTGTTGTTTGGAATTTCTGATTTATAGCCCGCGCTATGGGAACGGTCAAGGGCGTAAAGGCGCGAGCCGCGCGTGATGATGAGTCCGGAGTAGGGGCACGGCGTGCCGTGCCTCCTTACTTCTTTTCTTCCTTCTTCTCTTCCGCCTTTTTCTCTTCCGGCTTCTTTTCTTGCGCCTTGAAATCCTCGGGCTGCTTGACGAGCGACTTATAAGAATTCTCGTCGATGGCGAAGATCGTGGTCTCGCCGTCGCGGCGCGCGAACCAGGCGTTGCCGCTTCGGCTCGCCTCGACCGCGGCGAGCGTCTTGCCGCCCGCGCCGCCGAGCGTGACTTTGACCGCGGGCTTATCCATGCCGTACTTCCGCGGGTCGGACGGGTTGTCGATGAAGCTCCGCGCCTGCAGGCGCGCAAGCGCGAAGATGTATTGATTCACGGCTTCGCTGTTCGCCGGCGCCTGAATCGGCGCCTCGATCTTCCACTGCTCCTTCTCGTCCTTCGTCAGCACGAGCGGCTTCTGGCCGGCATTGATCTCGAGGCGCGCGATCGGCTCCTGCGGCAGCGGCAGAATGCTCTTGTCGCGGAGGTCTTCGGGCTGGCGATCGAGGGCGAACGAGAGGCTGCCGTCGGTCAAATAGACGGCCGGGTCGTTGGCGCGCTGCGCGTAGGTCGAGTCGCCGAGCGGCGTTTTCGCGCCGACGTTGAGGATGGGCAGCGTAAGCCCGCTTTTCAGGGTGACCGTGACCTTGACCGTCGGCGGCGCGAGGCCGAAGTTCTTGAGATCTTCCTGCGACGGCTTCTTGTCGAGCGTGCGCTTGATGTCGCTTGTGCTGAGGATCGAGACGATCGAGCCGACCGTCTGATCGTCGGCCGGCGCCTGGAGCGGCGCCGCCAGTTTCCAGCGCCCCTGCGCGTCTTTCTGGAGCACGATCGCGCGCCCGGGAAAGTCGAGCGCGACTCCCGTCGCGTCCTCGGGCTGAAAGTTGAGCAGCTTGTCGCTCGGCTTGGTGTCGGACTTCCCCAGCTCGAAGAAATAGTAATACCCGGCGAGGGCGACGAGGAGAACCGCTAGCGCGATGGTGTTGCGGCGCACGGGGTCATCTCCGCCGCCACCAGACGGCGAGTCCGGCGAGGAGGAGCAATTCGGGCACGAGGAACGAGAAGTAGAAGATCGCCGCGCTCTCGCGGTCGGTGAGCTGCACGCGCGAGGAGCGGATCGAGCGCGAGCGGATCGAGATCATCTCCTCCTGGCCCACGAGCCAGTTGGACGCGTTCAGGAAAAAATCGCGGTTGAAGAAGATGTTGATGTAGCGGTTGTTGGCAAAGGCGGCGGTGCCGACCGCGACGACCTTGGCGTCGCCCGGCTTGTCCACGCCCAATTTCTTGAGAGTCGCTGTCGCGGCGACCGCGATCGAGATCGGCCCCTTCTTATCGTCGGGGCCGAGCGCGGCGCGCCCCTGCTTGAAGACGCCCGCGACGTCCTTCTCGGCCCAGCTCGTGTCGCTCGTCTGGACCAGCGTGACCGCGTCGGCGCTGCCGCCCTTCACCGGCTCGACCGAGCGCACGAGCGGGAAGATCGTGCGCTCCTTGAAGTCGCGCGTGATC
>DASWZY010000239.1:0-1961 GCA_036407055.1 Binatia bacterium
GACAAGGCCGGCGAGGTCACGCACGATCTCCAGAAAGGCATGTGCAGCGGCTATCGCTTCCAGCTCGCGAAAAAAGAAGGCCGGCTGCGGGAATACTATCATCGTGACTTCAAGGAGGAGGACATTCCCGATCACGGCTGCTACGAGAACCTGACCAACGCACTCAAGCCGTACGGCATCGCGCCGGAGGACATCCCGAATCCGTGGAATCTGAACCAGCACATGATCATCGACGGAAAAACCGGCAAGATGGAGCACACGCACATTCGCGCCAAGCCCGGCAGTTACGTCGACCTCCGCGCCGAGATGAATCTCGTCGTCGCGCTGAGCGCCTGCCCCGACATGCCGGTGGGCGGCAAACCGGTCGACGTGCTCATTTACGAACCGTAATCTTTCGTTTGAGGTGCGCTATGTCAGCCTCGGACAAATTTAACGTCGGCGGCGTGCTTTTGGAGCGGCCCTTCAAGATCCGCCGCCTCGGCCATTTCGGCTTCAACCTGACGAACATGGACGAGGGCATTCGCTTCTATCGCGACCTGCTGGGCTTCCGCGTCTCCGACGTGATGGATTATTCCCGGCGCGCGAAAACTCCCGATCAGCTCGCGGGCCTCGGCGACGCGCACGGCTACTTCACGCGCTACGGCGGCGATCATCACGCGATGGTGCTTTTTCCCAAGCGCGTGCGCGACGCGCTCGGCCGCGCCGAGAAGCCCGGCGTTACGATCAATCAAATCACCTGGCAGGTCGGCAGCCTCGCCGAGGTCGGCGGCGCGATCCGCTGGTTTCAGGAGAAAAACATCAAGATCCAGCGCTCCGGGCGCGACATGCCGGGCTCGAACTGGCACACGTACCTGTTCGATCCCGACGGCCATCAGAACGAGCTCTATTACGGCATCGAGCAGATCGGCTGGAACGGCCACAGCAAGCCGAAGCCGATGTACGACCGCGGCTTCGACGAGGCGCCCGCGCTGCCGCAGATATCGGAGTTCGACGAAGTCGAGCAGGCGCTCAAGAAGGAAATCGACATCACGTCCGGCTACCGCCACGTCGATCATTTACCCGCGACCTACGATGTCGACGGCGTCCTGCTGCCGCGGCCGTTCAAGATCGTGCGCCTCGGGCCGGTCGAATTGTTCGCCGCGAACATCGAAGCGGCCGAAAACTTCTATTGCGACACGCTCGGCTTCACGCTCACCGAAGAAGTCGAGTGGCGCGGGCAGCGCTGTTTATATTTCCGCGCCAACACCGAGCACCATTCGCTCGCGCTCTATCCGCTGGCGCTGCGCGAAGCGCTCGGCCTCAGCCCGCATACGACGTCGATGTCGCTCGGTCTTCAGCTTGCGAATTACCGGCAGCTTCGCGACGCGGTGAATTTTTTCAAAGAGCGCGGCGCGCGCTTCGCGGAGATTCCTCCGGAGCTTTATCCCGGCATCGACTACGCCGCGCATGTGCTCGATCCGGACGGACACTGCCTCAAGCTTTACTACTACATGGAGCAGGTCGGCTGGGACGGGAAGCCGCGGCCGAAGGAGCTGCGCCGCAAAGTCGATAACCGGAAATGGCCCGAAACCGTCGAGCCGCTTCCCGATACCTATGAAGGCGAGCCGTTTTTCGGTCCCTGGGGATGAGGTGACGCGATGACAGCGAAAATCACGTTTCCGTCCGACGGACTCCAATTGTCCGGCATCGTGCAGGCCCCGGAAGACTTGCGGCCGGGCGAGCGGCGCCCGGCATTTTTGGTGCTGCACGGCTTCGGCGGCAACAAGGACGGCCGCGGCCAGACCGTCATCGCGGAGCAGCTAAATCAATGGGGCTACGTCACGATGCGCTTCGATTTTCGCGGCTGCGGCGAGAGCGGCGGCGAGCGCGCGCGCATTCTCTGCCTCGATCAAGTCAAGGACACATCGAGCGCCATCAGCTACATGGCGACGCGGCCGGAAGTCGATCCGCGGCGCATCGCG
>DASWZY010000240.1:0-11000 GCA_036407055.1 Binatia bacterium
CCATTCGGGCGCGCGCTCGAGCATCGCCTCGAAGCCCTGGAGGCGGTGGAGGATGCCTTTGGAGTAATCCTGCCGGTCGACGGAGACGATGACCTTGTTCTCGCCGAAGGACTTCTTGAGCTCCTCTTTTTTCTTCCTGCCTTCGGGGCTGCGCGCCGCCGCGTTGAACTTTTTGTAGTCGATGCCCATGGGGAACGCGCCGACGCGCACTACGCGGCTGCCCACACGGACGTGGCCGACGCGGTGCTTAAAGCCGATTACGCGCTGAACGCAGCGCAGGAAATATTCCATGTAGTCGTGCGTGTGGAAGCCGACCAGGTCGGCGCCGAGCAAACCCTCGAGCAGGGCGCGGCGCCAGCTCGCCGGCAGCAGGCGGTAGATCTCGAACTGCGGAAACGGGATGTGGAGAAAAAAACCGATCTTGAGGTGCGGGCGCTGCTTCCGCAGCAGCTCCGGCAGGAGCATCAAATGGTAGTCGTGCACCCAGACGATGTCCTCAGGGCCTACCACCTCCAGCAGCGATTCGGCGAAAACCTCGTTGACGCGCACATACTGGCGCCAGTAGTTTTCGTCGTACGTCGCGTTCTGCGGAAAATAGTGGAAGAGCGGCCAGATGGTTTTGTTGCAGAAGCCCTCGTAGAAATTGTCGAAATCCTGCTCGGAGAGAAAGACCGCGTGCGAGCGGAATTCCGCCAGGGCGCGCGCCTGGACCTGCGCCCTGTCCTCGGCCGCGACCGCGCCGCCCGGCCAGCCGACCCAGAGATACTCCGGCCTGGGCGTCAGAAAACCCGGCATGCCGTCGAGAAGGGACTTGAGGCCGGTTGCGACGCCGCCGGCGCTCGCCTTGAATTGAATCGCGCCGTTCTCCCGTTCGATCGTGAAAGGGAGACGGTTCGAGACGACAATGATTTTGCGCGCCGGGGCGCTCGCTTCTTTCATCGCGAAACCCGAGCGAGTTATATCGGCCGCCGGCGAGCCGCGCCGGCGCTTTATCCTAACGAATGAAAGTTGGTTTGACTAGCGTCCCAGAATCTGCACGACGCCGCTTTCCTGCGGCGTGACCTCGACGACTTTGGGTTGGCCGTCCTTCTCGCTATACTTCACGGCAACCCGTGCGCCCTCCTTGGCGTTGGCGAGGCCTTTGCTGCTGCCGACGATGAAGAGCGTTTCCTCCCCCTTGTTGGTCTTCAGCACGAGCTGTTTTTCGGTCGTGTCCACCTTAAGGACCGTGCCGCGCATCTCGGCCTCGGCGTAGACAAGGGACGGAAACGCGATCAATGCGAAAATGACTGCCGCGATCTTACTCATGGCTGCACCGCCTTTCTGTGTTCTACCGGACGGACGCACCCTGCGTTTTCTTCCGTTCGTCATCGATGTATTTCAGCGTCTTTTTCCTCAGCTGCTCGCTGTTGTTCACGGTGGTGAAAGTCTTCGTGTACGAATCCGTTGTAAAACCCTGCTTCCTCAGCGCCGCCTCGACTTTGGCGTCGCCCTCGCGCCGCAGTCGATCCTTCTCGTTGGCGTCGGAGCTCCGCTTGATGCGCGCGTCATAATCGTTCTTGATTTTATGAAAATCGACGTAAGCGCGCGCAAAGCTTTGAAGCTGCCTGTCGCTCAGATTTTTGCCGCTTTCCTGCGCGGCGACGCCCGCCGCGCCCAGCACCACGCCCAACAGCGCTCCCCATAGTAAGCCGCGGATCTTCACGCGCTTACCCTTTGCTGACCGAGCCTTTCACGTCCGGACTTTTCTGTTGCATCTTGCGCATCAGCTCGTCGAACGAGGCGTTCGCCAGGACGCGATTGAACTGCGAGCGGTAGTTGTTGACGAGGCTGATATTCTCCACGATGACGTCGTAGGCTTTCCAATCGCTGCCTACCTTGTGCAGCTTGTAGTTGATCGCGACCTCTTCGCCCTTGGGCGTGATAACTTTCGTGAAGACCTCGGCGCTATCGCCGTCGATCTGCTCGCGCGTATAGCGAACCTTTTCGCCCTCGGACGCTTCGATCTGCTCAGCGTACGCGTTTTCCAGCAGGCCGGTGAAGACCCTGACGAAGTCCTGCTGCTGCTGCGGCGAGATACGATTCCAATGCGGGCCAAGCGACCGCTTGGCCATTTCCGCAAAATCGAACCGCGGGTAAATGACTTGCCGGAGCTTTTCGCGCCGCTCCTGCTGCTTCGCGGCCGGCTTTAAGGCGGGATCGCTGATAATCGCGAATACTTTATCCACGGTCTGCCGCGTCTGATCCGTCGCCGCGCCGGCGTGCGCCCCGGCGGCGAAAATAACGACTCCTAGGACAGCGGAAAGGATGCAAACTGCTGATTTCATTATCGAGACTCCAAACTCGTATTATTGCTGCTTATGCTGCTGAAGGCGCGGCCCGCCGCTCCGTAGAGCGACGGGCTCACGCCGTTGGGCCAATCGATCTTTGCGTCGGCGATCGCCGGCTCGGAGTTACCTCCTGCGAACCGGTCGCGACGCGTCGCGGTCGAACCGATCGGTAGTAGTGCGGTCGACCTGGTCGTTCATCGCGATCGATGCGTTCGCCGTGTCCTCAGCGAGATCCTTCGTCTTCTCCACCTCTGCCACCCGTGCCGCGAGGACGCGTACTTGGCCCACCTGCTTCGTATAAGTTTTCACCATCCAGACTTTGCCCGTGATCCGGTTTATGACGTAGGCCGTATCGACCGGGCCGTTCGGCGGCGTGATCGTGTAGAGGCCGCCGGAGATTAAAAAGAGAAAGAACAACACGATTACACCGGCAACGGCCCAGAGCACGCGATCACTGAAAAATAGGCTCAGATTGCGCCGGAACCTGTCCGCCGGTCGGTCATAGATCGTGCCGGACGGCCTTTCGTACGCGCCGGTAGTTTCGTCGTGGGGTAACATCAGTATTCTCTCCTTTCCTGTTCTCGCCGCATGCGGTCGATCTCATACTGCTGGCGGCGAATTTCTTCGTCCTGCTGGTAATTCCGGTACTCCTGCGCCTGCACCTGATCGCCGACCAGCGCACCGGCGCCTAGCCCCAAGCCGCCGCCGATCAGCGCGCCCGCTGCCGGATGCCCAACGGCCGCGCCGACGAGACCGCCCGCCGCCGCGCCGCCCAGACCGCCCACCACCGCGCCTTTTTCCCTCGTCGTCAGAGGCCCGCTCGTGCACCCGACTCCGAGAGCCGCCGCCACTCCAACCGCCGCAATACCTTGAGTCCAGTTTTTCATCCGCATCATTCGCCCCCCTTAACACCAAACCGGCAATTTCAATGCCACGTGCCCGTATGACTTAGAAGGTCGCTCAACATATCGGCGACCAGCGCATTGACTTCGCTTTCGTCCTCGGCGACTAAAAAAGCCTCCTCTGTCAGGGCGGCTAGCAGGTCGCCGAGCGGGGTCTGAATACTTTTCGGACGCAGCGTCGATTCCATCTCAGTACTCCCAACGGGTTCCGTCTTTGCGATTTTTCACAGCGGAATTGTCAGCGCGATTGTGCTCGCCGCCGTCCTGGTTGCGGTCGTGCTGCGGAAGGCGGACCCAGCCGCGCTCGGGATCGGGGAACCATTCCCCCGGCGCCGTGTCTGCGTTGGGCTTTTGCGCGCGCTGTGCAACCGTAGCCTTGTCCTTTGGGCTGCGCCCATCCTCGGGGCCCGGACCGGTGCCGGTCCGCGGGCCGGAAGCGACGAAAAACAAAACCATTCCTAGAACTACGCTTCCCATGACGATTCTCATTGCAGTGTCCAAGGTGGATTTACAGCAACGCCCATGCCACGGCGGCGGCCGGAAAAGCCTCGTTGTTACATGGCCTTAACAGTTAAGGCTCTGACCCGATACGAGTAAAAAGGTGGGAAGGCGGGAAAAAATTACTTGACGGTGTCGGTTCCGTATAGCGCGAGCTTCGCGTTCAGCGTTTTTGGCGTAATCCCGAGAATACGGGCGGCCTGCGTTTTATTCCCGGCGGTCGCCGCCAGGGCGCGCTCGATCGCCTGACGCTCGGCCTCCGCCAGCGATACCGGCTCGCTGTCGGTCGGCTCTGCGAGGACGGTGTTGAGACAAAACTGCTTGACGTCCGCCGCGGTCAGGGTCGGACCCGATGCGAGAACCGCGAGTCGCTCCAGCGCATTGCGCAGCTCGCGCACGTTTCCCGGCCAGGCATGCTCTTTCAGCGCCGGCGCGAAATCCGGTGCCCACGGCAGGACCGTGCGGCCGTACTTTTCCGCGAACTGCTCGAGGAAATAGCGCGCCAATAGCGTCAAATCGTCGCCGCGCTCGCGCAACGGCGGTAGCTCGAGATGAAAGACGCTTAGGCGGTAAAAGAGGTCGGATCTCAGCCGCTCCTCTTTGACGGCCTGCGCCGGCGCGCGGTTCGTCGCAGTCACCACGCGCACAGAAACCGGGACGGTGCTGGAGGCGCCGATGCGGCGCACCTGCTTCTCTTCGAGCACGCGGAGAAACTTGGCCTGCACTTCGGGGACCATCTCGGTGATCTCGTCGAGAAACAGCGTGCCGCCGTCGGCCTGCTCGAAGCAGCCGAGCCGGCGCTCCAGGGCGCCGGTGAAGGCGCCCTTTTCATGGCCGAGGATTTCGCTCTCCATCAGCGTCGGCGGGATCGCCGCGCAATTGAGCGCGAGGAACGGCCCGTCGCGCCGCGGCGAAAGGTCGTGCAGCGTGCGCGCGACGAGCTCCTTGCCGGTGCCGCTCTCGCCGCTGACGAGGACCGGCGCATCGGTCGCGGCCACGCGGCTGATGTTCTGATAGAGCTGGCGCATCGGCGGCGATTTCCCGATAAGGCTGCCATAGGAGCCGAGCGGGGATTCGAGCCGCTGGCGCAGCGCGTTCGCCTCGCGCGCGAGCTCGAGCTGCCGCAGGCCCTTTTCCAGCGCCGTGCGGAGGCGGTTAGCCTCGAGCGGTTTTGCCAAGTAATCGTAGGCGCCGAGCTTGATCGCCTGGACGGCGCTGTCGATCGTCGCCTGCCCGGTCAGCATGATGATGGCCATCTGCTGCACCTTGTCGCCGAGCGCCTGGACGAGCTCGAGCCCCGTCATCCCCGGCATGATGAGGTCGAGCACCATCGCGTCGGGCGGCGACTGCTCGCACGTCTTTAGCGCCGCCTGCGCATCCGGCGCCGTCAAGCTTTTGTAGCCCCAGCGCTCCAGTAGCGAAGCCAGACCGGTCCGGCTCGCGGAATCGTCGTCTACTACCATTACACTCGGACGCGGTCGCGTCACTGAATACCCCCGTTAAGCGGCAGACTCAGCCGGAACGTCGCTCCGACATTGCCGTTTTCTTCGTATTCCAACATTCCACCATGCGCCTCGACGATCAGCTGGCTGAGGCAGAGACCGATGCCGCTGCCGCCGGGCTTCGTGCTGTCGCCGAAGTCGAAGATCGTGGCCAGCCTTTCCGGCGGGATGCCGGGGCCGTCGTCTTTGAAACGTAGAATGATCTGCCCGCCGCTACGCTGGCCGGTGACCTCGATGGTCCCGCCATGCGGCTGCGCCTCGACGGCGTTGCGCAGCAGGTTGTCGAAAGCCTGGCGCAGGCGGCCCGAATCGCCTTCCATTACCCACGGACCCTGCGGGAGACCCGCCTTGATGTCGATGCGCTGCGCGGTGCATTGCGCCATGACTGCCTCGAGGCTCGCCTCGAGTACCTGCGCGAGGTCGAGCGTCTCGCGGTTGAGGGTGACCGGCGTACTATAGTCGGCGAAATCGCGCAATAGCTTATTCACCTGACGGGCGCTCGTCTCGATCGTGTCGAGCTCCTGCTGCTGCTCGGGACCGAGCGCCGCGCCGGCCTGCCGGAGGAGCTCGAGATGCACAGTCATCGCGTTCAGCGGCGTTCTGACCTCATGCACCAGCGTGCGCGCGGCCATCGAGACGCGCTGGACCGGCGCGGTGAGCCCGTTGTTGCCGCGCTGCTTCATGACGAGGCGATCGATCAGATCGAGGCTGGTCCCGATCTCGTCCTGGCTGCCGTAGGACGGCCGCGCTTGATACGTTCCCGCCGCGGCTTCGCGGAGCGTTTGATTGATCAGGCGAAAACGGCGCGTATAGAGCGCCGTCGTCAGAAACGCGGCGAGCAGCGCGACGTCCGCGCCGAGAAGAAACAAAAGCGTAAACTGCCGCCACATGCCGGAGACTAGGCCCGTCCAGTCCGCCGGGTCGATCCAGAGACGGAGTCCGCCGGGACCGCTCACGCCAGTCGGCATCTGCAGGGGCACGAGCACGTCGTAATAGGTGTCGTCGCCCTCCTTCCGTGCCTCGATCGTCGTGATGCCCTGGCCGAGATTCGCCCTCAAGCCCGGGTCGCTCATCGTCTGTCCCTGTTCGGTTTTTCGCGACGAATAGAGGATCTTACCCTCCGGATTGAGGACCCACATCGCCTGAATGCTGGCGTTGCGATCGATGTAGGCTTGTATGAGCCCCTGAACCTGCGTGCGCCGCGAAGCCGAGGCTGACCGCTGAGTCTTGGCGGGCGGATTTGGAGTCTCAGGCGCCGGGGCGTTGCCGGGGTAAAGGCGTCCGAGAAAATCCCAGAACGATTTCTCTTTCTCTTTTGGCTGGTTCGGCTGCGGCGCAGGGAGAGGAGGATTAGGCGCCTGCTGCAAGCTCTGCGCAAGCGCGATCTCCACTTGACGCGCGAGCAGCAGCGCGGTCTGGAGCGTCGCTTCGGTCGTGAGCCGCTTCGCGACGAAGACGATTCCCGTCGCAAAGAGGCCAAAGATCACGACCACCGTGCCGACGAAAACGAGAACTTGGTGCATGCGAAGGCTCATAAAAACGGTAAATACCATAGCAGATGGCTGTCGACGGGCAAAGATGGTGCCCTTGCGACTGCCGTAGTTTTTCATGCATACTGAAAGGCGATGCTGACCGATAGTTACCGGCGACCGCTGCGCGACCTGCGCGTCTCGGTCACCGACCGCTGCAATTTCCGCTGTACCTATTGCATGCCGCTTGACGAGTACGACTGGATCGACAAGCGGGAGATCCTCTCGTTCGAGGAGATCGCGCGCGTCGCCCGGATTTTCGTCCGCGCCGGCGTCCAGAAGCTGCGCCTTACCGGCGGCGAGCCGCTGGTGCGCACTAATGTCGAGCGGCTCGTCGCGGAGCTGGCGCCCATCGAGGGTCTGAAAGAGCTCTGTCTTACGACCAACGGCTCGCTTCTGGCGGAGAAGGCCGCAGCGCTCAAAGCGGGAGGCCTCAAGCGCATCAACGTGAGCATCGACACGCTGGACGCGGAGAAGTTCCGGCGCATGACGAAACGGGGCGACCTCGGCAAAGTGCTCGAGGGGCTCTTCGTGGCGAAGAAGGCCCGCCTCGATCCGATCAAGATCAATGCCGTGGTCGAGCGCGGCGTTAACGACGGCGATATCCTCGACCTCGTCGCCTTTGCGCGCGAGCACGGCTTTACGATGCGCTTCATCGAGTATATGGACGTCGGCAACGCCAACGGCTGGACTTCGACGAAGCTCGTGCCGAAAAAAGAGATCGTCGAAATTATCCACGGCCGCTTTCCGCTGAAGGAACTGGGGCGCAGCCGAGGCAGCGCGCCGGCGGTCGATTATGCGTTCGCCGACGGCGGCGGCCGTGTCGGCGTGGTCGCGTCGGTGACCGAGCCGTTCTGCTCGACCTGCAACCGCGCGCGGCTCACGGCCGACGGGAAATTAGTGACCTGCCTGTTTTCTTCGGTCGGCCACGATTTGAAGACGCGCCTCCGAAGCGGCGCGAGCGACGACGAGATGTTCGATTTTATCGCCGGCATTTGGCGGGTGCGCAACGACCGTTATTCGGCCGACCGGCTCGAAGCGATGCGCTCTTCGAATTACGACCCCAAGACCCACAAAAAGATCGAGATGATCACGCTCGGCGGGTAAAACTCGTCGCGCGATTTCGAATCCCGGAACCCTTCGACAAGCTCAGGGCGAATGGAGAAGGTGAGTTATTTTCAGTTTGTGCTGAGCCTGTCGAAGCACTCTTAAATCTCACAATACCTACCGCAGAACCACCCCGCGGCGCTCCAAATCGGCGCGCTCCGCGGGCGTCAGCCGCTCGATGGGCACATAGCCGTCGGGCTCGTAGCGCCGGACGCAGTCATCGACCATGCCGGTCGCGGCGGGCGCGAAGAGTCCCCAGCCGGACGCGCCGCATTCGAGCGTCGCACCCGTGCGCGGGTTCGCCAGCATGACCCTGCCGCTGGAGCAGGCGCCGATTAAAATAAGACTGAAAAATAAAAGTGTTATCTCTAACCTCTTCATTCGTCCCCCTCATCCCAAGGTTTCTATGCTAGTCTACAAGGCGTCTCCGGAATCACAAGTCCGGGCATCGTTGACCCGCCCGCGCCGCTGCGCTAGCTTTCAACCTTAACCCGCCGCGGGCTCGAAGGAGACTCGTCCATGCTGCTAAAGGGAAAAATCGCGTTGGTCACCGGCTCGACCAACAATATCGGCCTCGAAATCGCCCGCGCTTTCGCGCGCGAGGGCGCCATACCCATCATTCACTCGCGCCACGGCGATGAGGCCCGGAAAATAGCGGCCGAGATCGGAGGCGACTCTTTCCCTGCCGATCTGTCGCGCCCCGAAGATATCGATAATCTTTTCAAGCACATCGAAGCGAAGCACCGCCGGCTCGACGTGCTCGTCAACACGGTCGCGCATTCGACCAAGAACGGCATCCTCGAAGTGTCGCTGGACGAATGGCAGCAGCTCATGGCGATCAACCTGACGGCCTACTTTCTATGCATTCAGCGCGCCGCGCGTATGATGCAGGCGGCTGGCGGCGGCGTCATCGTCAATATCTCCGCCGCTTCGGGCGAGCGCGGCAGCCCGGGAACGGCGGTCTATTCCATCTCCAAAGGCGCGATCAATTCGCTCACGCGCCAGGCCGCGGTCGATCTCGCGCCGTACAACATCCGTGTCAACGGCATCATCGCCGGCATCATCGGCACGCCGCTCGGGCGCAGAGAGATGGGCAGTCGCAAGACCGAATACGATACCATCCCGCTCAAGCGCATCGGCCGCCCCGAAGAGGTCGCCGAAGCCGCCGTCTTCCTCGCCTCGGAGAAAGCCGCCTACATCACGAATACGATACTTCCGGTAGACGGAGGGCGCATGAACTCGATGGGGAGCGCGACGCGCGGCTGATCGGCGGCATGTCTGCTGAAGGCAATAAATCCGCCGCATCGCCGTCCTTCACCGCGGTTCTTTCCCCTGTGATCGGCCTGTGGCGCCGCATGCTCGACCGTGTGCGCGGGTGGTTCGGCCTGCCGCCGCTCTACGGGCCGCCCTCCACGGCGCAGGAGCTGAAAAGCCTGCTTAAGCGCGGCATCGAGGCGGGCGTCTTCGCGCCCTCCGAGCAGGATATGGTCGAGGCGGTCTTTTTCCTCGGCAAGCGGAGCGCGCGCTCGTTGATGACGCCGCGCACGTGCATCGTCTGGCTCAACCTCGGCGACCCGCCGGAGAAGGTCGCGCGTAAAATTGCGGCGAGCGGCCACTCGCGCTTTCCCGTCGCGCGCGGCACGCTGGACGACACCGTCGGCATCGTCGAATCGAAAGAGCTTCTGGCGCAGACGCTCCGCGGCCGCCGTCCGGACATATCGGCGTCGTTGCGCCAGCCTTTGTTCGTGCCGCGCAGCGTCTCGGCGCTCCAAGTGCTCGAGCTGTTCAAAGAATCCGGCAAGCACATCGCGCTGGTCGTCGACGAATACGGCGGCATCGAAGGCATGCTCACCCACCACGATATCCTGGAAGCCATCGCCGGCGAGATCCCGTTCGCCGAGCGCGCCGCCGATCCGAAGGCCGTCAAGCGTCACGACGGCTCGTGGCTGCTCGACGGCATGCTGCCGGTGGACGAGTTCAAGGAGCTCTTCAACCTCGAAAATCTTCCCGGCGAGCGGCGCGACGCCTATCAGACGCTGGGCGGCTTCCTCTACACGCAAATGGGGCGCGTCCCGGCGGTCGCCGAGCGCTTCGAATGGGACGGTCTGCGCTTTGAGATCGTCGACATGGACGGCAAGCGCATCGACAAGGTGCTGGTAGTCGTGACGGAGACTCCGGGCGCGCCGGAGCCGTCAGAATAATAACTGATACATCACTCCCGCGATCCCTCCGGCCAGCACGAGCCATGCGGAATTGATTTTGACGCTGAGGACGAGCGCCGCCGCGAGCACGGCTAAGAGCGCGGTGAGCCCGTCGACGATCGCCGCCCTGCCGAGCTGCCACGTGACCACCGCCATCAAGCCGAGCGATGCGGCGTTGACGCCGTCGAGAAAGCCCGCGGCCCACGGCGAGCGCCGAAGGCGCGGAATCAACGGGCTGCTGAGCGCGACGAAAACGAATGCCGGGAGAAAAATTCCCAAAGTCGCGAGCAGCGCGCCCGGCGTACCCGCGAGCAAATAGCCGATAAACGTCGCGGTCGTAAAAACCGGGCCCGGCGTGAACTGCCCGATCGCGATCGCGTCGAGCAGCTGCCGGTCGGTGAGCCAGCGCCAGCGCTCGACGAGGTCGGCGCGCAAGAAAGCCAGCAGCACGTAGCCGCTGCCGAAAAGCACCGAGCCGATCTTCAGGAAAAACAGCGTGAGCGCCGTCAGCGTGACCGGCTGTGCCGGCGCCGCGGCCTCGGTGGCGGCGAGCCATGGCGCGCCCGCCGCGAACGCCCACAAGGCACTTTGCGGCGGGCGCCAGCCGCGGCGTAGATTTTCCACTATCATCACGGCGAAGCCGGCGGCGAACAGCAGCACAATCTCGTTCGCGCCGAAAAAGGACAGCGCGATTACCGCCGCGGCCGCTAGCGCCGTCGGCGCGCTTTTGATCGCGGCCTTGCCCAATCCCCAGAGCGCCTGCGCGACGATCGCGATGATGACCGGCTTCACGCCGTAGAGCACCCACGCCGCCTCGGGCAGCGCGCCGTACTTCACGTAAAGCGCGGCCAGCGCCCAAACAATCAGCATCGCGGGCACGATGAAGCATGTTCCCGCGACAACGAGACCCTTCCAGCCGGCGCGAAGCAGG
>DASWZY010000241.1:0-13699 GCA_036407055.1 Binatia bacterium
TGTTCGAGCAGGGAGCGGCGGCGATCGTCGCGGTCATGGGCGCGCTCAAGGCCGGCAAAATTTACGTCCCGCTCGACCCGCTCCATTTTCCGCCGGCGAAGCTCGCCGCCATGCTGGAGGACTCCGGCGCCGGCCTCATCGTCACCGACGGGCAAAATCTTGGACTTGCCGAGCGGCTAGCCGATGGCGCGCGCGCGACTATCGATCTGAATCGGCTCGATGCCTCAGCGGACGCCGAGAATCCCGGGTTGCCGCTGAGTGCGGACAGGCTCGCATATATTCTTTACACCTCGGGCTCGACCGGCGAGCCCAAGGGCGTCGTGCAGAGCCATCGCAATGTGCTCCACTTCATCAGGAACTATACGAATGATCTCGGCGTCGGCGCGGAAGACCGCCAGTCCCTGCTCTTCTCCTGCGGCGTCGCGGGCTCGGTGAAAAATATCTTCAGCGCGCTCCTCAACGGCGCGGCGCTCGTCTCTCTCAATCTCAAGGCGGAAGGCCCGGCTCGCCTGCCTGCGTGGCTCGTCGAGGAACGCGTCACGCTCTGCCAGATGGTGCCGACGGTCTTTCGCCATTTCGCCGGTTATCTGACCGGCCGGGAAATATTTCCCGATCTCCGCGCGCTCTATCTCACCGGCGAGCCGCTCTTCCGCCGCGACGTCGATCTCTACAAGGCACATTTCCCCGCGCAATGCGTCCTGGTCAACACGCTCGCCTCGACCGAGCTGAATACGCTGCGGCAGTTTTTTATCACCCATGAGACCGACATCGCGGATGCGGTGGTGCCGGTCGGTTATCCGGTCGAGGACACGGAGATTCTTTTGCTCGACGAGAGCGGCGCGGCGGTCGGCCCGGATCGCGTCGGCGAGATCGCGATCAAGAGCCGCTATCTCGCGGTCGGCTACTGGCACAAGCCCGAGCTCACGCGGCAGGCGTTCGCCGCGGATCCGGAAGGCGGGGATAAAAGGATCTATCGCACCGCGGACCTTGGCCGCATGCGCCGCGACGGCTGCCTCGAATACATCGGCCGCAAAGATTTCCAGGTAAAAATCCGCGGGCATCGCATCGAGATCGGCGAGATCGAAGCGGCGCTGCTCGCCCTCGGCACCGTCCTGGAGGCGGTCGTCGTCGCGCTGAACGAATCCGCCGAGGAGAAGCGACTCGCGGCTTACATCGTGCCGGTCCGCCTGCCGGCGCCCGATTCTAGCGAGCTGCGCCGCGCGCTCGCAGAGCGCCTGCCGGACTACATGATTCCATCGAGTTTCATGATCGCGGAGTCGCTGCCGGTCAGCGCGATCGGTAAAGTGAATCTTCGCGCCCTGACAGCCGCCGGCGGCGCGCGGCCGGTAGAGAAGCCGCTGTTCGTCGCACCGAGGACGCCGCTCGAGACGTCTCTGGCGGCGATTTGGGCCGAAACGCTCGGGAAAGATTCCGTCGGCGTGCGCGATAATTTTTTCGACTTGGGCGGCCATTCCCTGCTGGCCGCGCAGATTCTCTCCCGAACTCGGGACCTTTTGGATATCGAGCTGCCGCTCACCGTGCTGTTTGAGAAGCCGACGATCGCCGAGCTGGCCGAGTATCTCGATCGCCTGCGCGTCGAAACGGAGCCGCGCAGGTGAATCCGCCGGGCGCCGCGATAAAACCCGTCGAGACTTCCATCCCCCGTCGCGGCGATCGCGGTCCCTGCGCTCTCTCCTTCGCCCAGCAGCGGCTCTGGTTTCTGGATCAGCTCGAAGCCGACAGACTCGCCTATAACCAGCCCACGGCCTTGCGCCTCCGCGGCCGCCTCGACGTGAGCGCGCTGCGCCAAGCTCTCGACCGGATCGTCGCGCGCCACGAGATTCTGCGCACGACCTTTATCGCCGCGGATGGGATTCCGGCGCAGGTCGTCGCAGCGGCCGGCGCGGCGGAATTCGTCGAGACCGATTTGACGCCGCGATCCCACGGCGAGATCGACGCGGGAATCGACCGCGCGCTTGCCGCGTCGATCCGGCGGCCCTTCGATCTCTCACGCGGTCCGATGCTGCGGGCTTTATTGCTGCGCATCGATGCGGACGAACACATTCTGCTTCTGGTCATGCACCACATCGCCTGCGACGGCTGGTCGATGGATATTCTGCGGCGTGAGCTGGCGGCTTTTTACCGCGCCATCGTGGCAAAGGAATCTCCGCGTCTGCCGGAGCTGCCGGTCCAGTACGCGGACTATGCGTTATGGCAGCGGCGGCAAATCGAAGAGGCGCTGGACATTCAGCTCGCCTACTGGCGCGGGCAGCTCGACGGCGTCGCCGCGCTCGATCTGCCCACCGACCGGCCGCGTCCGGCGCTGCAGAGCTTCCGCGGTAAGATCCTGTCCTTTGCGCTCTCCGGAAACCTCGCCGCCGCACTCAAAGAATTGGGCCGGAGCGAGAACGCGACTCCGTTCATGGTTTTGCTGGCGGCATTCCAAACCCTGCTGCATCGGCTCACCGGGCAAGACGACATCGCCGTCGGCGCTCCCATCGCCGGCCGGAACCGCACCGAGATCGAGGGGCTGATCGGCTTTTTCGCCAATACGCTCGTCCTGCGCGCCGACCTTTCGGGCGACCCATCGTTCCGCGACTTGCTGGCGCGAACGCGCCGCGTCGCGCTGGACGCCTATGCGCATCAGGATGCGCCCTTCGAAAAGCTGGTCGAAGAGCTGCGGCCGGAGCGCAGCCTGAGCCGGCCGCCTCTCTTTCAGGTGATGTTCGGATATCAGAACACGCCGGCGGAGATCGTCGAGATGCCGGGTCTCGCCGTGAGCCGCGTGCGGGTGGACGGCGGCGCAGCCAAGTTCGATCTGTCGCTGTTCCTGCGCGAGGAACCGGAAGGGCTGAGCGGATCGCTGGAGTACAACACCGATCTCTTCGATGACGCGACCGCCGCCCGGATGCTTGGCTATTTCCGAACTTTGCTGGAAGGCATCGCGGCCGACGCCGATCGGCGGCTTTCGGAGCTGCGCTTGCTTACGGAGGCCGAGCGCCGCCGGCTTTTGATCGAATGGAACGACACGCGGCGCGATTATCCGAGCGACCGGTGCGTCCACCATCTCTTCGAGGCGCAGGCGGAGCGCACACCGGACGCCATCGCAGTCGTTTCTCCGGCGGAGTCGGAAGAAAATGGCCGCTGCAACTATCGGGAGCTCAATCGCCGCGCAAACCGCCTGGCGCACCACCTGCAAAAACTTGCTGTGGGGCCGGATACACTCGTGACGATTTGTCTGGAGCGCTCGTTGGACATGATCGTGGCGGTCCTCGCAGTTCTCAAAGCGGGTGGAGCTTATGTGCCGCTCGATCCCAGCTATCCCAAAGGCCGGCTGGCGTTCATGCTCGAAGATGCCCGCCCCGCGGTGCTGGTAACGCGCCGCGAGCTCGATAGAGTTCTGCCCGCACACACCCTCCGCACAGTCCGCCTGGATGCGGATCGTGATGTCATCGCACAAGAGAGCGATGAGAACCCGCAAGGCGGCGCCGGGCCCGCGAATCCGGCCTACGCCCTCTACACGTCCGGCTCCACGGGCGCGCCGAAGGCGGCGGCGATGCCGCATCGCGCTCTCTGCAATCTGATCTCGTGGCAGCTCGAAAATTTCGCGCCGCCTGCTGCGGCGCGGACGCTGCAATTCGCTTCTCTGAGCTTCGATGTGTCGTTCCAGGAGATATTCACCGCCCTTTGTTCCGGCGGAACGCTGGTCGTGGCCACGGAGGAAGTCCGGCGCGACCCCAGACCGCTGCTGCAATTTCTCAAGACGGAATCGATCGAGAGATTGTTTCTTCCTTTCGTCGCGCTGCAGCAGCTGGCCGAAGAGGCTGCCGGGGAAAATGAGCCGTTGCCCCGTATCCGGGAGATCATCGCAGCCGGCGAGCCGCTGCAAATTACGCCGCAGATCTCCGCGCTGTTCCGCCGGTTTAAAAACTGCCGGCTGGTGAATCAATACGGGCCGACTGAGACCCACGTCGCGACTTCTTTCACGCTGACCGGCCCACCAGACGGCTGGCCGGCGCTCGCGCCGATCGGCCGTCCCATATCGAATACGGAGATCTATCTTTTGGACGCGCACCTCCGGCCGGCGCCCATCGGCGTCGCCGCAGAGCTGTACATCGGCGGCGACGGTCTCGCGCACGGCTATCTCAATCGTCCCGAGCTGACGGCGGAAAAATTCATCGCTCATCCGTTTAGCGACAAACCGCAGGCGCGGCTGTACCGCACAGGCGATCTGGCCCGCTATAAGGCGGACGGAGAAATCGAATTCCTGGGCCGCAGCGACGACCAGATCAAGATCCGCGGCTTCCGCGTCGAACCCGGGGAGATCGAGAGCGCGCTGCGGCGCCATCAAGATGTGCGGGAGTGCGCGGTCGTCGCCCACGGCGAGACGCCGCTGGCGAAAAGACTGATCGCCTACGTCGTCTTCGCCGGCGAGTCGCGGAGCGAGCCGCTAGAGTTGAGAGACTTCCTGCAGGCCGAGCTCCCCGACTACATGCTTCCCTCAGTGTTCGTCGCGCTCGACGCTCTACCCCTGACGCCGAGCGGCAAACTCGACCGCCGCGCGCTGCCGCCTCCCACACCGGCGCCGGCGGAGGATCGCCGCAACTACCGTGCGCCGAGCGAAACGCTGGAGGAGCAGGTGGCGCGGATATGGGAAGAGTTGGTGGAAGCGCGCCCGATGCGCGTGGAAGACAATTTTTTCGACGTCGGCGGCCATTCCCTTCTGGCGGTCCGCTTGATGCACCGCATCGAGGAGGACTTCGGCGAACGCATTCCGCTTTCGAGGTTTCTCGCCGGGCCCTCGATCAGGCAGCTCGCGGCAGCGCTGCTCGAGCAACGGACCGAGGGGGACCGGTCCCTGCTCGTGCGCGTGCAAGAAGGACGGGACAAGCCGCCGTTTTTCTATTTGCACGGGGACTTTTTCAACGGCGGCTTCTACTGCATTCACATGGCGCGCCACCTCGGCGCGGAGCGGCCGTTCTATGCGCTCGCGCCGCACGGGCTGAACGGTACGGAGATTCCACCGACGATCGCCGCGATGGCCGATTCGTACATCGACATGCTGCGCGCCGTACGACCGCACGGGCCTTATTTTTTGGGCGGGTATTGTAACGGCGGAGCCGTCGCGTACGAGATGGCCCGAAAGCTCCACCAGCAGGGCGAGACCGTGCCGCTGCTCGTCGTCATCGCGGCCAACGCGCGGACGTCTTTTTACCGCCGCGCGCTGCACGCCATAATCGAGGGGATCGGCAACGTATCGGGCCTGACCGCCGAGCAACGGCTGGATCTATTTCTGTCGATACGCGGCATGGCCCATAAAGGTCGAGCGATTTATCGCCGCCTAAGCGGTCGAAAGCAATATCGGCCGCAAGTCTCGATCGATGACTTCTCAGAAACTTTCGAAGGATCCCAGAGTTTGAGACTCTTCATGGGTTTTGGCCGAGCGCTGTATGGATACGTTCCAAAGCCCTACACCGGCCGCATGTTGTGTCTGTGGCCCGAACAGCATCTCGGAATTTCCAAAGACCCCACGGGCGGATGGGGCGTAGTGGCGCCGCGCCTCGAGCTGAAAATGGTCCCCGGCGGGCATACCACGTGTCTCGAATATCACTTAAAAACCATCGCGGAACACATGCGCCGCGCCATTATCCAAGCGGAAGACGACAGCGCTTCGCCGGGGTACCAAGTAAGCAGGCCCGAGGTGCCCCAGAAATCACCTTAATTGAAGCAGCCGCGAAGTTCCCCTATCGTTTAGAGGCGGGGGGCATGTGCGATATCTCGTTTTAGCCTGCGATTTCGACGAGACGCTGGCGCGCGGCGGGCGCGTCGCGCCGGAGACGGTCGCGGCGCTCGAGCGCCTGATCGCCTCGGGCCGCAAGCTGATGCTCGTCAGCGGCCGCGAGCTCGATGATCTGCTCCGCACCTTTCCGCAGGCGAAGATGTTCGCGCGCATCGTCGCGGAGAACGGCGCCCTCATTTACAATCCGGCGACGCGCGAGCGAAAGCCGCACGGCGATCCGCCCCCCGATCAGTTCATCCGCGCCCTGCAGCAGAAAAACGTCGAGCCGCTCGCCGTCGGCAGCGTGATCGTCGCCACGGTGCAGCCGCACGAGACCACGGTGCTGAGCACGATCCGCGACATGGGGCTCGAGCTGCAGGTCATTTTCAACAAGGGCGCCGTCATGATTCTCCCCGCGGGGCTCAACAAGGCGAGCGGTCTCTCGCGCGCGCTGCAGGAGGTTTGCATCTCGCCGCACAACGTCGTCGCGATCGGCGACGCCGAAAACGACCATGCGCTGTTGAAGCTCGCGGAATGCGCCGTGGCCGTCGCCAACGCGTTGCCGACGCTGAAAGAGCGCGCCGATTTCGTGACTGAGGGGGAAAACGGCCGCGGCGTCGTCGAGCTGATCGACGAGATCATCAATGAGGATTTAAAGGCGCGCAGCGACCGTCTTGTCCGTCACAGCATCCTGCTCGGCCATCGCGAGTCCGGCGAGGAAGTGCGGCTGCGGCCGTTCGCCTTGAACGCGCTCATCACCGGGCCTTCCGGCGCCGGCAAGTCGACGGTCACGACCGCCTTTCTCGAGCGGCTGAACGAGCAGGGCTATCAGTTCTGCGTGATCGACCCGGAGGGGGATTACGAATCGTTCGAAAGCGCCGTCGCCATCGGCACACAGAAGCAGCCGCCGAACATCGACGAGGTCGTGCGGCTGCTCAGAAACCCGCAGCAGAACGCTGTCGTCAATCTCATCGGCGTACGGCTCAAGGACCGGCCCGCCTTTTTCCTCGCGCTGCTCCCACGTCTGCAGGAGATGCGCGCGCAGCTCGGCCATCCGCATTGGATCGTCGTCGACGAGACGCACCATGTCCTGCCGTCGACGTGGGAGGCGGCGCCGCAGGCGCTCCCCACGGAGTTCGATCGCTTCGTTTTCATCACGATTCATCCTCATTCCGTTGCCAGATCCGCGCTGGCCGCCGTCAATACGGTCGTGGCCGTCGGCGACAACTCCTATGAGACAATCATGAATGTGGGGCGACTGCTCGATCAGACTCCGCCGCCGGTCTCGCCCCTCAAGCTCGATCACGGCGAGGTGTTGATGTGGCTGCGGCAAAGCGACGCGCCGCCGTTTAAGCTCCGCATCCTGCCCGGGCGGACGGAGCGGCGACGTCACCTGCGCAAATACGCCGAAGGAGACTTGGGACGCGACAGAAGCTTCTATTTCACCGGCCCGCAGCGGAGGCTCAAGCTGCAGGCGCAGAACCTCATCATGTTCATGCAGCTCGCCGACGGCGTCGACGACGACACCTGGCAATATCACCTCAAGAAGGGCGACTATTCACGCTGGTTCCGCAACTCCATCAAGGACGAGGATCTCGCCGCCGCGGCCGAGCAGGTCGAGCGCAATAACGGCGTCTCACCGGACGAAAGCCGCAAAGTCATCCGCGACGCGATCGAGCAGAAGTATACGATGGAGGGGTAAATCGGAGTCAATTTTAAATTACGAATTTTGAATTTTTAATTCAAAACTCAAAACTCATCATTCAAAATTACTTTTGTAGCACTTCCCACATCACTTCCGCCGGATGCTTGGCTTTTCTTCCCGCCGTGTGGTCGATCTGCTGGCGGCAGGAGATGCCGGCGGCGACGATCTCGACATCGGCGCCGGCGGCGCGGACCGCGGGCGCGAGTCGGCGCTCGGCGATGGCGAGCGAGACGTCGTAATGCTCTTTCTCGAACCCGAACGAGCCCGCCATGCCGCAGCAGCCCGAATCGACTTCCGTCACGTCGTAGCCCGCCCACTTGAGCATCTCGACGGTCGGCGCGGTGCCGACGAGCGCCTTCTGATGGCAGTGGCCGTGGAGCAGGGCTTTTTTCCCGTTGCCGGCGAAATGTAAATTCATTCGCCCGGCCTTGCGCTCGGACGCGACGAATTCCTCGAACAGAAAACTTTTCGTCGCAACCATCGTTGCCTTCTCGCTCCGGAGCAGATCGGGATATTCGTCGCGCAGCGTCAGCAGGCATGACGGCTCGAGGCCGACGATGACTTCGCCGCGCTCGACATGCGGATAGAGCCGCTCAACGTTCCAGGCGGCATTCGCGCGGGCTTCGCCGAGCATCCCTTTGGAGATCATCGGGCGGCCGCAGCAGCGCTTCTCGGCGAGCGTCACGCGATAGCCGGCGCGCTCGAGAAAGCGCGTCGCGGCGATCGCAACCGACGGCGTGTTGAAAGTGTTGAAGGTGTCGTGAAAAAGAACGACGGCGCCGTTCTCCCCTTTTCCTTCCACGGTGTGATCGTGAAACCACTTTTCGAATGTCGTCGCGGCGAACGCCGGCAGCGGGCGCCGCGCGTCGATGCCGGCGAGCCGCTGCATGAGCCAGCGGTTCGCGCGCGAGCTCGCGATCATGTTCGAGAGCGGGGCCAAGCGCGACCCCCAGCGGCTCAGCGTCTCGATGCGGCCGAACAGACGATTTCTCAGCGGCAGCCCGTTCGCTTCATGATAATGGTGGAGAAACTCGTACTTGAGCTTCGCCATGTCCACGTTCGACGGACATTCCGCCTTGCACGCCTTGCATTCGAGGCAAAGATCGAGCACCTGATGCAGGCGCTCGCCGGTGAACTCTTCTTTCGGCACTTTCCCCGACAGCACGGCGCGGAGCGCGTTGGCGCGGCCGCGCGTCGAATGCTCCTCGTCGAGCGTCGCCATGTACGACGGGCACATCGTGCCGTCGAGCTTTTTCCGGCACTCGCCCATGCCGCTGCACATCTCGATTGCGGCGGCGAAGCCGCCCTGCGAGCCGAAATCCAGCATCGTCTCCGGCTGCCAAGCTTTGTATTGGGGGCTGATGCGCAGCGACTCGGTCATCGGCGGCGCGTCGACGATCTTGCCGGGATTCATCCGGCCGTCGGGATCGAAAGCCTTCTTGACCTCGCGAAACGCATTATAAAGAACTTTTCCGTAGAGTTTCTCGTTGAAGTGGCTGCGGGCGAGCCCGTCGCCGTGCTCGCCGGAGAGCGCGCCGTGAAATTCCATCACGAGGTCGGTGATCTCGCCGGCGATCGTGGTCATCTTTTTCACTTCGCTCGCCTGCTTTAAATTAATCAGCGGCCGGATGTGCATGCAGCCGACCGAGCAGTGGCCGTAATAGCCGGCGACGGCGTCGTGTTTGTGCAGGATCTCGCGGAAGCGGCGGATGAATTCCGGCAGCTGAGCGGGCTCGACCGCGGTATCTTCGATGAACGCGATCGGCTTCTTGTCGCCCTTGATGCCGAGCAGCAAGCCTAATCCCGCCTTGCGCACGCCCCAGACGGCGCGCACCTCTTCGGGCTTCACCGCCTGCGTCGCCGCGTAGCCGATGCGCTGCGCCTTGCGCACCGCTTCGAGCTTCTCGACCTGTTCGCGGACTTCCGCCTCGGTCTCGCCGGCGTATTCGACCATCAGGAGCGAGCTCGGATTTCCCTGCACGAACCCGAGGCGCTTCGATTGCACGATGTTGCCGCGCGCGAGGTCGAGGACCATCTTGTCGGTCGACTCGAGCGCGTACGGCCGCGTGTCGAGAATCGCGTAGGACGCCTGCAGCGCTTCGATGTCGTCGTTAAAATGGATCACGTCGAGCGCCGTCCATTTGGGCTTCGGCACGAGGCGCATCTTCGCCTCGATCACGCACGCGAGCGTCCCTTCCGAGCCGACGACCATGCGCGCGAGATTGAACGGCTGGTTTTTCACGAATTCGTCGAAGTTGTAGCCGGAGACGCGGCGGAGAATTTTGGGATAGCGAGCGAGAATCTCCTCGCGATGCTTCTCCGCGAGCGAACGAACCGAACCGTACGCCGCGCCCTCGACGCCGTCGCCGCGCGCTTTTTGATCCAACTCGTCGGGCGAGAGATTTTTCAGCACCGCGAGCGTGCCGTCGGAAAGGCAGACCGTGAGCTCGAGCACGTGATCGATCGTCTTGCCGTACGTAAGCGAATGCGCGCCCGCGGAGTTGTTGCCGATCATGCCGCCGATCGTCGCGCGGTTCGAGGTCGAAGTGTCGGGACCGAATAGCAGCCCCTGCCCGCGCACATGCGCGTTCAGCTCGTCCTGCACCACGCCCGGCTGCACGCGGCACCAAAGCTCTTCCTTGTTCACCTCCAGAACGCGATTCATGTATTTCGTGAAGTCGAGCACGATGGCGTGACCGACGGTCTGGCCGGCGAGCGCGGTGCCGCCGCCGCGCGGCAGGATTGGAACCTTAAAACGCCTGGCCGTCTCGACGGCCGCCTGGACGTCGCCGCGGTTTCGCGGGATTACGACGCCGATCGGCTCGATCTCGTACATCGAGGCGTCGGTGGAATAGAGCAGCCGCGAATACTTGTCGAAGCGCACCTCGCCTTCGACCCGTTTTCTGAGCTCCGCCTCGATGTCGCGATAATCTTGCATCGGGAGAACCCGCTCAGCGCAGCCCGACGAGGATGGCGCCGGCAGCAATGAGCGCGATGCCGGCCCAATTGGCCGGCGAGAGCCGCTCGCCCAAAAACGTCGCGCCGATGAGCGCGACCAACACCACGCTCAGCTTGTCGATCGGCGCGACCCGCGACGCGTCCCCTAATTGCAGCGCGCGAAAATAACAGAGCCACGACGCGCCCGTCGCGAGTCCGGAGAGGATCAAAAAAGTCACCGTGCGCGCGGAGAAATCGCCGGGCGCGCGGTACTCGCCCGTGAAGATGAGAATCCCTGCCAGAACGGCGACGATCACGAGCGTGCGCACGAACGTTGCGACGTCGGCATTCACGTTCTCGACGCCGATTTTGGCGAAGATCGCCGTCAGCGCCGCGAACGTCGCGGACAGCAGCGCCCAGAGCTGCCAGGACAATGTCGTCATCATATTGATTTTAATGCGATGAACCCGCTTTTAGCAACTTGTACGCAGTCGGCACTCGGCAGTAGGCGCTCAGGGGCGTGTCAATAAGTCTCTCGCCGCAACAAACACACTTTCGAACATCGGCCGCGTGAGCTTTCCGGTGAACGTATTCTGCTGGCTTGGGTGGTAGGAGCCGAGCAGCGTGAGGCCGTCGAGGCGGGCGCTCGACCCATGGCCGAAGCGCGGGCGCGGCTTCGGTATGACGCCGCCGTTTTCCGCATACGCTTTCAGAAACTCGTCGAAGGCGATTTTGCCGAGCGCGACGACGACTCGAACGCGGCTCAGCAATCGAAGCTCGCTGACGAGATAAGGTCGGCAGCGGTCGAATTCGGCCGGCAGCGGCTTGTTGTCCGGCGGCGCGCAGCGCGCGGCCGCCGAGATGTAGCAGTCGGTGAGCTTCAAACCGTCGTCTCGGTCGAGGGAACCGGGCAGGCTGGAAAAGCCAAATTTATACAGCGTCGAATACAGCCAGTCGCCGCTCCGGTCGCCGGTGAAGATCCGGCCCGTGCGGTTGCCGCCGTGCGCCGCGGGAGCCAGTCCGACGATGAAGACGCGCGCTTCGGGATCGCCGAAGCCGGGCAGCGGCCGCGCCCAGTAGCTCTGGCCCCGGTAGCGCAGCGGCGGTTTTTTGGCCACGGCCTCGCGCCAGCGGACGAGCCGCGGACAGCGGCGGCAGCGCACGATGGACTCATTTAGTCTTTCTAAGGAAACCATGGAAGCTTTCTGCTAGCACAACGCCCCGGCAAAAAGAAGTTGAGTGTCTAACTTGTTATTTTTTCATTGCAATTACCGGTTGTCCAGCGTAAACTCGCCTCGCGTGGTTTATATCTTTCCAGCCGCGGAATGTAACCCGACGGAGTTTTCGCGTGGCGTTGTCTTCCACCCGGACTGAGTCGCTTCGACCGGCGCTCTTTTCTGCATCCGGGCAAACCGGATTTCCGAGACTTGCCGCGACGGTCGGCATCGCGCTCGGCGCCCTCGTTCTCGCCGCCGCAATCTCGCACTTTCCCGTGCCCGCCTGGGCAATGACGAAAGCGAACGCCGCGCTGTCGGTGATGCTCTGCGGCGCGTCGCTCTGGCTCTGCACGAAGGATTCGCCGCCGTTTCAGCTCATCGCGCGGCTCTGCGGCGCGGCCGTGGTCCTTATCGCCTTCGCCACACTCGCAGAGCACCTCCTCGGCCGCGACTTCCGAATCGATCAGCTTATCGCAATGGACGCCTCGGAAATCGGAGTACCCGGCCGTATGGGCATCGCCAGCGCCGCCGCTCTGGGTGCGCTCGGAGCCGCTCTCGCGCTGCTCGACGACCGACGGCATGCGGGCAAAGCGCTGGCGTTGGCGATGATCGTCGCCGGTGCTTCGGTGATTGTCCTGGTGGGCCACGTCTACGCCGTTCCGGCGCTCTATTCCCTCGGGCCGACTCCCTTTACCGCAGCGGCCCTTTTACTGCTTTCCACCGGCGCTGTGTGCGCGCGGTCGGGTCTGCAGAAATATATCGGACAGAGCGACGCCGCCGCGGCGCTGCTCTCTCGCCTGATGCCGGGCGCCTGCGCTATTCCGCTGGTGCTCGGCGGCCTCGCGCTGCTCGGATACCGGCGCGGCATTTTCGACACCGAGACCGGCATCGCGCTCGCCGCCGTGCTCGCGGCGGCGCTGGTCTTCGTCCTCATCGTATGGAGCGCGACGGCTCTTCGCCTCAGTCCTTCCAACATTCGAGAGCCGATCCGCGGAGCGGAACGCGAACTTAAGCATGTGCGGGCCGCGCGCGAAGGCGCGGTCGCCATAGCCGGCGCCGCCGATCCGGCGGCCGCCCGCAACATTCTCCTCGAGCAGACGCGAGCGATGTTTCCCGCCGCCTCGGCGATTACGCTGCGCCTGTTGAACGGCGGCTCGGGCGAGCTCGCCCCGGCAGCCGCGTGGGCGCGCGGTGGATCCGCATCGGACATGGACGAGACGCGCGCGCTCGGCGAGAGCGGCAGAAAACCGCTGGAGATGAAAGGCGCGGTCATCATTCGCAATTTGCAGGCCGACGGGCGCGTTCACGGTGAAGTCTTCCGCACGCAAGGATGGGTGTCGTATCTGGGAGTGCCGCTGCTCGCGCGCGGAGAGGCGCAGGGCATTCTCGGAGTTTACACCCGTGAGGAGTACCATTTCAGCCGCGAGGAAGCCGAGTGGCTCGCTGGTTTGGCGGCGACGGCCGCCGGCGTCCTGTCGCCGGCGGCGCCTCCGTCGTCTGCGGAAAGAAAGGCCGATCCGCTGGCTGCCCCGGCGCCGCGCAACGCCGAACAAGTAAAAAAGACCTTGAAGCTGCTTCCCGAGGTGCACGCCGCGCTTGCGCCGCTGAATGCGGCGGAGCCGCTGGCGGACGCCATCGACGGCATTGTCGCGAAAGTGCTCGACGCAACCGGGGCCGACGCTGCGTTGCTTCGTGTTTGGAAAAAGGAGACCGGAGCCTCGGTCATCGCCGGCCACCGCGGCCTCACCAACGAACATGTCAGCCAAATGGAGATCGGACTGCTGAAAGGCGCGATGGAGTGGGTGGTGCAGCACGGCGAAGAGATCGTCGCCCCCGACGTCGAAGCGGAGCCGCGCTTCACCGCCGGCATTCAGCGGCAGCTGGGATTCCGCTCCTCTGCTGTGCTGCCGCTCAGGCTCTACAACGAAGTGCGCGGCGTCCTCTACGTCGCCAGCAAAACGCCCAGGTGGTTCGACGAAGCGGAAAAACATCCGCTCCTCGCCATCGCCCAGCAGATCGGCATTTCGATCGAGAACCGCGAGCTCTTCGATCATCTAAAAA
>DASWZY010000242.1:0-11515 GCA_036407055.1 Binatia bacterium
GATGGAATTATAATGCATGCCGGGTTGAAGCCACTGTGCGCGCACGACCGGACGCGAGGAGTTCGTCGCGCTGCAGACGATGTCGGCGTCGGCGACGGCGGTCTCGGCGCTCTCGACGGGCTCGGTCGGGATTTCGTTTTCGCGCTCCATCTCCGCGGCGAACTTTTTTCGGTTCTCGGCATTGGGGCTGTAAATTTTCACCCGCTTGATCGGCCGCACGGCCGTCAAAAAGCGAAAATGCGAGCGCGCCTGGCCGCCCGAGCCGATGAGCGCCATCGTTTCCGAATCCTCGCGCGCCATCGCCTTGGCGCCGAGCGCGCTCGTGACGCCGACGCGCGTCTGCTGGATGAATCCGTCGGGCATCATCGCGAGCAGCTCGCCGGTCTCGATACTGTAGAGCTGGACGAGTCCCACATAGCGGTTCCCGCCGGCGAGCGGCAGCTTTTCCAACCTGACGGACTCGTCGACTTTTCGCTCGCCCAGGATATCGGAAGTAATCCGCAGCGCGAGGACGCCGAGCGTTTTGACGCCGCCGTTGACGGATTTGAAGCTGTAGCTCGTCTGCGGCAGCGAGTGCGGTAGATACGTCTGGCTGATCGGGCAATTGACGGCCCGGCTTTGCGCCAGCTCGCGATAAGTTTCCTCCAGCGCGTCGAGGCTGTCTTTGATCGTCAGCGCCTGCTGGATTTCATCGTTATTCAGTATGAGCGTCATGGTGGACTATATACTTGACCTCGTGTTGACCTGCAATGTTCGATTCGCTACGCTCGGAAAAACTCCCGGAGGCAAAATGATCACCGTCGAAGGCGAAAAAATCGAAGTCATCGACGCGCACTCGCACATGGGCGCGCGCAAGAAGCTCGCGATCCATCAGATCCCACCGATCATGAAATGGATGGCCGAGGACATGCTGGGCTCGATGGACAACGCCGGCGTCGACGGCGTGGTCACGTTCGCGATCGGTGTCGGCGAGCCGTCGGATTATCGCGAAACGAATCAATACATCGCCGACGCGATGAAAAAACATCCCGGGCGCATTCACGGCTTCATGCGGCTTAGCCCGGGCATGGGCCCCAAGGACACGCTGCAGGTTTTGGAAGAGGGCGTGAAGCTCGGGCTCAAAGGCATCAAGATCCATCCGCTGATCGAGCACTGCCCGGCGAACGACAGGGAGAAAGTCTATCCGCTGATGGAAGCGGCGCAGCACCACAACCTCACCGTTCTCATTCACTGCGGGCTCGGCGAGGATGCGAGCCCGGCGCGTCTCGGCGAGATCGCGCGCGATTTTCCCAAGCTCAAGATGATCTTCGGCCACTCGGGGCTCGTCGAAGGCGTCAGGCAGGTCGTCGAGATCGCAAAGAAACACGACAACGTTCACATGGACAGCTCGGGCGTCGGCTGGCTGCCGTTTTTCTGCGAGTCGATTTCCTGGGCCGGTCCCGAGCGCGTGCTCTACGGCTCGGACCATCCGTTCAATCCGATGGAATGGGAGATCGAGAAGATCGTCAAGCACGCGCAGCGCCATCTAAAACTCAAGATCGAAGACTTGCGGCTCATCATGGCGGGCAACATCAAGCGGCTGGTCGGAATCGCCTGACGTTGTGGGATTAGGCCGCTTCCATTATCCTGATATGAGATAATACCGGAGAGGAGGATTCTCTTATGAGCATGCCGACGACGATTTTGGCTCGTACGATGTCCGATACGGTCGAGAGCGACATCAAGCGCGTGCACGTGATTGCGAACGAAATCCTCCCGCGCTACAACAAGCCGACGCTGAGCTTCGAGCAGCTGCGCAAGCTCGCCGACGGGCCGTTCGACCTGTTCTTGATCCCGCTCGTCTTCGCCGACGAATACAAGAAAGACCCTTCGATCGCATTCAATGAGGCGAAGCGGCAGGAGATCAGGGGCCACGCGCTCGAGATCGCCAGAAAGCACGGCTTCGACACGACCCAGCCCGATCTCATGCCCGGCATCGAAGAATCCTTGCGTTCGGCGCAGAGCGCCGGGTTCATCAACGTTCTCGTGACCACCGGCGGACGGCGCTTCAAGCACGAGGCGATGGAGGAGCGCGGGCTGGGAAAATATTTCGCCGAGATCATCGACCGCGAGCAGACTTACTTTAGAAAAGAGCAGGGGATTTATCATCTCTTTCGCCAGCGGCAGGATAAGTTCCTCCGCGTCGTGCTCGTGTCGGGCACCGCGACGTACATCCGCGCTGGAAATAATCTCGCGCATCTCAAAGTCGTCGGCAAAACGCTCGAAGTGCTTACGGTCGCGCTCGCGACCGAAGCTTCGTATAACGACGAGGAGACGCTCGCGGCGGCGCGGCCTTCGATATTGATCCGCTCGCTTGCCGAGCTTCTGCCCGCGCTCAAGCAGCGCGCTTTGCTGCCGGCTTCCGCCGCATAATTGTGGAACAAACCGAAACTCAAGCTCCCGCCATATCCCTTCCGGCGCCGGGGTGGACGCGGCTCACCGCGACGGCCGTCGCGCACATGACCGAACACGTCTACATCGGCGTCCAAACGGTTGCGCTTCCCGTGATCGCCGCCGCCATGGGCTTCAGCATGACCCAGGCCGGCCTCTTGGTCTCGACGCGCTATTTTGTCGCCGGGCTCACGAACCTTCCCTCCGGGTTTTTGGCCGATGCGACGAAACGGCGCAGCACGGCGCTGGGATTTTGTCTCGTCTGTTTGGGACTCGGGAGCCTCCTCATGAGCTTCGCGCCGACCTACTGGCCTTTGCTTATTTTCATGGGCATCAGCGGCATCGGCACCGGCGGCTTTCACCCGCAGTCGATCTCGATTTTGTCGTCCGCCTACAAGGAGCGCCGCGCCTTCGCGCTGGGCATTCACGACAGCGCGGCAAACATCGGCGAGGTTATCGCGCCGCTCACGATCGGCGCGCTGCTGAGCTTCACCGACTGGCGCACGACGCTCCAGATCTGGGCGCTGCCCGGTCTTCTCGTGGGCCTCTCCTACGCGCTGTTTTTTCCCGAGCGGAAACAGGTTGTGGAGCACGCCGGCCATACAAAGGGATCGTTCTGGCGCGACGTGGTGAAAGACCGCTCGGTGCTCGCGATGTTCTTTGTCTCGGTCTTTCGCACGCTCGGCCAGAGCGCGACGACGGTTTTCCTGCCGCTTTACATGACGATTTATCTGAAACTGCCCGTCGCGACGATGGGCTTTTACATCTCGACGGTCTTTTTCTTCGCCGGCATCTCGCCGACTTTTTCCGGCTGGGCGGCGGATAAGATCGGCCGCATTCCGCTGATCGTCGTGGGATCGGCGCTCGCGGGTCTCGCCATCATGGCGATTCCGCATCTCGCGCCGGGAATTCCGCTCGGCATCGGCTGCGGTCTCATCGGCGGGCTGCTCTGGGCTCTGAGGCCGGTCATCTTCGCCGCCGCGATGGAGGTCGCGCCGCCGAATCTCGCCGGGAGGACGGTGGGTTTTCTCTATAGCGGCAACATGGGGCTGTCGTTCATCGCGCCGCTGTCCGCGGGGCTGATCGCGGACGCGTACGGTCTTCCGGCGGCGGTGACGTTCATCGGAATTTTTCCGCTGCTCGGGTCCGCAGTGCCGCTGGCGATGCTGCGCGGCCGGATGCGGCCGGCCTAGAGCATCCCTTTATCGCTGAAGCTGTAGTATCTGCCGTGGCCGATCACGACGTGATCGAGCACGCGGACGCCCATCACTTCGCCCACCTGCTTTAATCGCTTGGTGATGTCGATATCCTCGGGGCTCGGCGCGGGGTCGCCGCTCGGATGATTGTGAACGAAGATCACCGCGGCGGCGGATTCGCGGATGACCGGATTGAATACCTCGCGCGGATGGACGAGCGAGGCGGTGAGCGATCCCTCGGAGATTTTTACCTCGCGGATTTTTTTATTCTTGTTCGTGAGCAGAACGACGTAGAACATCTCGCGCTTCTGCTTGCCGAGGCGCTCGGAGAAGTCGTGATAGACATCTTCGGCCGACTTGAGCGCGCGGCCGGCTTCCCACTTCTGGCGCGCAAGCCGGCGCCCGAGCTCGAGGCCGGCTTTGACCTGCGCGCTTTTCGCCGGCCCGATGCCTTTGACGACGGCCATCTCGGCGATCTGCGCGTTCTCGACGCCTTTGAGATCGTTGAATTCCGCCAGCAGCTGGCGCGCACAGTCGAGCGCGCTCTGGCCGGCGTTCCCGTTGCGGAGGAGAATCGCGATCAGCTCCGCGTCGGTTAAGTTTTCGGCGCCGCGCTCGATCAGCTTTTCGCGCGGCCGGTCCTCCTCCGGCCAGTCCTTGATCGGCGTGTATTTCTCGGCCACGAGCAGGGCCTTTATCATGCCCGGCTTATTTACTCCAGAACCCGAAGTAAAAGCCCCTTCAGATATTCGCCCTCGGGATGATGCAGGCTCACGGGATGGTCCGGCGCGGGGCCCAGGCGCTTCAGTATCTGCACTCTGCGGCGCGCGTCGACGGCGGCGCCGAAGACGATTTTCTGGAAGAGATCGACGGTGACGTGCTGCGAGCAGCAGAACGTCAAGAGCAGGCCGCCCGGTGGCAATAGCTTGAGGCCGTGCAGGTTTAAAAACTTGTATCCGCCGGCCGCGGCTTCGACATCGCCGCGGCGGTGGGCGAGCGACGGTGGATCGAGAACGATGATGTCGATCTCTTCGTCGAAATTCTTAAGAAAAGAAAATGCGTCGCCGCGGATAAGATCGCCTTCGCCGGCGGCGAGACCGTTTACCTCAAGGTTCCGCCGCGCCAGATCGAGGGCGGGCCGGGACGAATCGAGCGAGATCACGCGCTTCGCCCCGGCTTTCAAGGCGTAGGCGGAGAAACCGCCGGTGTAGGCGAAGCAATTGAGAATCGTCATGCCCGACGCGAGCGCAGCGATGAGCGCGCGGTTGTCTCTTTGATCGAGAAAAAAGCCGGTCTTCTGCCCGCCTCGGATATCGACGAGAAAGCGATGGCCGCTCTCTTCGATTTCGAATAGCTCCGGCGGCTCCTCACCGTAGACGGCACCGACGGAAGAGGGAAGTCCTTCCTCGTCGCGCACGCCGCCCTCGCTGCGCTCGTAGATGCCCTTGGGCTTGAGCTCCGCCGCGAGCGCTTCGATGAATCGCGATTTAAGGGCGTCGATGCCGGCGGTGAAGAATTGACAAACGAGATAGTCCGCGTAGCGGTCGACGATAACGCCGGGCAGCAAATCCCCCTCGCCGTTGACGACGCGGTATGCGTTCGTAAAAGGCGAGACGAGCCGCTGGCGCAGCGATGCTGCGGCGGCGATGCGGCGCGCGAAGAACGCTGCGTCGAGCGCTTCTTTTTCCCACGTGAGCAGGCGGACGCGGATCTGCGACTTTGGATTATAGAGGCCGCGCGCAAGCCAGCGGCCCTGATGATCCAGCACATCGACGACAGGATCGGCACCCGTATCTTCTTCGGCCCTTTCGATCGCGCCGGAAAAAATCCACGGGTGCCCGCCGGTAACGGGCCGCTCGCGTCCTTTTTTTAAATAAAGCCGGTGCATAGCTGTCAGCTTTCAGCGATCAGCTAAAAGCAGTAATCGATGAATCGTATTTTATTAATCCGGGCTGAGAGCTGAATGTTGACAGCTGAAAGCTAATCTTTTCTGACGAACGTGCCGCTTTTGCCGCCGCTCTTTTGCACGAGCCGGATCTCGCCCAGCGTCATCCCGCGGTCGACGGCCTTGCACATGTCGTAGATCGTAAGGCCGGCGACCGCCGCCGCCGTCATCGCTTCCATCTCGACGCCGGTCTTGCCGGTTACGCGCACGGTCGCCTCGATCTCGACGCGCGGCGGATTTTTCTCGGCGGTCAAGTCTACTGCGATCGAGGTGAGATTCAGCGGGTGGCACATCGGGATCAGCTCGGAAGTTTTTTTCGCCGCCATGATGCCGGCGACGCGCGCGACTGAAAACACGTCGCCTTTTTCCACCTTTTTCTCCAAAATAAGCGCGAGCGTCTCCGCCCG
Source organism: Binatia bacterium (assembly GCA_036407055.1). Taxonomy (GTDB): domain Bacteria; phylum Desulfobacterota; class Binatia; order UBA9968; family UBA9968; genus JAJPJQ01. Next base: position 5,979 of record DASWZY010000242.1, read on the forward strand.
CATGAAGATCGCGCCGCGCGCGGTGGCGACGCGCTCGGTCACGTCCTTCGCGGTCACGTCGACCATGCGCGCCTTGCCTTCGGCGTCGAGGTGGGAGAGCTTGGCCATCTGCGTCAGCTTTCGGCTAAGTGTCGTTTATGCTACATAAAATTAATGGATAAAAAAAGCCACCATCGCGTGCTCATCCTGGGCTCGGGAGCCGCGGGCCTGACGGCGGCGATCTACGCGGCGCGCGCCGATCTCGAGCCGGTCATGATCGAAGGATCGCAGCCCGGCGGCCAGCTCACGATCACGACCGATGTGGAAAATTATCCCGGCTTTCCGAAAGGCATTCTCGGTCCCGAGCTCATGGAGGAATTCAAAAAGCAGGCGGAGCGCTTCGGCACGAAGATGGTATTCGGCGACGTTACCGCCGTCGATTTAAAGAAAAAGCCTTTCGAGGTCACGGTCGGCAAGGATCTCTACACCTGCGACGCGCTGATCGTCGCGACCGGCGCTACCGCCAAGCTTCTCGGCATTCCGTCGGAAAAGGTTCTCATGGGCTACGGCGTTTCCGCGTGCGCCACGTGCGACGGCTTTTTCTTCAAGGATAAAGAGGTCGTGGTGATCGGCGGCGGCGACACGGCGATGGAAGAGGCGCTGTTTCTTACGAAGTTCGCGACGAAAGTCACGGTCGTGCACCGCCGCAACGAGCTTCGCGCCTCCAAGATCATGCAAGACCGCGCCGAGAGCAATCCAAAGATCAGCTTTCTTTGGGACACCGTCATCGATGAGATTGTGGGCGATCCGAAAAACGGCGGCGTCGTCGCAGTGAAGCTTAAGAACGTCAAAAGCGGCGACGTCCAGGACTTCAAGACCGACGGCGTTTTCGTCGCCATCGGCCACGAGCCGAACACGAAGCTTTTCAAGGGACAGCTCGACATGGACGAGCTTGGGTATCTCGTTACGAAGAGCGGCTCGACCGGCACCAACGTCCCGGGCGTTTTCGCGTGCGGCGACGTCCAGGATCACGTATACCGCCAGGCGATCACCGCGGCCGGGACGGGCTGCATGTCGGCGATCGACGCCGAGCGGTATTTAGAAACCCTCAAACATCAGCACTGAGCTCGCTCTTTTCGATCTCCATCCGCGCCCCATATCCATTCGACGTTTTTTTCTTTTCGCACTCAACGCCTTGTGGTAGGTAGGTCGGTGTGTTTACAGTCCGCCACCGCCCCGCGCACGGCCAGCCGGAAAATGTGCCGCTCGAAGAGGTGCCCCGGCTGCTCGACAGCGATTGCAGCTTATATCTCGACATCGACACGCCGGGCGAAGAAGATCTCGATTTCCTGCGAAAGCAGCTTCATCTTCACTCGCTGACACTCGAAGACATAGTCAACCAAAATCAACGGCCGAAGCTCGAAGGCTACGAGAATTACGTCTATCTCGCGATCCATGCTTTGGTCAGGAGAGACGATTGGGAGGTCGAGCCGGTGGAGGTCGACCTCGTCCTGGGCAGGAATTGGCTCTTGATGTGCCACTACGGCGCCGTCCCGGGACTTACGAATACCGACCAATTCGGCGAGCGGGTCGACAACGCGCTGTCGCACGGCGCCGATTTTTTACTTTACACGATCGTCGATATGATCGTGGACAGTTACTTTCCCCTGATCGATTCGATGGAGGAGGAGATCGACAGCCTCGAGGACCGCTTATTGGCGAAAACGAGCCTCGAGGACATGAACCGGCTGCTCGATTTCAAGCGCTCGGCCGTCCACGTCCGGCGCGCCATCGGGCCGCAGCGCGAAGTATTCAACCAGCTCGCGCGTCACGATTCTTCCTTTGTGCGCAAGGAACACGTTGTGTATTTCAGAGATGTCTACGACCATCTGATCCATATCTCCGAAGAGCTCGACGGTCTTCGCGATATTCTCGCAGGCGCGATGGAGGTTCATCTCTCCGCGATCTCGAACCAGCTCAACGTGACGATGAAGCGGCTGACGGCCTGGGGAACGATCTTCGTGATCGTCACTGCGATCGCGGGCATCTACGGCATGAACTTCGAGCATATGCCGGAGCTCAAGTGGTTCTACGGCTATCCGTTCGCGTTGGGATTGATGACCGCCGTCTCGGTTGGTCTCTACTTGTACTTCAAGAAAAAAGATTATCTCTAGAGGCTCTGGACGGCGCTTTTGTGCACGCTTTTGACGGCGCGCCCGGAAGGATCGTTCATCTTCGCAAACTCCTCGCTCCAGCGAAACGCTGTCGGTGTCGAGCAGGCGATCGACGGACCGACGGGGACCGTGAGCGCCGCCGTCGGGTTGGGGAAATGCCGGTCGAAGATCCGGCGGTAGTAATACCCTTCCTTCGAAGTGGGCGTCTGCTGTGGAAAAGTCTCGGCGGCGCGCTCCATCATCTCGTCGGTGACCGCCGCCTCGACGTGTTTTTTTAACTCGTCGATCCAGCTATAGCCGACGCCGTCGGAGAATTGCTCCTTCTGCCGCCAGAGAATCTCTTTCGGTAAAAAACCGTCGAACGCTTTCCTCAGCACGCCTTTCTCGATCGCCGCGCCCGGACACATCTTATCCTGCGGGTCGATGCTCATCGCATACTCGAGGAATTCCTTGTCGAGAAACGGCACGCGCGTTTCCAATCCCCAAGCCGCCGTCGCTTTATTGGCGCGCAGGCAATCGTATTTGCTGAGGGCGGCGAGCTTTCGCACGGTCTCTTCGTGGAATTCCTGCGGGCTCGGCGCCATATGGAAGTAAAGATAACCGCCGAAGACTTCGTCCGCGCCTTCGCCCGACAGCACCATCTTGATGCCCATCGACTTGATCTTTCGCGCCATCAGATACATTGGCGTCGCCGCGCGCACGGTCGTCACGTCGAAGGTTTCGAGGTGATAGATCACGCTTTCGAGCGCATCGAGGCCGTCCTGGACGGTGAAGATCGTCTCGTGGTGCACCGTGCCGATCGCGCGCGCGACCTTGCGCGCGTATTTGAGGTCGGGCGATTCCTTCAGGCCGACCGAGAAGGAGTGGAGCCGCGGCCACCACGCCTCTTCCCGGCCGGCCGATTCGATTCTTCGCTTGCGATATTTAGCGGCGATCGCGGCGATCAACGACGAGTCGAGGCCGCCGGAGATGAGCACGCCGTAAGGAACGTCGGACATGAGCTGGCGTCTGACGGCCTTCATGAACTCGCCGCGAAGTTTTTTGAGCGATACGTTTTTCGCGGGCAGCGTCTCCTGCCATGCCGGCCGGTACCAGCGAACGAACTTCTGCTCGCCACCGCGGTAATAGTGCCCGGAAGGAAATTCTTCGACCCGCTCGCAGATATCGCTCAATGCTTTCATCTCGCTCGCGGCATAGACCGTGCCGTTGGCGCTCCAACCGATGTATAGCGGGCAAATGCCGATATGGTCGCGGGCGATGAAGTAGTCGTTTTTCCGGCTGTCGTAAAGTACGAAGGCGAAGATGCCGTTCAGCAGATTCAAAAAATCAGGGCCGTATTCGTCGTAGAGATATAAGATAACTTCGCAGTCGGATTTCGTCTGCCAGGAGTGCCGGCGTTTGAGACGTTTTCTCAGCGCCACATGGTTGTAAATCTCGCCGTTGACGCCGAGGATCGCGCCGGTGTCGCGATCGACGAGCGGCTGCGCGCCGTGCTCGACGTCGACGATCGAGAGCCGCTCGTGCGCGATGATCGCGCTCTCGCCGGCATAGATGCCGCTCCAATCGGGACCGCGATGGCGCACGCGCGCCGCCATTTTTAGCGCCTGCTCGCGGAGCACCGGCGAAGGCTCGCGTATTTCGAATATGCCGACGATCCCGCACATAGCCGCATCTGCGATTTTGACGGCCGGCGGAAAAATTACAATCGGGGATATACCGGATTATTCAGCGGCGTTTATTGGAGTCCTTGAGCAGCTCGAGCGCGGCAAGCCGGCCCGACGCGCCCATGACGCCGCCGCCGGGATGCGTGCCGGCGGCGCAGAGGTAAAGCCCCGCAATCGGCGTGCGATAGCGCGCCCAGCCGGGGACAGGCCGCATGAAGAAAAGCTGATCGAGCGCCAGCTCGCCGTGGAAAATGTTCCCTTCGGTGAGGCCGTATTCCCGCTCCAAATCCCACGGCGTCACGACCTGCCGGTGGAGGATGATATTCTTTATGTTCGGCGCGTATTCCGCGAGCGTGTCGATAACGTTATCGCCAAATTTCTCTTTCAACTCGGGCCAGCTCCCTTCTTTCAAATGATAAGGCGCGTACTGGACGAAGATCGACATGACGTGCTTTCCGGGCGGCGCCATCGTGGGATCGATCGTCGATGGGATCACGATGTCGAGATAAGGGCGGCGCGAGAAATTGCCGTACTTGGCGTCGTCGTATGCGCGCTCGAGATAGTCGATCGACGGGCTGATCGAGATCGCGCCGCGTAGGTGCGGTCCCTCGCCGGGAAGCGCAGTAAAATTCGGCAGGGCGTCGAGCGCTAGATTGACCTTGCCCGACGACCCGCGCATGCGAATGCGGCTTACCTGCAGCACGAACTCGGGATCGAGGTGAACCGGCTCGACAAGCTTTAAAAACGTGCGCTTGGGATCGACGGCGGAGGTGACCGCATCGGCTTCGATCTCTTCGCCGCTCTCCAAAACGACGCCGGCGGCGCGCTCGTTCTTGACGAGAATATGCGCGACCGGCGCGCTCGTGCGGATCTCGGCGCCGTGGCGCATCGCGGCCATGGTGAGCGCGCCGGCAACGCTGCCCATGCCGCCGCGCGCCCAGCCCCACGAGCGGAAAACCGCGTCGATCTCTCCCATGTAGTGGTGCAAAAGGACGTACGCCGTGCCGGGCGAACGCGGGCCTAAAAACGTTCCGATGATGCCGCTCGCCGACATGGTCGCCTTGAGCGCCTCGGTCTCGAACCATTCGTCGAGATAATCGGCGGAGCTCATCGTCATGAGCTTGGTAAGATCGTAAAGGACGTTCGCGCCTAGCTTGCGGAAATGCCGATAGAGATTAAAGAGCGTTGGGATCTCGCGCGGATTGATCGTTGTCGGGTCGGGCGGCACGAGGCCGAGTATCGGCTTCACCGCCATCGCCATGCGGTGCATGAGCCTGCCGAACTGATCGTACGCCTCGGCGTCGGTTGCGGAGTGGCGCTGGAGCTCGCGGCGCGTCTTGTCGTGATCGCTCCAGCGCGCGAGGTAGTCGTTGTTCGGCAGCGGCGTAAAGGTGCAGTCGAGAGGGATCACTTCAAGGCCGTGCGCAGCGAGATCGAGATCGCGGATGACCTCGGGCCGCAAGAGGCTCACGACGTACGAGCATACGGAAAATTTAAAGCCGGGGAAAATCTCTTCGGTAACGGTGGCGCCGCCGACGATGTGGCGGCGTTCAAGCACGAGGATTTTTTTCCCGGCTCGCGCGAGATAAGCGGCGTGCGTGAGGCCGTTGTGGCCCGCGCCGATGACGATGACGTCGTATTTTCCGGCCATCAACGTTCCTTGCTTAAGCGGCCATTTTTTGTAATTTTGACCGACAAGTCAACCGTGCCGATCGGAACT
>DASWZY010000243.1:0-5999 GCA_036407055.1 Binatia bacterium
GGCAGGACGACGGGATCCTGAAACGGGGAGTCTTTCTCGATGGATTCGTCCTGCTCTTTCCGCCGCGGTGCCATAGCTAAAAATACTGGATTCCCGTCCTTCGACAATGCTCAGGACATGCTTTCGCAGGAATGACTCAGAGGACCGCACAGTTGTCATCCTGAGCGCTACCGGTCGATTGCCGCAGGCCGTGGCATTTGCCGCGAAGGATCTCGCTGCCGAAATGACGCATGTGGGAGAGATTCTTCGCTGCGCTCAGAATGACAACATGCGGTTTCACGAATGTTTGTGAATTGTTTATCCGTTCGCCCGGAGCCTGTCGAAGGGCTCCGCGTTGGTTTTGATTGCCGCTATCCCGTCTCCTCGCGAAACGCCTCTTCGCGGGTCTTCGAGAACGCCGGAATCAGCACGAGCGCCATCGCGACGGCCGCGAGCACGAGCAGCGTCAAGCTGATCGGGCGCGTGACGAATACCGTCCAGTCGCCGCGCGAGATCAGCATCGCGCGGCGGAGATATTTCTCCATCATCGGGCCCAGAATGAACGCCAGCAGCATCGGCGCCGGTTCGCAGCCGAGCTTGGAAAAAATATAGCCGAGCGCGCCGAAGAGCGCCATTAAATAGATATCGAATTCGCTGTTGCTGAGGCTGAAAACCCCGATGCCGCAGAAAACCAGGATCGCCGGAAAGAGGTATTGATACGGCACCATTACGAGGCGGACCCACATGCCGATCAGCGGCAAGTTGAGGATGATCAGGAAGAGATTGCCGACCCACATCGAGGCGATCATGCCCCAGAAAAGCGCCGGCTGCTCGCGAATGACCGACGGGCCCGGCTGGATGCCGTGGATGATCATTGCGCCGATCATGAGAGCCGAGACGGGGTTCGACGGGATGCCGAGCGTCAGCATCGGGATAAACGAGGTCTGCGCGCCGGCGTTGTTCGCCGACTCCGGCGCCGCGACGCCTTCGATCGCGCCTTTGCCGAACTCCGCGCGGTGCCTGGAGACTTTCTTCTCGATCGAATAGGCGGCGAACGATCCCAGGATCGAGCCGCTCCCCGGCAGAATGCCGACCGCCGAACCGATCAGCGTGCCGCGCAGGATCGACGGGGTCATGCGCTTCCAATCCTGCCTCGTCGGCCACAGGCTCGTGATCTTCGCCAGCGCCGAGCGGTGCTCCTCCTGCTCGAGGTTGCGGATGATCTCGGTGAGTCCGAACATGCCCATCGCGACCACGACGAAGCCGATGCCGTCGGCGAGCTGCGGGATATCGAAGGTGAAGCGCTGCGTGCCCGATGTCACATCGGTGCCGACGAGGCCGAGAAGCAGTCCGAGCACGACCATGCCGAAGGCGTGGAGCAGAGAGCCTTGGGCGAGCACGATGGACGCGACGAGCCCCAGCACCATGAGCGAGAAATAATCCGCGGGGCCGAATTTGAGCGCGACCTCCGCCAGCGGCGGCGCGAAGAGCGCGAGAATGAACGTCGCGACGGTGCCCGCGAAAAACGAGCCGATGGCCGCCGCCGCGAGGGCGGCGCCCGCGCGCCCCTTGCGCGCCATTTGGTAGCCGTCGAGCGTCGTGACGACTGAGGCGGCCTCGCCGGGCAGGTTCACGAGGATCGACGTCGTCGAGCCGCCGTACTGCGAGCCGTAGTAGATGCCGGCGAGCATGATGAGCGCCGAGACCGGCGGCAGAACGAACGTCACAGGAAGCAGCATCGCGATCGTCGCCGTCGGTCCGAGCCCGGGCAGCACGCCGATCAGCGTGCCGAGAAAAACACCGATCAGACAATAAAGCAGGTTGAACGGAGTGACCGCCGTGCTTAGGCCGAGGAAGAGGTTGCTAAAAAGCTCCATGCCTCAAGTCAGCCGCCGAGCCACGGGCCGATCACCGGCAGCGGCACGCCCAAGCCTTTTAGAAATACCAGCACGCAAAAAACCGTGATGCCGGCTGCGAGCGCGAGCATCCGCCCCCAGCGGAAATCGACGCTCGCGTAGCCGCTGACGATGACGAGGACTGGCAGCGCGACGGCGAGGCCGGCGCCGCGCACGATCGCCCCGAAGAGCGCCGTCGAAAGAACGACGATCAGCAGGCCTTTAATGGTGAAGCCGGTGATCGGCGCGCCGCGCCGTAGAAAAGAGCGAGCGAGCGAGACGAGACCGATGAAGATGAGAACCGCGCCGAGAACCGTCGGGAAATAGGCCGGCCCCATCCGGAACGCCGTCCCCATGCCGTAGTCTTCGGCGATCCAAATGAAAGCGGACCCGAAAGCGACGTAGATCAGGCCCGTCAAAAAATCTTTTGGGTTGTGCGCGGGAGAAAACAAAGTACATTAATCCGCGTAGACGCCGGCTTTTTTGATGATCGGTCCCCAGCGGTCGATCTCGGCTTTGAGATGCGCGCGCAGCGCCGCCGGCGTGGCGCGGTTCTCGGCGACCGATTCGGCGCCGAGCTCGTTGAAGCGTTGCTTGACGTTCGGCTCTTTGATCGCCGCCTGCAGGGCGGGCACGAGCTTGTCGATCACCGCCTTCGGCGTTCCCTTGGGAGCGTAGAGCGCGTGCCAGACATTCACCTCGAAGCCTTTGAGTCCCGCCTCATCCATTGTCGGGACGTCCGGTAGCGACGCGACGCGCTTGTTCGACGTGATCCCGTAGACCTTTACCCGCCCCGCCTTGATCTGGCTCGTTGTATTAGTGGTCTGATCGCAGAGGAGATCGACCTGGCCGCCGAGGAGGTCGTTCATCGCAGGGCCGGCGCCCTCGTACGGCACCGTCGTCACATCGGTCTGAATCGCCGACATGAAGAGCATGCCGCAGAGATGGGACGCGGAGCCGAGGCCCGCATTGGCGAGCGTCATCTTATCCTTGTTGGCTTTGATATAGGCGATGAGTTCTTTCAAATTCTTCGGCGATAAATCCTTTTTGGACAACAGCGTCATCGGCGCTTCATTGATGAGACCGATCGGCTCGAAGTCGTTGATCGGATCGTAGGGGAGCTTTCGATAAAGCGCCGGCGCCGTCGAGTGGCCGACGTGATGGATGAAGAGCGTGTACCCGTCCGGCGCCGCGTGCGCCACGCGGTTCCCGGCGATCGTGCCGCCGGCGCCTACCGTGTTCTCGACGATCATCTGCTGCTTGAGCGTCGCGCTCATCGAATGGGCGACCAGCCGGGCGACAGTGTCGGTCGGACCGCCCGCGGCATAGGGCACCACCAGAGTGATTACTTTGGCGGGGTATTGCTGGGCGTATCCCGTCGTGGAGGCGGCGATCAGGAATGCACACACGGCGATTCTGACGACGAACTTAACCATCAACGCACCTCCATTGCCGAGGATAGATAGGCCGCAAGTGGGGCAATGTCAATGGCGGCTTCCTGGGAGCGGCGGCGGATGCCCGCAACAAAAAGGGGGCGGGGAATCTTTCCCCGCCCCCGAAGCGCATCTGCCAACAGATCAATCCCAGCGCTTGTCGCCGGTCATGCGCCCGCCGTTCTTGGCGATCGCCGCCTGGATCACCGAGATGTCGATCAATTTATCGTAGCTGGGCTTCTCGGCCGCCTTGATCGTGCCCAATTCCACCTGCCGGTTGATCGTCCACTCGACCATGTCCTTCGGCAGCCCCTCGTTCACCGGCCAAGCGCCGACGTTCGCCAACAGGTCGTAAGTTTGGCCGACGACGTCGGCGTCCTGCTGTGTGTACTTGATTCCGATCTCGACCGTTTTCGCCTTGTCCTTATAGATGAAGCGGTTCGCCTTGACGAGCGCGGTCATGATGTCGATGTAGAGCTGCCGGTTCGAGGCGATCTCTTTCTCCGGCGCTATGTACGAGGCATAGAGCCATTTGGGCAGTGTCTCCCAAAGGTTTACGAGAACGTTGAGATCCGGTTTTTTCTTCTTCGCGACCAGCGCCTGGTCGACGTGCAGGATCGCCGTGTCGATCTGGTTCGCCAGCAATCCGGCGACGCGCCCCTTGGTGCTGACGAAGATGTACTGCACGTCTTTCGGCGTCAGGCCGCACGAGGCGAGCACGGCGCGGCTCATGACTTCGTTGAACGCGCCGACCTCCTGGATGCCGATCTTCCGGCCTTTCAAATCCTTGCATGTTTTGATGTCGCCCTGCACCGCCATCGACTGCGAGAGCTTGTGCGAATAGCTGCCGAGCACCTTCGTGCCGGCGCCGCGCGCCGCGGCGATGATCGCCGGGTCGGAGCTCGTGCCGGTGATATCGAGGCCGCCCGAGACGCTGCCGCGGAGCGTCTGCGTGCCGCCCTCGAAGTTCACGAACTCGGGCTCGATGTTAACTTCGGCGAAAAAACCCATCTCCTTCGCGATGTAGGGCGGGATGTGGACGAGGTTGGGCGGCGTCACGGGGACGCCGAAGACGACCTTGCGCTTGGTCTGCGCCTCGGCCGGATGCGCGAGCAGCGCGCAGCCGAGCCACACCGCGATCAAAAAGACGACTCTTTTCATACAGCCTCCTTGTAACCTATTCCCTCTCGTCGAATCGCCGCCACGGCGCGATGCGCGTCTCGATCCATTTGGCGAGCCACATCAAGCCTATCCCCAATATCATAACGACTACAATCGGCACAAAGAGCTTGTCGGTCTCGAAAGCATTGGCGTAGCGGACGATCATGTAGCCCAGGCCGGTGATCGACGTATAGAATTCCGCGATGATCATGCCGACCAGGCCGCGGCCGATCGCGAGGCGGACGCCGGCGACGATGAACGGGACCGCCGACGGGATGATGAGATGGCGCCAGAGCTGCCGCTCGCTCGAGCAGAACGAGCGCGCGACCTCCTGGAGGTTGCGGTCGACGTTCTTGACGCCTTCGAACGTGTTCAAAAGGACCGGAAAGATCATGAAGAGAAAGACGATGATCACTTTTGCCGGCACCTTGAAGCCGAACCAGAGGACGATCAGCGGCACGACCGCGACCATCGGCATCGAGTAGAGCGCGCTTATGTACATGTCCGTCGCCCACTCGACCGTGGAAAAACGCCCCATCAATACGCCGAAAAGGACGCCCGCGACGATCGAGGCCACCGTCGCGTAGGCCAGGACCATCAGGCTCTCGCGCATGTAGCTCGCGAGCTCGCCGGAGATGGCGAGCTCGAAGAACGCCCGCGCGACCGCGGTCGGATAGGTGAAGAGGATCGGGTTCACGCGCCGGCCGTAGAACTCCCATAGGATCAGCATGACGGCGAGCGAGGCGAGGCGGACAAGGGTTTTCTTGCTCATGCGTTCGCCTCCGCGGGAATGCGGTCGTCCTGTTCCTGCTTGAGCATCTCCCACAGCCGCGTCCGCAGCTCGATGTAGCGCGGGTGCGCGCGCACCGAGATGATCTTGCGCGGCCGCGGAACGCCGACGAAAATGATCTCGCGAATACGTCCCGGCCGGCGCGACATGACGACGATGCGGTCGCCCAGGAGAATCGCCTCGTCGATACTGTGCGTTACGAATAGCATCGTCTTTTTCTCGGTCTCGAGGATGCGCAGCAGCTCTTCCTGCATCAGCTCGCGCGTCTGCGCGTCGAGCGCACCGAACGGCTCGTCCATGAGGAGCAGCGAGGGGTTGACCGCGAGCGCGCGCGCGAGGCCCGCGCGCTGCTGCATGCCGCCGGAGAGTTGGTGCGGATAAGCCTTCTCGAACCCCTTGAGGCCCATGAGATCGATGTAGCGCGCGACGGTCGCTGCTGTCTCCTGCCGCGGCCGGCCGCGAAGCTCAAGGCCGTAGGCGATGTTCTCGTCCAGGCGCTTCCAGGGAAAAAGGCCGAAGTGCTGGAAGACGACGGCGATGTCCGGCCGCGGCTGGTACACGGCTTGACCGTCGAACGTGATCTCGCCCCCGTCGCGCGGTATCAGGCAGTCGACGATGCGGAGCAGCGTCGTCTTGCCGCAGCCCGAAGGTCCGAGGATGCAGATGCTCTCGAACGGCTCGATGTCGAGGCAGATGTCGCTCAGCGCCACGACGCGGCCGCCGCTGTAGGTCTTCGTCAGA
>DASWZY010000244.1:0-17098 GCA_036407055.1 Binatia bacterium
GATCTGAATGGGCACTGCAAAAACCTTTCTCTTAAAAATCGAATCCTTTTACATGTTTTTTCTGTCTTTGACAACTAGGGGCGAATTCCGATGTCGCGGGCGGCCTAACCATTCCAAGCAGATATATGCAGATATATGAAAGAACGGAACGTGGGCGGCTGCTCTCGATGGCCCGGGAACAAAACCGGGACTCCAGTCGCTTTTCTCCTCCCGGCGGGCTATCATGGGACTTTCATGCGCTTCTCCCGGCGGGAATTTCTCAAGCTGGCGGCCCAGGCGGGCATCGCGGCGCCTTTCGTCCTCAACGCTTCCGGCTGCGCAGTCTTAAGACCCGACACCTTCAACGACGAAACCGGCCTGTCGCTCGGCTACGTAACCGGCGATACGACATCCGACGGCGCCGTCGTATGGCTGCGCGCGCAGCCGGGCAGCACGGTATCGATCGAATACGCTAAAAATCCGGCGCTCACCGCGCCGGCCTCGACGCCGCCGGCGTCGGTCTCCTCGGCATCCGACTACACCGCCCAGGTTGCGCTTCGGGGTCTGGAGCCGGGGACCGTTTACTACTACCGCGCCGCCGTCGCCGGAAAAAAACCGGGGCCGGTCGCGCGCTTCAAGACCGCGCCGCGGCCCGACGATGCCGCTGTCGTGAAATTCTGCTTCAGCGGCGACACGCGCGAGAGCTATAAACCGTTCACGATCATGGACGCGATCGGCTCGATGCGGCCGGATTTTTTCCTCCACCTGGGCGACACCATTTACGCCGACCGCGGCGGAACCGCGTCGCGGCTCGAAGAGTTTTGGGCCAAGTACCGCGCCAACCGCGACGACGCGCCGAGCCGTAGGTTGTGCTCCCAGACGAGCTTTTACGTCATGTGGGACGATCACGAGGTGAGGGACAATTACGGTCCGGAAAGTCCCCTCGCGCCGATCGGTCATCGGGCGTTTCTCGATTATTGGCCGATTCGCCACGATGCGGCCGATGCGACCCGCATCTACCGCTCGTTTCGGTGGGGCAAGGCGCTCGAGCTGTTTCTGCTCGACAACCGGCAGTACCGCGACCGCAAGCACGGCAGCATGCTCGGCGTGAAGCAGAAAGAGTGGCTGCTCGACGCCATCGCGTCATCGACCGCGACGTTTAAAGTGATTGCGACCTCGGTTCCGATGTACGGCGGCGGCGACGACCGCTGGGACGGCTTTCCGACCGAGCGCAAGGAAATCTTTCACTGGATCCGCGATCACAAAATTACCGGCGCCGCTTTTATCGCGGCGGATCTCCATTTCGCCTCGGTCGCTCAAGTATCCAGACATCCGCCGACGAAAGAAATCGTAGTCGGCCCGATGGCCGCGCCGCTGAACTCTCTGGGTATCGGCTATTCCGCTGGCATGGATTTTTTCACCAACAAGGCGTTCAACTACGGGATGATCACGGTCGATCCCAAATCGACGCCGGCGCGCATGCTCGTCGAGATTCGCGACGACGCCAACGGACTGCTTTATAAGACTGAGATCGACGCTGCTTATTAGGCGGGTTTTTTTCTACGATCGGCCGCTTCGGGGTTGATCGCGCGCAGCAGCTTCCCTTCGACATAGCTCAAAATATTCTCCACGGCATTCTCGGCGAAGGCGTTGAAGCTTGCGTCGGTCGGCCAGCCGAGATGCGGCGCGAGCACGACGTTGTCGAGCTTGAGCAGCGGACTCGATTTGGGCAGCGGCTCTTCGACGAAGACGTCGAGCGCCGCGCCGGCGATGACGCGGTCGGCGAGAAGCTTAGCCAGCGCCGCTTCATCGATGATTGCGCCGCGCGCGGTGTTGACGAGATACGCCGTCGGCTTCATCAGCCGGAGCCGTTTCTCGTCCAAGAGGTTTTTGCTCTGGTCGGATAACTTCAAATGGACCGAGACGACGTCGGATCTCCGCATGACGTCGTCGAGTTGCAGGTACTCGGCGCCGGATTTTTCCGCGCGCTCGGCGGTCAGCGTGGGGCCCCAGGCGACGACCTTCATGCCGAACGCGCGCGCGATCGCCGCGACCTCGACGCCGATCTTGCCCATGCCGAGAATGCCGAGCGTCTTGCCGCGCAGCACGTAGCCTAAGACGAGCGGCCACTCGCCGCGGCGCATCGCCGCGTCGCTCGCGGACGCGCGCCGCATGACGTCGATCATGAGGCCGAACGTGAGCTCCGTCACGCTGTTGCCTCCGGGGGCGAGCGAGACGACGATGCCGGCTTGCGTCGCCGCCGCCATGTCGATGTGATAGGCGTGGTTGCCGGTCTGCGCGATCAGCTCGAGGTCCGGCAGCGAACGGATGAGCGCCGGCGTGAAGCGCGTGCGCTCGCGGATCGGAATCACCGCCTGCATGCCTTTCAGCGCCCGCGCGGCGTCCTGCTCCGAGGCGAATTTTTCCGTAAATATTGTGACGCGATGTTTCGCTTGCAGGCGCGCGATCGCGGGCGCGCGTTCGATCGCGTGCTGATAATCGTCGAGGACGGCGACGTTCATCGATATCTCCTAAATATGGTGTGAGATGGCGCGGTCCTCACGGCGCGAGTCTCGGGTCGCGGACGATGGAATAGCGCCATGAGTTGCACGCCGCTTATCGGACGTCCGCGTCCCTCTCCCTCGCGCCGCTCGTCGCTCGCGAAGCCGTCGCCGGTCGAAGAGCGCGCGCATCCGGTAATGATCGGGCGGGTTAAAGTAGAGAACCATTGCACGCGCTCGGAGAGCGGCGGCGGCAAGCTACTCTTTTACAACACCGCGATGCCGTTGATCTCGATCAAATAGTCCGGATTCGCGAGCCCGGTGATGATCACGAGCGTGCTCGTCGGCGGCGTCTCCTTGTAGTATTGCATGCGCACCTTGTTGTAGCCTTCGCGGTACTTGCGGTCGACGATGTAGGTCGTCGTCATGACAAGATTCTTGAGCGACCCGCCGGCCTCTTCGAGGACGGCCGTGAGATTTTCATACACCTGGCGCGTCTGCGCCTCGATGTCGCCTTTGCCGACGACGTTGCCGTCTTTGTCTACGGCGGTTTGTCCCGCGATGAACAGCAGCCTGCCGCCGTCGGCGATAATTCCGTGGCTGTAGCGCGGCCGCGGATCGTTCAACCGCTTCGGTTGGATAACTTTCGTCGCCATGAGTCCTCCTTATTTCTTCGTCGGGTAACGCTTCGCCATTTCGTTGAAGAAGCCCTCTTTCTCCAGCTCATTCAGAAACGATAAATCGACGAATTGCTCGGGCTTCGCGTTTTTCGCCTGCGGCATCTGCGGAGCGAGCACGTCGAGCATGAACTGAATACCTTTGAGCGTGGGGTAGGGTTTCTTGGGAATCGTCTTAATATAGCCGTTGTAGGAATCTTCGAGCACCTCCGGGTCGCTGGTGCGCATATACTTGGCGAATACGCGCTGGGCCTCCTTTTTGTTGGCGTAGATGAAGTAGATCGCTTCGACAAAGCCCTTGAGGGCGTTCATCACCGTGTCGCGGTTGGTCTTGATGTAATCGCGCGAGGTCGCGAAGCCGTTACCCTGGACTTCGACGCCCAAGTCGCCGACCTGGACGCCCTCGACCATGCCCGCCTTGCGTGCCGGCGCCGCGGTGGAGGAAGTGAAGAGCGTCGCGTCGATTTTGCCGGTGGCGAGTGCGGCGAGGCGCTCGGCGTCCGGGCCGGTCGGGACGAGGTTCACGTCTTTCGCAGCATCCATGCCGTAGTGGCGAAAAAGGATGCCGGCGGCGTAGTAGGTCGCCGAGCCGAAGCCGCTGACGCCGAAGCGCTTGCCTTTCAGCTCCTCAACCTTGGTAATGCCCGGGCGCGTGAAGAGGATCTGATCGTACGAGGTCTCGACGGCGGCGACGAGCACGAGATTGAAGCCGGTGAGATTCGCCTGCACGACGGTGCCGATGTTGACGATCGGCGGGTCGCCGCCGGCGAGCGCCTGCGTCGCGACCTGGCCGCCGCGGAGAAAGATCGGCTCGACGTCGAGGCCGTATTTCTTGAACAGGCCGTATTCTTTGGCTACCCAGACGTTGCTCTGTCGGTAACTGAGCGACGGGTAGCCGATGCGAATGCGCTTGAGCTCCTGCGCGTGCGCGGCTCCGACGGTGAAGATCAGAAATCCCAAGACGATGAGTAGGAATTTGCTTCGCGGCATCGCGTCTCCTTTTATTTCCATCCCAGCTGCTTTTTTGCCTCTTCGACGAGGCTGACATCGACGTAATTGGTGTAGGGCGGCGCTTTCTTGCCCTCGTATTTCCCGGCTTTCTCCCGGAGATCGAAGGTCTTCTCGATCGACTGCTTGCTGATCGCGCCGTCGATCGGGAAAGGCTTGAACTCCTCGATCAGATAATGGTAGTCGGCCTCGGCGGCCTCGCGCGTGCTCTTGAGAACTTTGTTGTAGATCGCGAGCGCCTCTTCCTTGTTTTTCGGATCGTACAGCCACTTCGTCGCCTCGGCCATGCCTTTGATGAACTTGATCACCTCGGCGCGATTCGACTTGAGATAGTCGTCGTTGGCGAACTGCACGACGAACTGAATCGGTCCGAGATGCTCGTGGAAAGTCGTGAGCTTGGTGAAGCCTTCCTGCCGCGCGCGCAGATTGAACGGCGGCCCCATGAAAGTAACCTGTACCGAGCCGCCCTTCAATGCCGCGTAGCGCTGCGGCGAGGTGCCGACGACAAGAAGCTTGTAGTCTTTTGGGCTGAGCTTATACGCCTTCTCGAAGACCTCCGCGAGCATGAGGGTGGTGCCGCCCGTCAGCGAATCGACACCGATCGTCTTGCCTTTGATGTCGGCGCCGGTCTTGATCTCCGGCCGCGCGACGACGTCGTACGGAATCTTGTCCAGCGCGCCGGAGATGATTTTGACCTTGGCGCCTTTCTCCATCGCCTCGATGACATAATCGGGGTTGATGCGGCCGATCGGGATCGTATTGCTGAGCACGGCGCGCGTCGTGTTCGGGCCGCCGTTGATGATGATCTCCTCGACGTAGATCCCGTTCTTTTGAAAAAATTTCTTCTCTTCGGCGACGAACAGCGGCCAGCTCGACGCGGTGCGCCCGCTCTGGACGAAGCGCACCGTGGGCAGATTCGCCTCGCCGGCGTACGAAGCGGGCGGTGAGTAGTAGGCAATAGGTAGTAGGAAGAGAAAAGCAGACAGGATTTTACCGCAATGCCGCATAAACCCTCCGCAACCGTTACTCCGCGCTCCCAATATTCCAGCGCTCCATCTTATCGATTTCATAGCTTGGCGAAGCCGCCGGCGGCCTTCACCTCTTCTTCTATCAATTTCCACAAGGTATTTTCCAGATCCACGAAGCGGCGGTCGGACTTGATCTCCATGTCTCGCGGCCGCGGCAGCGGCACGCGGAATTCCTCGCGGATGGTGCCGGGCCGGTGGCTGAAGACCACTACGCGGTCCGAAAGCAGGATCGCCTCGGCGATCATGTGCGTGACGAAGATCACCGTCTTCTTCGTCTGCGACCAGATGCGCAGCAATTCGAGCTGCATGAAGCTCCGCGTCTGGGCGTCGAGCGCGGCGAACGGCTCGTCCATCAGGAGAATCTTGGGCTCGATCGCCAGCGCGCGCGCGAGATTGACGCGCTGCTGCATGCCGCCGGAGAGCTCGTGCGGGTAATGCTGCTCGAAGCCCGAGAGGCCCACCAGATCGAGATACTTCCGCGCGAGGTCGCGCGCCTCCGCCGGCCTCTTGCCGCGGCCCTCGAGCCCGAGCAGCACGTTGTTGAGACTCGTGCGCCACGGAAGCAGCGCGGCGCCCTGGAAGACGAAGCCCATGAGCAGATCGCCGCCGCTTCCGCTCTGCTCGCGCCCGTCGACCACGATTTGTCCGCTCGACGGCGGGATCAGTCCGTTGATGACGCGGAGCATCGTCGTCTTGCCGCAGCCGGACGGCCCGACGATGCTGACGAACTCGCCGTCGCGGACGCTGAGATTGATGTCGCGAAAAATGACGAAGGGCTCGCCGTTGCGGCCCGTCACCTCGCGGCTCAGGTTTTTGAGTTCGAGGATCGAAGGCGCCATGTCAGCGGGGATGCGAGGTCTTCCACGGCGTCGCCAGGTCTTCGATCTTGCGCAGAATCTCGAAACCGATGATGCCCATCAGCCCGAAAGCGGTGACGCCGACGAACAGGACCGGGACGTTGAGCGTCTGGCCGGCGAAGTAGACGAGATAGCCGAGGCCGGCGGTCGCGCCGAACCATTCCGCGATGGCGACGCCGGTGAGACCGCGGCCGAGCGCCAGGCGGAGCCCCGACAGAATGAACGGCAGCGACGCCGGGAGAAGAATCTTGCGAAACAGCGCGAGCCGCGTGAGTCTCAGCGAGCGCGCCAGCTCGACGAATTCGCGGTCGACCACGCGCATGCCGTAGTAGGAATTGATGAGGACCGGAAAGACGCAGCCGAGAAAAACGATCGCCACCTTCGAGCCCGCGCCGATGCCGAGCCAGAGCAGCAGCACGGGCGCGAAGGCGATGCGCGGGGTCGTGTAGAGCGTCGTCATCCACGGATGCGCGTAGTCGCGCACGGCGGGCGAGAGGGCCATTAAAAATCCCAGCGGCACGCCGATCACGATCGAGAGCAGATAACCGTAGAGAAAGATCCACGAGCTCGCGAACAGATGCGGGTAGAGGTCGCCGGTAACGAACAGCATCTCGTAGGCTTTCGAAACGACAACGAGCGGCGAGACCAGGAAGGCCGTGTCGGCGACGACCACCGTCGCGAGATAATGCCACACGACGAGGCCGCAGAGGATCGATAGCGCTTTATTGATCGCACGCGAATTGTCGCAGTAAAATCCCACGATCGCTACCATTCCGCCGTCTGGCGCCACGGCGCCATTTTCTGCTCGCCCTTTTTGATCAGCGTAAAGCTCGCAAGGCCCATTACCGCTAGAAGCACGACGGTGACGAAGAGCTTCGGGCTGTCCCACGTCTCCGAGGCGTCGCGGAGCATGTAGCCGAGCCCGGCGTTGGAGGCGAGCAGCTCGGCGGCGATGACTCCGAGCAGCGCGCGGCCGACGCCGAGACGCATGCCCGTCACGATGAACGGCAGCGCCGCCGGCAGGCGGACTTTATACGTCGTCTGCCAGCGGCTCAAGCGAAACGATTTGGATACCTCGAGCCAGAGCGGGTCGATCGTCTTCACGCCCGCCGCGGTGTTGAGGATCAGCTCGACGATCGTGATCTTGAAGACCACGACGACCTTCGAAAACATGCCGATGCCGAACCAGATGATGATGAGCGGCACGATCGTGATGATCGGAATCGAATAGAGCGTGGCGATCCACGGATCCATCCATTCGTCGAGCCACTTGTGCATGCCCATCAAGTAGCCGAGCGGAATCCCGATCAGACAGGCGGCGGAAAAGCCGTAGGCGAACTCCAGCAGTGTCGCCGCGAAGTGGCGCCCCAGCTCACCGCTCGCGACGAGCTTCCAAAACGAGCGCGCAACGCCGCTCGGCGCGGGCATCAGGAGGTCGTTTTCTAAAAACAGGCGGGCGAGAATCTCCCACGCGGCGAGCACCACGAGGATCGAGACGATGCCGCGGGCGACGTCCTTGCGCATGAAGCGAGCCCTGGCTCAGCGGTAAAGTTCCTGGTCGGGGCCTTTGTCCTGCGAGACGCGGATTTTCGGGAACATCGCGAAGCGGCCGGCGCGGTTCTGGACCATGAAGTGGACGGGAATAAAACCCTGGAGCAGCGGGATCGGCATTTGCACGCCGGCGAAAGGGGTGCCCGAATCATGTCCGAGCATCAGTCTTTCGCCCAGCCATCCCGTCGGCAGATTGCCGCTGATATCGAAGTGGCTCGCGGAAATATTGCCCGAGAGCGGAGGCAGCTTGTAGCGCGTGGTCGGGTCTCTTTCCGCCTCGGTTTGCAGCTGCGCGTCCGGGCCGGTGCCGCGCGCCGTCGTTGCGTTGCCCTCGCGGACCAGGGTGAAGGTAGTCTCGGGATAAGCATCTTCGGGCTTTTTCGCTAGATTGCCGGCGAGGATAGTGGGCGGGGCGTTTCTCAGACCGCCGACGCTGTTTTTCGGACGGCTGTCGACGTCGGCCATGGCGACGTCGAAGTTGCGCTGGCGCACGGCCATCTGGAAGCGGTTGTTTGCCGCCTCGTCGAGGCGATAGGTCTGCGTGCGGACGCCCCACGGCGTCTGCAGGTTGAGCAGGATCTCGTTGTCGTCCAGCACGCTCACGCCCTTGTCGGCGAGCTCCATGTTGCTCAGATTCCCGTCGAAGAGCGAAGCTTTCAGGCCGAGCCCTTGCGCTCCGTAGATCTCGGGGTTCTCCATGAGGAATTTCTTGGTCATGCGGAGCCCCTGATTTTCCGCCCGGGTCATGCGCGAGAGGCGCTGCGTCGCGTCTTTCGCGGCATCGGTCTCGGCATAGTTGTCGAGAATTTCTTTCAGATAGTATTCCTGCGCCCCGCGATCCGAGCTTCGCCCGGCCGCCTGCAGCAGAGTCTTCGCGGCTTTGTCCTTCAAGTCGGCGAGCTTTTTGTCCGACGCGCGTCCGGACATCTCGTTGTAGGCGATCGCCCGGTCGTACATGCCGTTGTGCTCGTAGGCGTCGGCGAGAACGGTGTAGACGTCGGAGGCGTCTCTCGAATCGGGATGGGCGCGGACGTATTGGACGCCCGTGTCGATGACGTCCTGATTGGAAATGGGATTGGCGGTGACCACCTGGATGAGATTTGTCGCGATCATGATGCCGTTCGCCGCCGCGATGGTCGGCAGCCCGGTCGGTCCGCTGAGAATCAGCGGCGCCGCGAGCATGAGATTCTTTTTCAGGAAGTCGTCGCCGAGGAGCACGTATTTGACCGTGTCCATCTGGTATTTCGTGCGCGCGCCCTGGAATGTCGCCAGGAGGTTATACTCGGGATTGTCGATCAGCGCCCGGGCGCGGTCGCGCTCGTGACTATTGGAAGAGCGCGCGACTTGCTGGAGCAATTTTTTCGCGTCCTCGTGGTCGCCCGTGATTTCCAAAGCGACCGAGCGCGCGTCGCGCGCGACTTCGGCCTGCGGCGTATTGCGAAATTTCTTCTCGAGCTGGTCCGCCTCGGCGCGGATTTGCTCGTCGTCGCGCAGCGTGAGCGCGTAGAGCAGCCCGGTGATTTCGCGGTTTTCCGGAACCTGCGCGCGCGCGGGCGGCCGGGCGATCTGGAGCGCCCTTTTCGTTCCTTGTTCTTCGGTCTTCGAGCGTTTGTTCATCCGCTCCACGCCCGCCTCCGCGTCCTTGGAAAGCGGGTCGAGGGCGGCGGCTACCTGATAATAGAATTCCGCCTTGTCGAAGTCCTTTTTGCCCAGCGCCTCCTCGGCTCTATTCACCTGCTTCTCCGCGAGAACGGTCCGCTTCTTTTTCTCCAGCTCTTCGATGCGCTTGCGCACTTCGGGATTGCGCGGATCGTCGGGATAGCGCCTGAGGTGTTCGTTCAAGAGCGCGAGCGCGCGGCGCTCCTCGATCGACATGTCGTTCGTGCTGAAAGCCATCAGCTGCTGCACCGCGGACTCGACGGCGGCCGAGGTGTAGTTCCCGGTCATGACGTTCGCGACATTCACGGAGCTAAGCAAGCGGTTGAAAATGCCGCCCCATTTGTTCTGCGCCGCTTTTCTCAGCTGCTCGTCGGCCTGGTTGAGGTCGTCGTTTTTGAGCCGCGATTCGATCAGCTGCTTCTGCTTCGGCATGGCGGTGAACGAAAGCGCCTGCCGCTGGGCGTCGAGGTAGCGCGCGCGGTCTTCGATCGTATTGTTGTATAGATCGCGCGCCGCGTCGCTCAGGCCGGTTGTGGTGCCGCGCTCTTTTTTGAGCCGGGCGTCGCGCTCGTTGAAGAACTTTAAGTCGTCGGCGAGAGTTTCGCTGTCCCCCGTGAGCGCCGCGATCATCGCGCTGCGCGCGCGCTTGTCGACGTCGTCGGGGAAGTAGAGCGGGGTGCTGGGAGGCTTCTCGAACGGGTCGAATTCCGGCACCGGGTTGAGAATGCCGTCGGGCAGCTCCTGGGCGACCTGCGCGGACGAATGCGCGGGGGAGACGGCGATCGCGGCGCAGAGGCAAAAAAGCGCGAGCAGCGATCGACGGACGCGCCTCATCGGCTGAGTCTCCGGACCTTGTCGGAGAGGCCGCGCAGCGCCTCGATTTTTCCCTGCGCTTCGATTTTTTCCACGATCCCGTCCACGCCGGCCACTTCCGTATACAGGTTCATAGACTGCTTTTCTAGCTGCCCATAGACCTTCATGTCGAAGCCCAGTCCCTCGGGGTCGTTCTCGGCAATGTAATCTTTGGCCAGTCGAACATAAAAGTCGCCAAAATCGAGGAGGTAGCGGTAATAGTTCTTGCTCTGCCGGTGCTTGGTGACGAGCTGGCTGTACGCCAGGATAGTAATATGGTTGCCGTCCGTCAAGCGAAAACGGTTCGCCTCCACGAATGCCACTTTCGCCCGGTCGACCTTCTCCTCCTCGACCCGCGCGAGGTATTCCTGCGGCGCCCCCTGATACTTCTTCACCAGGCCGTTCCACGATTCGACCCGTTCGTCGAGCGCCTTTAGATAGACGAAGGGGTCTTCGGTCGGCAGCGGCTTGTCGAGGATCGCCTTGAAGGCTTCCAGCGTCTCGATGTTCTTCAGTGCCTGCGGCCGGAGCGGCCCGTCGATGTCGGCGACCCGGTGGTAGTAATCGAGGGCCTTGTCGTAGTCGCGCAGCCGCTCGTAGGCGGTTCCGCGGCTGAACTGGATGATGTCGGTGAACTGCCGCGGGTTTTTGCGCTCGTAATCGTCGAGGCGCACGAGCGCCGCCTTCATGACGTTCACGCCGGTGACGTCCTTCGCGATCGGAAAGCGATAGACGTCCTCGCGCGCGAAGCGCTGGAAGTCCTTCACCACATCCATCAGGTTCTGCGCCGGGACGTATTGGCGCTCGCTGGCGAGATTGGAGGAGCAGGCGGCGAGAAGAAGGGAGAATGCCAGGAGCGAAAAAATCGTCAGCCGTGAATTGCTAATTGGGACCTTCAAGATTCGCTTGCGCTCAGCCGGTTTCGATAAGCGAGTAGAATAGCACGAGTCGATTTGTTTTGCTCGCGGCGAAGTCGTGCGGGGTGCCCTTCGGGATGTGGCAGAACATCCCGGCTTTAAGGGCGATGCGGCGGCGGTTAATGCGCAGCCGGCCGCTGCCGCGAAGTACTTCGCAAATCACGTCCTTGTCGCTGTGGCGGATCTGCTTCGCATCGTCGGCCGAGCGCGGGCGAAACACGATGATACCGGAAGTGAAAGTTCCGCCTTCCGCCAAACTCGCGTAGGAAATTTCGCTGTTGATCTTTTTGAGACGGCGTAGGCTTTTTGCGACGGTGGTGATCGTCATGACGTCCGCGACGGCTATTCTTTAACCGCCGCCACGATTTCGCGCAGAGCCTGCTCCGCCTTCTCCTCCGGCACGCGCGACGAGCCGACGACTTTATGGCCGCCGCCGCCGTAGTTTTTGAGCAGCTCGCCGACGTTGACGTTCGAGGTCGGGTTGAAGATGTTGTAGCCGACCGAGATCGCCGTCGTATTCGGGCGCTGGCTGTCTTCGGCGACTTTCACGGAGATATTCGCGCTGGGAAACAGCGTGTACAGCAGGAAACGATTTCCGTCCGGCATGTCCTTGATGCCGCGGAGATCCAGCAGGATCACGTTGCCGTCGAGCTTCGCGCGCTCATGGAGTATTTTCTTCAGCCGCTCCTGATCGGCGAGAATCTTCGCGCAGCGGCGCGTGACCTCCGGTTCGCACGCTGTCTCCTCGACGGTTTTGTCGCGCAGATAATCGATCAGCTTGAGCCAGTACGCCTCGTCTTCGGCGAACTTGCCGTCGATGGTCATCGAGATGAGCACGTAGCCGGCCGGGTGCAACACGTCCTCGGGCGTGAGCAGCGCGGCGTCGATCTTGTCGGCTTCGTCGAGCAGGTATTTCATTCGCGGCGAGTCGAGAATCTCCATGCCGCTTTCTTTGCGCCGGTCGCCGCGCGCGCGGTCGCGCATCGCGAGCGTGTAGTATTCGTAGACGACGCGCGCCGCGCTCGGCGCGATGCGAAATCCGCCCTTGTCCGGCACAAGCGTCACGTCTTCGGATTGCCCCGTGTGGTCGCGCCAGGCGAAGGCGTTCGTGACGTGGTGGTCGAACCACAGCGTGCAGTTGGGATGATACGGCAGATTGGCGATCACGTCGCCGCGCCGGATCTCGACCTGCCCGTCCTGCATGAATTTCGGCTCGACGAAGAGATACGCATCGATCTCCTCCATGAGCGTGATGAGCGCGCCGCACACGAGGCCGTCGAAATCCGCGCGCGTAACGAGCCTCATGGCTTGGCAAGCTCCTCGACCGGAACCGCGTGATGACCGAAGGCGGCCGCCACGGCGGGATGAGTGATTTTTCCCTTGTAGGTGTTGAGTCCCTTCGCCAACGCGCGGTCTTCGAGAAACGCGCGCGGGACGCCTTTGTCGGCGAGCGCGAGGCCGTAAGAGAGCGTCGCGTTGGTCAGCGCGTAGGTCGACGTGTGCGGGACGATCGCCGGCATATTCGTCACGCAGTAGTGGACGACCTCCTCCTCGACGTAAATCGGGTGATGGTGCGTCGTGGGGCGAGAGGTCTCGGCGCAGCCGCCCTGATCGATGGAGATGTCGACGAAGGCGGCGCCGGGCTTCATCATCTTGACCATCTGGCGCGTGATGAGCTTCGGCGTCTTCGCGCCGGGAATCAGCACCGAGCCGATCACGAGATCCGCGTCGACGACCTCTTCCTCGACATTGGCGCGGTTCGACATGAGCGTCGTCACATGGCCGCCGAGAATGTCATGCACGTAGCGGAGCTTCGATGGATTGATATCGAGAATGCTCACGTATGCGCCCATGCCGGCGGCGACCTGGCACGCCGTGGTGCCGGACATGCCGGCGCCGAGGATCACGACCTTCCCCGGCCGCACGCCGGAGGCGCCGCCGAGAAGAATCCCGCGGCCGCCGTTCTCCGCCTGCAGGCACCACGCGCCGACTTGCAGCGACAGTCGTCCGGCCACTTCGCTCATCGGCGTGAGCAGCGGCAGCGAGCCGTCGTCGAGCTGGATCGTCTCGTAGGCGACGGCCGTGATTTTTTTCTCCAGCAGCTCGCGTGTGACGATCTCGTTGGCCGCGAGGTGAAGATAGGTGTAGAGGATCAGCCCTTCGCGCAGATGGGGAAATTCCGCCGCGAGCGGCTCCTTCACTTTGATTACGAGATCGGCGCGGCGCCAGACCTCGGCGGCGGAATCGGCGAGCGCCGCGCCGGCGCCTTCGTACGACCGGTCGAGAATGCCGCTGCCCGCGCCGGCGCCTTTTTGAATCACGACCCCGTGGCCGTGCGCGACGAATGCGGCGACGCCGGTCGGCGTGATCGCGACGCGGTTCTCTTCCTCTTTGATTTCCTTGGGAACGCCGACGAGCATCAGAAAGCTAGTCTAGCGCAGGGAAAGCGCTAGCGCCACACGACCCAGGCGAGCAGCAGCCAGCCGATGAGAAACGCGAGGCCGCCGATCGGCGTGATCGCGCCGAGCCAGCGCGGCCCGCCCATCGCGAGGAGATATAGGCTGCCGGAAAATACGATTATCCCGAAGACAAATAGCCACCCCGCCGAAGTTACCCACGGCCCCGACCACCGCCCCGCCGCCGCGGCGACCGCGAGCAGTCCCAGGGCGTGGTACATGTGATAGCGCACGCCGACCTCGAAGATGTTGAACATATCCGGCGGGAGCTTGTTTTTAAGCCCGTGCGCGGCGAACGCGCCGAGCGCGACGCCGAAAAAAGCGGCCAGCGCGCCGAGCGAGAAGAAGAGGCGGTCCATGCGCCGATCATAGTCAATGGAAAACTCTCCGGCAAGACGCGGCGTTGACAGTGCGTTTTCGCGATGAAAGAATCTCCCCGCTTGGCAGGCGTGTGTTAAAGACCGGAGGTCGAATGAAACAATTGCAGAGCATCGTCGTGCCGAAAAATTCCGGCAAGTCGGTCGTGGTGAAGCAAGGACAGATTCTGCGCGTCGCGGGGCGCACGATCGTCGATTTCGTCGCGTTCAATGAGCATGATGTGCGCGAGCGCTTCGACCAGGCGCGCACGAAGACGAATCAGGTGAAGCTCTTCATCAGCGCCGGCGACCAGCTCTTCTCGAAGCTCAACAATCCGCTGCTCACGATCGTCGAAGACTCCTTCAGGGAGGGCCGGCACGATCTGCAGAAGGGCATGTGCAGCCGGAAGCGCTTCGAGATGGTCGCCAAAGGCCTCGCGCAGCGGAAGTTCGCCGGAGGCGTCGATTTGAACCCCAAGCGTCCGGAGGACATTCCTG
This sequence comes from Binatia bacterium, assembly GCA_036407055.1. Classification (GTDB taxonomy): domain Bacteria; phylum Desulfobacterota; class Binatia; order UBA9968; family UBA9968; genus JAJPJQ01. Next base: position 14,340 of record DASWZY010000244.1, read on the forward strand.
ACCACGGCTGCTGGGAGAATCTCATCGACGCCCTCAAGGACTACTCCATCGCCGACGAGGACATTCCGAGCCCGTTCAACATCTGGCAGACGATGAAGATCGATCCGGACACCGGCGCGATGCTCGACACGACGGTCCGACCGAAAGAAGAGGCGCACGTCGATTTCCGCGCCGAGATGGACTGTCTCGTCGCGGTCAGCGCCTGTCCGGAGTCGGGGAGGGGACAGGCGATCCGGCTGGAGATATTCGAGCGGCTATAAATTCACGATGACGATTATCGCGGCGAAGACGGCCACTGCTCCGAGTAGATAACGCCACGAATAACTTCGCCACGCGACGAGTAAGAGCCATAGCGCAATACCGAAGGTGAATCCTTCAGCCAGCGCCGACCAAGCGTAGACCTTCGCAGAAGCGTAGTGCCAACCTCCGTGGTACATCATACCTTCTGATCCGAAGTGATAACTCGCAATGTTATTTGGATCGGCAACGATGGCGATCTGCCACCATTCGGAAACGGCGATGGTCAATCCCACAGAACCGTAGAAGACTCCTAGAACAACAAGCAAGCGAAGAGCGAAATTGGCGCTAAAAACCTTTTGGAACTTCATTAACTCGGAGTTCCTCCGCCACTGCCAACAAGCCGTTCCACGTCGGCTCGTCGATCTCGACGCCCTCTTTTAATTGTCTTTCTTCGATCTTGCGCGCGCGCTCGCCGGGCAGGAGCACTTCTTCGAACCCCGGCGCGATTTTGATCTTCTTCGCGCGCGCGGCGAACTCGTCCACGCCGGCGAAAAAGTCATCGAGCGGCTGAAACTCCTCGACGGCGATCGCCTGGAGGATGACGCCGTTGACGGCGTGGCCGCCTTTGTCCCACCAGGCGCGCCCGGAGCCGCTGCCGGTGAGAATGCCGGCCATAATTTCCGTGACGACGTTCAGACCCGAGCCTTTGTAGCCGCCGAAGGGGAGCAGCACGCCGCGCGGCGGGCCGCGAAAGGTCTTGACGCTTTTCGTCGGCTTGCCGTAGCCGTCGAGCATCGCGCCTTCGGGAATCGGCTCGCCGCGCCCCTCGCGCTTCTGGATTTCGCCCATGCTCATCGACGACGTCGCGAAATCCAGCACGATGTGCGCGCCGCTGCGCGCGGGAATGCCGAACGACATCGGATTGGTTCCTGTGATGCGCTCCATGCCGCCGTAGAGCGTGACGCTGCCGGAGCCGACGCATACCGCGCCGAAGCCGATCATGCCTTCGTCCGCCGCAAGCTCCATGTAGTCCGCCAGCCGGCCGACATGGCCGGCGCGGCGCAGCGCGACGATGCCGACGCCGTGCTCCTTTGCCTTGGCGACGGCGATCTTCATCGCGTCGTAGGCGGCGATCTGGCCGATATAATGCTTCGCGTCGATCACCGCCGTCGTCTTGCTCTCGCGCAAGACGGCCGGCTTCTCGGCGATCTGTGTCGTGCCGTCTTTGATCCATGTGAGGTACGGCCCGACGCGGCAGGTGCCGTGGCCGGTGTAGCCGCGGAGGTCCGCCTTGGCGAGCAACTCCGCGAGCAGCTCGCTGTCGCGCTCGGGCATGCCGCCCGCGCGGAAGAGCCGCCCGGCGAAATCGCGCAGCGAGGCGTATTGAATGCGCGGCATGCTACTTTTGCGCGACAGGGAAGTAGCGCGCGAGCCAGTCGGCGACGATGCGGCCGACGCGCGGGTTTTCCTCGCCGAACATGAAGTGATCGACTTCGGAGAAGAGATGCAGCTCCGCCGGCTGCTTCGCGCGGCGGAACAGCTCGATCGATTCCTCCGTCGGCGTGACGGAGTCGTTCGCGCTGTGGAGCAGCAGCAGCGGGCGCGGTGCGATTTTGCCCACCATTTCGTCGGCGCGAAAGTCGTACATGCTCTGCGCCGTCTCGGCGGGAAATTGCTGAATCGAGCCGGGGCTCACGTTGCCGCGCAGCTTCTCGGGGATCGGCACGATCTCGTAGCGCGGCACCATGAGCGATTTTCCGGTGCGCTCGCGGTGACGGCGCCCTTCTTCCAGCATATCGGTGAAGCGCTGCCATGCCTCCGCGCCCGGGTGCTGGCGGCGGAACTTGCGCTCGCCGTCGCCCCAGCCGCCGGAGGAAATCACGGCGGCGGCGCGCTCGTCCGCGCCGGCGGTGTAGATCGAGACTGCGGCGCCGAAGCTGCTGCCGACGAGCGCGATGCGCCGCGGATCGACTTCCGGCCGCGTCGCCATGTAGCTGATGGCGCTCGATGTGTCCTTGACTTGATCGAGGCAGAGAATACGCGCGCGCTCGCCGCCGCTCTCGCCGCAGCCGCGAAAGTCGAAGCGCATCGTCACGTAGCCCCATTGGCTTAGCTGCTCCGCGATGACGGTCTGGCCGCGGCCGTCCTTGTTGCCGCCGAAGCCGTGCAGCACCAAAAACGCCGGGCGCCGCTCGCCCGGCCGCAAGCCTTCCGGAACCTGCACGATGCCGGACAATTCGAGGCCGTCGGATGGAAACGTGATCTTCGCTGTCATCGCGTCACCTCATCCCCACGGACCGAAAAACGGCTCGCCTTCGTAGGTATCCGGCAGCGGCTCGACGGCCTCGGGCCATTTCTGGTTATCGACTTTGCGCCGCAGCTGCTTCGGCCGCGGCTTCCCGTCCCAGCCGACCTGCTCCATGTAGTAATAAAGCTTGATGCAGTGTCCGTCGGGATCGAGCACGTGCGCGGCGTAGTCGATGCCGGGATAGAGCTCCGGCGGAATCTCTGCGAAGCGC
>DASWZY010000245.1:0-2634 GCA_036407055.1 Binatia bacterium
CGAGTTTAAGCTCCAGGGCATTCGCGGCGGCAAGGTCGCCGATTATTCGCTCGAGTCGTTTCCGGGAAAATGGCTCGTGCTGTTTTTCTATCCCGCCGATTTCACGTTCATCTGCCCGACCGAGGTGACGGGCTTCAGCAAAGCCGCGAAAGATTTTCGCGCCGAGCAGGCCGAGGTGCTCGGCGCCAGCGTCGATCCGATCGAGACGCACCGCTCGTGGATCGACGAGCTGGGCGGCATCGACTGCCCGCTGCTGAGCGACGTCGAGAAAAAAATGAGCCGCGATTACGGCGTGCTAATCGAGAAAGAAGGCGTCAGCGCGCGCGCGACGTTCATCTTAAATCCCGCGCGCGAGGTGAATTATCTCATGGTGAGCCACATGAACGTCGGCCGCAGCGTCGAGGAGACGCTGCGCGTGCTGAAGGCGCTCCGCACCGGACGGCTATGTCCGGCGGAGTGGAAGCCGGGCGAGAATACCGGGGAGTTGAAGCTCAAGTATTAACAGTTTCGGGTTTCGCGTTTCGGGTTTCACGGAAGAATCGGTTCGAGAGCTTTTGCCTGAAACTTTAAACCTGAAACCTGAAACCGATTTTCCATGGCCCTCGACGAAATCCAACGCAAGCGCGAGATCATAGAAAGCCGCGCGCGCGTGCGCGAGTTCGTCTTTGGCATCCAGGACGGACTCATGAGCACGGTCGGCCTTTTAGCCGGCATCCAGGGCGCGACCGAAAACAATCTCGTCGTGATCATCACCGGCCTCACGGCGATGTTCGCCGGCGCGGTGTCGATGGCGACGGGATCGTACCTTTCCTCGAACGCCGAAAAAGAAATTTTCGACAAGGAGATCAAAGACGCGGCCGAGCTGGCGGAGGCCGAGCCCTATGTCGCGGCCGAGGGACTGCTCAACGCGCTCGGCGAGGAGGGCATGACCAAAGAGCAGGGCTACCGCGTCGTCAAGCTGCTGGGGCAGCAGCAGGGCGTTTTTCTCCGGACCTTTCAGGAAAAAGTATTTGGCTTGGGAACCGCCGAGCTCAACCGCCCGGTCCGCGCGGCGTTCGTCATGGGCCTGTCGTTTATTCTCGGCGGCGTGATTCCGCTCGCGCCGTATCTGCTGCTGTCCGGCATGAACGCGCTGTACCTCTCGATCGCCCTCGCCGGCGTCACGCTATTTTCCGTCGGCGTCTTCAAGGGACGCCTCGCCGCGAAGCCGCTCTTCGCCTCCGGCACGCAGTTTTTTTTGATCGCCGTCGCCGCGTCGCTCTTCGGCTATGCCATCGGCCTTATCGTGCAGCGCTTGTTTCCCGGGATAACGATCCCGGCGGGATGATCGGCGCCGCGGCGCGCCCGATCAGGCTTCTGAGCAGCGTCAGGTTCTCGCGGTCTTCCTTTAAATCTTTTCCCTTCGGCGTCTCCAGACACATCGGCAGGCCGCGGAAGCGCCGGTCGTTCAATATCAGCCGGAACGCCTCGACGCCGAGCTGCCCCTGGCCGATGTGGTCGTGGCGGTCGACGCGCGAGCCCAATTCCTTTTTCGAATCGTTCAGGTGGAACGCCGCGAGCCGCTCGATGCCGACGAGCTCGTCGAATTCCTCGAACACCGCCGCGTAGCCGCGCTTGGTGCGGAAATCGTAGCCGGCGGCGAACGCGTGCTCGGTGTCGAAGCAGACGCGCAGCCGCTCGCTCTCTTTGCTTGCGTCGATGATGTCGCGGATCTGCTCGAAGCGATAGCCGAGGCAGCTTCCCTGTCCGGCGGTGATCTCGAGCGCAATGTTCGTGTTAAAGCCGCGGCAGGATTTATGGACCTCGTCCAGCGAGCGCGCGATCGTCTTGATGCCCTGAAGCTCGCCCGCGCCCATGTGCGCGCCGGGATGCGCGATCAGCGCCGCCACGCCCAATATCTCGCAGCGCGCGAGCTCGTCGATGAACGCCGCGATGGATTTTTTTCTCAGCGCCGTATCCGGCGAGCCCAGATTCAAGAGATACGAATCGTGCGCGACGACGGTCCCGATGCCGGTGTCTTTGCGGTGTTGGTGGAACAGCGCGATCTCTTCTTTTTCGTACGGCCGCGCCGCCCACTGGCGCGAGGAGCGCGTGAAGATCTGGATCGCTTCGCACTCGACCTTCTTTCCTTCCAGCAGCGAGTTGTGCACGCCGCCGGCGATCGACATGTGCGCCCCGAGCAGCGGACGCTGCAGTTTCGAATTATGAATTTTTAATTTTGAATTCAATTCAAAACTCAAAACTCAAAATTCAACATTATTCGGAGAAGTGTCTTTTTTCGACGAGCGGCAAGGAGATGCTGCCCGCGCTCAGAAGGCGGTCGTGGAAGGCGCGGAGGTCGAAGCGCGAGCCGAGCTTGGCTTTCTCCGTCTCGCGCATGCGGTTGATGATCGACCAGCCGAGGGCGTAGCCCATCGGGATCGACGGCGACTGGCTGTACCAATTCAAATCGCCCTCCGCCTGCTGGCGCGGAAACTGGAGCTCGCGCACCATGAGGTCGGCCGCCTCGTCGTAGGTCATGCGGCCGCTCTGCGTCTTGACGTCGATGATGATGCGGAGCGCGCGCCAGAGGCGGTCCTTCAGCATGACGAAGCGGTGCTCTTCGGTTTTCAAGAAGCCCTGCTCCTGCATGAG
>DASWZY010000246.1:0-18067 GCA_036407055.1 Binatia bacterium
ATATCCCAAAGATCGAGCATCTCGCGTCTGGTCAGGAGTTTCTCCGCCTTCAGCAGCGCGACGAGGCTTTCGCCGAGCAGCAGCGTGCAGAGCCCGGCCTTGGCCTCGTTAAGCGTCGTCATCTCGCGGAGAATCGCATAAAGCTCGCCTTGTTGGAGCGCGTTCAAGAAAATACGGTTGAAGCGCCCGCTGGGCGCCACGTCGCGGTCGGACCGCACGACGACGTTATTCTTGAACAAAGCGCAGAAGATATCCTGCAGCAGCGAATCGAAGTGCGGCAGGAAGGTGGCGCCGGTCTCTTCGATGGCGCGCAGCGACGGGGCGTCCGCGCGCAGCGTGCCGAAGACGCGGCGATCGTAAGCGTCGCTGTCGATCCAGCAGGTGTTTTGCGGCAGCGGCTGGAGGACGCGCTGCTTGGCGGCGGGTTTTTTCCGTTTCGGCGGCATGAGACGCTTTCGCCGTCAGTGGGGGTCGGAGGTCCGGAGCATTTCCTTCTGAATCTCTTCGATCTCTTCCTTGATCGCGCCGGCGCGGTCGACGGGCCGGCCCATCTGCTTCGCCTTGTCCATAATCTGGTCGACGCGCGCGAGGATGTTCTTGAGCTTGGTGTGCAATTCGATGAATGCGCGGGCGCGCTCCTCGTTCGTCGGCCAGGGACGCAGCGCGGAATCGCGCACCTCGCGCGACTCGTAAAGCAGCTCCTTGATCTCTTCTTCGTAGCCGAGCAGGAGCTCGCGGATGATGCCGCGGACTTCCAGTTGCTCCTGGGGATCGCGCCAGAGCACGTGCTCGAGGAAATAGAGGTCGCCCTCCTTCACTTCCTTCTCGCCCGACAAATAGGCGTGGGCCTGCAAGAGGTTGAGCGACTGGCGGTAGCGCCGGTCGGAGGCTTCGAGGTTTTTTCGCTTGAGCTCGCGCCGGATATCGGCGATGGCGCGATAGACATAGCTGGGGATCGGCAAGGTCCGCGCCTCGCCCTGCATCTGCCGCAGCTCATCGAGCGTCAGCGTGGTCCGCTCCGCCGCCGCGCCGGCTTCGAGCATGCGGAGAAAGCGGTAATCTTCAGCGATATAGTTGACGACGAAGCGCAGCAAAAAGCGGTCGTAAAGCGCCAGCAGCTCGTCGTCCTCCGGCAGCTCGTTGCTCGCGCCGAAGAGCGAAAGCAGCGGCACCTTGACGATCTCCTTGCCGTTGTGAAAGAGCCGCTCGTTGATCAGCGTGAGGATCGCATTGAGAATCGACGAATTCGCTTTGAAGATCTCGTCGAGAAACGCGATGTGCGCCTCGGGAAGCTTGCGCGAGGTCACGCGGCGGTAATCGTCCTGCTCCAGCGCGCGGAGGCTGACGGCGCCGAATATCTCTTCCGGCGTCGTGAAGCGCGTCAGCAGCCACTGGAAGTAGCTCGCGCCTTCGATGCGGCGGCAGAGCTCGTCGGCGAGCATCGACTTCGCCGTCCCCGGCGGGCCGATGATGAGCACGTGCTGCGCGCATAGCAGCGCGGAGAGCGCGCCGTCGATCAGCTCGCCGCGCTCGAGGAAGGTCTGTTTCAGCTCGTCGCGGATTTTTTTAAGTTTCTCCTGAGGGGTCATTCAGTTTCATAAAATATCAAATGGCCGGTTCGCTGACAACGTGCGAAAAACAGACGCATCTCTGCCGTGGTATTCGAATCGCCCTCCGTGTTAAATAGAACGCATGAATCGCGACGCCGTTGCCCGCCAGCGAAGCGCGCTCGCCGACGCCGGCTTGGACGCGCTCATCTCCATCTCGCCCGAGAACGTGATTTATACGACCGGCTTCGGCGTGCCGTCGCAGCCGCTGATGCGCTGGCGGCATGCCGCCGCCGTCGTGACGGCTGACGGCCGGACCGCGATGCTCGCCATCGACATGGAAGAGACGACGGTGCGGAGCGATCCCGAGATCACGAACCTGCGCGTCTATAAAGAATTCGTGGACGATCCGATTGATAAGCTGGCGGAGCTGTTGATCGAGCTCGGTCTGGAGCGAAAAAACATCGCGACCGAGCTCGAATATTTGCCGGCGAAAGATTTCATCACGCTCCAGCGGCGCCTTCCCGGCGCGAAGATCGCCGCCGGCGACGCGATTTTCAACAAATTACGGCAGGTGAAGAGCGCGGCCGAGATCGATCGCTTGCGCTTTCTCAGCCGGATCACCGACTCGGCGATCGGAGAGACGCTGAAAAGCGCGCGCGCCGGCATGAGCGAGAACGATCTCGCCGGCGGTCTTCTGTCGCGGCTCTTTGCCGCCGGCGCGGAGAACTTCAAGCTCATGATCATCGCCTCCGGCGAGCGCAGCCAGTATCCTAACGTCGGGCCGACCGTGCGCGCGCTCAAATCCGGCGATATCATTCGGATGGAAATCTTCGGGCAGAAAAACGGCTACCTCGCCGGGATCTGCCGGACTGCCGTCGTCGAGGCGGCGACGCCCGAGCAGCAAAAAATCTGGAAGAACCTGATCGAATGCAAATATCTGGTCATGGACATGATCAAGCCCGGCGCGTCGTGCAAGGCGGTCTACCGTAAATTCTTGGAGCGCTTCGGCGCGCTCGGCTTCGAGCCGATCAGCTTCGTCGGCCACGGCATCGGCCTCGCGCTGCACGAAGAGCCGTATCTCGGCCGCTACGGTGACGAGACGCTTCAGGAGGGGATGGTCGTCGCGATCGAGCCGTTGGTTTACATCCCGGGGCGCTTCGGCATGCAGAATAAAGACATGCTCGTTGTCACGAAAAGCGGATGTGAGCTGCTATCGGATGTAACGAAAACCGACGAACTTATCAAAACCGGATGAATGTGGAATTTTGAATTCTTAATTTTGAATTTGATTCAAAACTCAATATTCATAATTCAACATTGAATCGTTTATGAAGATAACTCAGATCGAGACGATTCCCATCCGCCTGCCGACGCGGAGAGTGCACCAGTGGTCGAGCCTCACGACGCCGATCGGCGTCTACGTGATCGTCAGGGTGTACACCGACGATGGAATGATCGGCTACGGAGAGTCGCCGGCCCTCAAGGACTGGGGCGGCGATTATATGAAATACTACGGGGAGACGCCGCAGACTACGAGTCATATCATCAACGATATTCTCGCACCTGCTTTGATCGGGCACGATCCGTGTGCCATCGGTCAGCTGCACGGCATCATGGACCGCGCCGTCAAAGGCTATCCGTACGCGAAGGCCGCCCTCGACATGGCGCTCTACGACGCCGCCGGGAAGGCGCTCGGCGTGCCCGCGTACGATCTGCTCGGCGGCTGCTATCGCAGGCGCATTCCAGTCGCGCACAGCATCGGCCTCATGGAAATCGAGAAGGCGGTCGAGGAGGCGCGGCAGGTAAAAGCGGAAGGCATCAAAACGATCAAGCTGAAGGGCGGGCAAAAGCCCGAGCGCGACGTCGAGCTGGTGCGGCGCATTCGCGACGCGGCGGGGCCGGAGGTGGAGATCACCGTCGACGCCAATCAGGGCTACGACTCGCCGAAGACGGCGATCAACGCGATCCGCGCGATGGAAGAGTATCGCCTGTTATTCATGGAGCAGCCCGTGGAAGGACTCGATGCGATGGCCGCGGTCGCGGCGAGCGTCAAGACGCCGATCATGGCGGACGAGAGCGCGTGGACGCCGCAGGACATTCATGAAATCGCGCGCAAGAAAGCGGCCGACATCATCTCGCTCTACACGACGAAGCCCGGCGGTCTGTATAAGGCGAAAATCGTGGCGGCGGTTGCCGAAACCGCCGGCCTCCGCTGCAATGTGAACGGATCCGTCGAGACCGGCGTCGGCAACGCGGCCAATCTCCACCTCGCCGCGTCGACGGCGGTCGCCTCGCTAGGCTGCGTCGTGCCGGTCTCCACGCCCGCAGGGAAAGCGAAGGGCATCGCCGGCATTTATTACAGCGACGATTTGATCGCCGACGCGTTCGAGTACGAAGACGGGTATGTCGTCGTCAGCGATAAACCCGGCCTCGGCATCGAAGTCGACGAGCAAAAGTTAAAACACTACCGCATCAATTGAGCGGCAACAGCTCGGATTCATGAATATTCGCACGATCGCCATTCTCGGCGCAGGCAACGGCGGCCTTGCGGCCGCGGCCGATCTGACGCTGCGCGGATTCGAGGCCCGGCTTTATTCGCGCTCGGAAAAAACGCTCGCGCCGGTCCTCGATCGCGGCGGCATCGAGCTCATCGAAGGGGGAAAGCAAAGCTTCGCCAAAATTGCCGTTGCGAGCACCGATGTCGCGGTCGTGGTGAGAAATGCCGATGTCGTCATGATCGCGGCGCCGGCGCTCGCGCACGCGGGACTGGCGGCGGCGCTCGCGCCTCATCTCAAGCCGGCCCAAGTCGTGTTGCTCAATCCCGGCCACACTGGAGGCTCGCTGCACTTCGCATTCGCACTGCGGCGTCTGGGCGTGGACGCCATGGTCTGCGAGACCGTGACCCTGACCTATATCTGCCGCAGCCTCAGCCCAGCCTCCGTCGAGGTATATCGCCGGACGAAGAAGCTGCGCTTCGCCGCCTTCCCGGGAAAATTCACGAGCGATGCGGCGCGCGCGCTGACGCCCCTCTATCCTGAGGTTGTGCCGGCGGAAAATGTCCTCGAGACGGGGCTCTCGAATATCAACGCGATCATGCATCCGGCGGGCATGATCGCCAACGCCGGCAGAATCGAAGCCGGCGCGCGCGATTATTATTTTTACCGCGACATCACCCCGGCGGTCGCGCGGGTGATCGAAGCCGTCGATCGGGAGCGATTGCGCATCGTCGAGCGGCTCGGCTTGACGCCGCGGCCGTTCGTGGAATTATTCTATCGCGCGGGGCTCACCTCCGAATCCGCCCGCGCGTCCGGATCCGTTTATGACGCGATGCGCGAAAGCGAGCCGAACCGCACCATCAAAGCGCCGGCGACGCTCGACCACCGCTACATGCACGAGGACGTCGGCTACGGGCTCGTGCCGATGGCGGAGACCGCGGCGTGGCTCGGCGTTGCGACGCCGGTCATCGACAGCTTGATCGCCATCGCCTCGGCGATGAACGGCATCGACTACCGCCGCGACGGCCTGACGCTGGAAAAAATGGGGCTCGTTGCCGTGCGGCCGGAGAATTTGCCGGCATTGCTGCGCGAAGGCTTTGAAGGGAGCGCATCATGAGAGTCGGACTTTGTTTCGACGGTTTTTATTCGATCGGTGAGATGGTCGACCTCGCGCAGCTCGCCGATCGCATCGGCATGCATTCGATCTGGATGTCCGATCATCTGTGCTTTCGCGACTCCGTCGCTTCTTCGATGGCGTTTCTCGCGAAGACAGAAAAAATCCTCGTCGTGCCTGCACCGCTGACGCCCTATTCGCGGCTTCCGATCATCTCGGCGATGGCGCTCGCGACGATGGACGAGTTCGCGCCAGGGCGCGTCTGGGCGACAACGGGAACCGGCAACGCGGCGGCGCTTGCCGAGGCGGGAGTGCAAGTGACGCGTCCGCTCAAGACGATGCGCGAGTACATGGCGGTTTTGCGGAAACTTCTCAGCGGCGAAGCCGTCGAGTTCAAGGGCGAGATTTTCAATGTGAACGGCGCGAAGATGGCGTTTACGCCGTCCGCGCCTTTGCCGATTTATATGACTGCCGTAAAAGACGGCATGCTCCGTCTTTCCGGCGAGATCGGCGACGGCGCGTTATTGTCCGCCGGCTGCGCGCCGGCGTACATTACGCGCTGCGCCCGCGAGGTGCGGCGCGGCGGCGAGCGCCGCGATCCCGCCCTCAAAAAGCCGGACATCGGCGGGTTCATCGCGACTGCCGTTTCCGCCGACGCGCGCGAGGCGATCGATGCAAGCAAGAACTTTCTCGCCTATATTTTTCGCAACAAACATCACGCCGACAATATTCGCGCCGGCGGCGGCTCGGTAGACCAGGAGGGGCTCGCGGCCGCGATCGGCCGCCGCGACTGGGAAGGGGCGAAGAAGTATATCAGCGACGACGTCGTGCGCGCGCATTCGATTTCCGGCACACCGTCGGAATGCGTGCGGCAGCTGGAAGCGTTTGTCGCGGCGGGGCTGGATCTGCCGATCCTCCTGCCGATGGGAACGCCCGAAGGAAGAAAACGGGCGGTTGAACTGGCAAAACAGCTATAATAATAGAATTCCGAAGGCAAAAATGGAAACTTGGAGGGGTCGAATGAATTTACGCATGGGTGGAACATTTCTTTCGCTTCTTGCCGGCGTCTCACTGCTTCTCATCGGCGGCACAGCTGCCGCGCAGCCGGTCAATGTCGACGCGGCGAAGAAAGAAGGGCAGGTCGTCGTTTACGGCGCCCAGGTGCCCCAGGCGATGGACGGCGTCAATAAAGGGTTCGAGAAGAAATACGGCATCAAAGTCGAGTACTGGCGCGGCTCGTCGACGCAGGTGGCCGAGCGAGCTCTCAGCGAATTCCGCGCCGGCAAACCCGGCTACGACGTCGTCGAGGGCAACCGCGGCGTGCAGTTGATCATGCGCGACGAGGGGTTGTTCGCGAAGTTCATTCCGCCGTCCTCGAACAAATTCCCGGAGAAATTCAAAGAAAAGGACGGCATGATCACCCCCTGGCGGGCGCTGCCGATCAGCATTCTTTACAACACCGAGATGGTCAAGGCGAGCGAAGCGCCGAAAACCTTCGACGAGCTTCTGAGTCCGAAGTGGACGGGCAAGATCAGCATGCCCGACCCGACGCGCCACACGACGACGGCGCAGTTTCTCTGGAACCTGAGCAAATTCAAAGGCGACAAGTGGCTGGATTACGTCAAGGCTCTGGCGAAGCAGAAGCCGATTCTGGTCGAGTCGCTGGCGCCGGTCACGACGACCATTATCAAAGGCGAAGCGCCGGTCGGCATAACTTACATCAAGTACGTGAAGCAGTACAAAGGGCCCGTGACCTATGTCCTGATGGACAAGTATCTCACCGATCCGAACTACATGAGCCTCAGCGCCAAGACCACGCGCCCCAACGCGGCAAAACTCTATATCGATTACATCTGCTCGGCCGAAGGACAAAAAGCGACGGCGGAGGAAGGGGAATTTCCGATGCTGCCCGGCGTTGTTCCGCCGATCAAGGACGCAGAGAAAGTCGTTCCCGGCATGATTTTCATGGACAACCCGTCGGAGGACGAGTTCAACAAGCTCATGCACACCACGTTCCGGCAGATCTTCTTCGGCCAATAGATCGAACACCTAAAGAGCGGCGCCCGGAGCGGGCGCCGCTCTCGCTCCTATCATGAACGGGACAGCGGTTTGGACCCGCGCTTTCGACCGGCCGATACGCGCGGTCACGCGCGATCCGCAGGCCGCGGTGCTCGCCGTCGTCGGCATCGTCATCGCCTATCTGAGTCTCTCTCCCACGGTGATGCTTCTTTACGGGAGCTTCTTGAGCAAGCCGCTCGGCGTGCCGGGGACCTTCACGCTGCGCCACTACATCCAGGCTTATACCGATCCGCTGACGTACCGCCTGCTGCTGAACTCATTTATCTTTGCCGCCGGCTCGTCCGTGCTCGCGACCGGACTGGCGACGATCATCGGATGGATCACGGTGCGCACGAACGCGCCGCTGAGAAAAATCTTTCAGCTCATCGCGATCGTGCCCAATATTTTTCCGCCCCTGATGCTCGCCGTCGCCTGGGGCGCTCTGCTGAGCCCGCGGACGGGCCTCCTCAACCGATTCGCCATGCAGATCTTCGGCCTCGACGAGGCGCCGCTCAATGTTTATTCGCTATGGGGAATGATCTTCGTCGAAGGTCTGATCACGACGCCGCTCGCGTTTCTCATCGTATCGGCGTCGCTGCACTCGATGGACCCTTCGCTCGAGGAATCCGCGCGTGTCGCCGGCTCGTCGAATCTCCAGATCGCCCGCCGGATCACGCTGCCGATCGTGCGGCCGGCGCTGCTCGCATCGCTGACGCTCAATTTCGTTCGCGCCATCGAAAGCTTCGACACGCCCGCCATCATCGCGCTGCCGGCGCGGATCGAGGTCTTCACGACGAAGATCTACCGCGAGGCGATCGGCGCTTTTCCGCCCAACCAGAATATCGCTGCGACCTATGCGGTGTCGCTGCTGCTGATCTCGATGGTTTTCGTTTATCTGTACCGCCGCTTCACCTCCCACTCCGAGCGCTACGTGACGGTGACCGGACGCGGCTACCGGCCGATGATCATCGATCTGGGCAAATGGCGCTACGCCGCGACCGGCGTCGCCGCGCTGATCCTGCTGCTGATCGTCGTGCTCCCGTTCGCCGTGCTGCTGTTCGTGTCGGTGGTCAGCTATCTGCACGTTCCCGGCGCGAAAACGTGGGAGCTGCTGACGCTCGATCATTACCGCTATAATCTGACCGACAGCCGCACATACCGCGCGCTGCAAAACAGCCTGTTCCTCGCGATCGGCGGCGCGACGATCTGTATGCTGCTCGCCTCCGTTACCGCATACATGACGACGAAGACGAAAGCGGCCGGCCGCTCCGTGATCGAGGCGCTTACGTTTATTCCGTGGGCGTTTCCCGGCACCGCGCTCGCGATCGGCCTTTTATGGACGTATGTCTATATTCCGCTGCCGATCTACGGCACGATCTGGATTTTGCTGATCGGCTACATCACGCGGTTTCTGCCGTACGGCCTTAGAACCATGACGAGCACGGTCGTGCAGGTTCACGACGATCTGCCGGATGCGTCGATGACGTGCGGCGCCGGTTTTTGGGCGACGTTCCGGCGCGTTCTTCTGCCGCTGCTCCGTCCCGGATTCATCGCCGGCTGGATCATTCTCGCGACGATTTTTCTGCGCGAGTTCAGCACGTCGATTTTCCTTTATTCGCCGGGATCGGAGCCTGTCGGCCCGCTGCTGTATCATTTTTACGTCGACGGCAATCTGGGGCCGATGTGCTCGCTCGGTATCATCGTAAGCGTCATTTGTTTGATTTTGATCGTCGTAGCGAAGCGCCTCGGCCGGGCCGGCGCCCAGCTCGATGTGTAAAGAAAGCTGGGTATGGAAGCCGGAACGGTAAAAAAACTGATCGAAAAGAATCTCCAGTACGACGAGATCAAGCGACTGCTCGTGAAGCTCGTCCAGACGCCGAGTCCGCAAACCGACATGCTCGAAGCCGAGCCGCAAGTCCTCGCGCTCATTCGCAACGTGATTAAGCCCGAGCTGGAACGCTCGGGCCTCCATCCGTTCATAGACGGCAAGGGCAATCTGGTCGTGGCGCTGAAAGGCCGCGGCAACGCGAGCCGTCTGATGCTCGTCGCCTATGCCATGAACGCGGCGCCGAGCACGATGAAAGAGCCTTATTCGGGCAAGGTCATCGACGGAGGCGAGTTCGGCCTGGCCGGCGAATGCGTCTGGGGCCGCGGGGCATGCGAGCAGAAGGGGAGTCTCGCCGCGATGATGGCGGCGGTCATGTTCATCGGCCACAATCAAGTCGAGATACCCGCCGATCTGTACTTCGTCGTCAGCACTGCCGGCGAGACCGGGCGGCACGACTCGCTCGCGCACGTTCTCGCCCATGACAACGTCAAGGCGGAGTGGGCGATCATCGACGGCCCGCCGGAAATCCAGCTCGGCAACAAAGGGCGCGTCGACATTCTCGTGTCGGTGCGCGGCAAGCAGGCCCACAGCAGCCGGCCCTGGGACGGCGTCAACGCCATCGAGGGAGCGGTCAAGGTACTGGAGCGGATCAGGTCCTTGATGCCGTATCCTTCCGAGCGCGCGCATCCCGAGCTGGGTAAAGTCAGCCTCACGCCGACGGCGATCGAGAGTTTCCCTAAGGCGACGCATACGATCCAGAGCGAGTGCCGGATCGTTTTCGACCGCAGACTGCTGCCGGGCGACGACCCCGATGAGGCTCTGCGGCAGCTCACGCAGGCGATCGGAACGCTCGATCCATTTGTCGTCACTGTCGAACGAAAAGATTTCATGTATCCGAGCGAGGTGGCGAAAGACGCCGATGCCGTCTTGGCGCTGACGCAGGCGGTTCAGGTCATGCTCGGGCGCGAGGCGAAGTACAGCTATTCCACGGCGGCGAACGACACCGGTTTTCTCAACGTGAAAGGGATGCGGGCGATCAACTACGGCTCGCGCGATATCCGCTTCCAGCACACCGACTACGACATGGTGCCGGTACAGAGCGTTTTGGAGGCGGCGAAGGTCTTCGCTTTCATGGCGCTGCATCGCTGAGCCGGCCGCTCAGCGCGCATCGCTTTTCGTCTTCAAGGCTTTCTTGTAGATTTTTCCCGAGCCGGTCCGCGGCAGGGCGTCGAGAAATTCTACGATGCGCGGACATTTGTAGCGCGCGACCCGGGCGCGGCAATGCTCGATAATCTCCGTTGCGCTCGCCTGCGCGGCGGGCTTCAAGACCACGGCGGCTTTCACGAGCTCGCCCCAGCGCTCGTCCGGGACGCCGACGACCGCCGCTTCCAATACGGCGGGATGCTCGTACAGCGCGTTCTCGATCTCCGTGGTGTAGACGAGCTCGCCGCCCGTGATGATCGCGTCCTTTTTGCGGTCGACGATGTTGAGATACCCTTCGCCGTCGACGGTCGCCAGGTCGCCAGTGAGGAACCAGCCTTGGGAGAACGCCTCGGCGGTCGCCTCCGGCAGCTTCCAATATCCCGGAGTAATGCGGTCGCCGCGCGCGAGGATCTCGCCGACGGCGCGGCCGTCGCGCGCCACGTCCGACCCGTTTTCGTCGACTATCCGGAGGCTTACGCCGAGCGCCGCGCGCCCGGTTTTCGCTCGATAGGCGAACTGCTCCTCCGGCGAGAGCTTGCGCAGGTGATCCTTGAGCAGCGAAAAGGTGAGATACGGACTCGTCTCGGTAAGACCGTAGGTCTGAACGTACTCGCAGCCGAAGGTCTGGATAATTTTTTGCACCAGGCGCGGCGCGATCGGTGCGCCGCCGCTCATGACGAGCCGCAGAGACTCGTAGCCGTATGATCCTGAGTCGGGGCTGTTGACGAGGTCGTTCAACATCGTCGGGATCAGGTTCGTGACGGTCACGTGCTCGCCGTCGATGAGCTTGAGCACTGAGAGCGGATCGAAGCGGCCGGCCATGACGTGGCGTCCGCCGGTCCACGTGATCGCCCACGTCGCCCACGCGTCCGCCAAGTGAAACATCGGCGCGACGTGCGCCCACACATCGCCGTCCGACAGCCGGAGCTCGGCGATGGTCGAAAGGGCATGGCTGTAAATGTTTCGATGCGTCAGAACGACGCCTTTTTGATGGCCTGTCGTCCCGCTGGTGTAGTAGATATTTACGGCGTCGTCTTCGCGGCCGGCGCCGTCGCGCAGCGGCTGTGCCGGCGCGCCGGCTATCGTTGCGCCGTACGAATCGTCTGGCGCTTCGCCGTCGACGCGACTCCACAGAACCCGCACGCGGGACTTGCTGCGGCGCACGGCGTCTTGCGCCAATTCCGTCCATCCCGAGTCCGCGATCAGGATCCGGCTCTCGGTATCGTCCAGGATGTAGGCCAAATCACCGGGCGCGAGTCTGTAATTGAGCGGCACCAGCACCGCGCCGGCGTGAACCGCCGCAAAATACGCCTCGAGGACTCGATGGCAATTCCGGTGCAACAGCGCGACTCGATCGCCGCGATTGACGCCCAAATCGACGAGCGCGGCGGCAAGCCGGGCGACCGATTCGGCGACTTGACGATAGTTCATGCTCACGGCTCCGCAGGATACGGCGAGCTTCTCCGGATATTCCGCGGCAGCACGCGGTAGTATTTCGGTCAACAGCATAGTGGCATGGTATTGCCACCGCATCCGCCTTGCAAGGAGAAGGGCCGAGCTGCCGGAGTAATTGAAAACACTGGGGATTTGGTTCATGGTGAGCACAACGACCCGCCGATGAAGAAAATCCTCGTATTCTTGTTTTGCGCGGCGATACTGCCGGCCATGAACGCCGGCGCAGCGGAGCCGGCGGCGAAAGTCCGCCGGATTGGATTCCTGGCGGAAGATCAATCGAGCGCCGCCGACGTGGCAATACTCAAAAAGTTCCTCGCCGACGCCGGCTATATCGACGGTAAAACGATCATCGTCGAGACCGGCAATGCCGGCGGCAGGATCGAGCAGATCGATCGGGCGGCGGCGGATCTCGTTGCGAAAGATCCGGACCTCATCGTCGCCGACGGCGTCTCCGCCGGGCAGGCGGCGCGCCGTCAGGTCGCCCGCTCCGACACGCATACGACACCCATCGTCATTGCCTCACGCATCGAGACAATCAAGGCTACGTCGAATATGACGGGAGCGACCAATATCTCTCCCGATCTCGGCATTCAACGGCTCAAGCTCTTGAAGGAGATCGCGCCCCGCACCTCCCGGGTCGCGGTGATGTGGCACGAGGTTAATGCGATTCCGGCGAATTACTTGAGACAGGTGCGCAAGGCGGCAGAGTCACTCGGTGTGGAGATTGATGCGCGGAAGGTGAAAAGGTCGGGCGATTTCCAGGCGGCTTTCGATACGATGGTGGCGAATAAAGACAACGGCCTGATCCTCGAGCCGCAGCTGTTGTTCGCGGGCCGCTTCGGAGAGATCGCCTCACTCGCTGTCAAAGCGCGCCTGCCCTCGATCTCGGGATTGGAAGAATTCGCCGCCGCCGGAGGGCTTGTCAGCTATGGCCTAACCGCGGATGAAATGTGGCGCCACACCGTCGTTCTGATCGATCGCATCTTTAAGCAACGCAAGCCCAAGGCCGGCCAGAGCGCGGAGCTTCCGTCCGCTCCGCCGGAAAAATTCTATCTCACGGTCAATACGAAGACGGCCGCCGATCTCGGCCTGGCCGTGCCGCGCGAACTGCTTAAGCGCGCCGACAAGATCGTGCAATAAGCCCGCCGCCCGCAGCATTCGAATAAGGAGCAGCAAGATGAGTCAATTCGAATATCATATTTTCGTGACCGCCGACCTTTCCGAATCGGCATTGAACGATCTCGGAAAGCAGGGGTGGGAGCTGGTCTGCTCGACGCAAAGCATCATGTACGGCAGCTGCCTTGTGCTCAAACGGGAGCTTTCGACGGACAGCAAGGAACGATAAGTGGGCGCGATTACGGTCGTTGCCGCGCTCATCGTGAACAACGGACGCATTCTCGTCTGTCAGCGGCGAGGCGGTCCGTTCGCGTCGAAATGGGAATTTCCCGGCGGGAAGGTCGAGGCCGGCGAAGCACTGGAAACAGCGCTTTTCAGGGAATTGAAAGAGGAACTCGACATCGAGGTCTCCGCGGCCAAGGAAATATTCCGGCACGGCCATCGGTACGGCCACGATAGGGCAGTCGATTTGATTTTCTTTCGCGTCGACGGGTACGCCGGTGTGATGCGGAATCGCATTTTTGAGGATATTCGCTGGGCCGAGGCCAAAGAATTGAGTCAGTTCGACTTTCTCGATGGCGATCTCCCGTTGCTCGACAAGATCGCAGCGGAAGGACTGCCGGAGTGAGTCGCGCGCCCGACGGTATGCTTACCGTCTCGCGGCAAAACCGCTGAATTCGAAAATTTCGCCGTAATGTTGTAGTGCCATAGCCGAAGCGGAGATGTGGTGTCGGCTGAAATCTGGCAAATAACGCTCTTTTCGCTCGCCGTGGCGCTGGCGAGTACACTTGTGATCCTGCCGATCGGGATCGCCGTCGCATGGCTGCTGGCGCGGAAAAACTGGGCCGGCAAGACGCTCGTCGAAACGGTCGTCATGCTGCCGCTGGTGATGCCGCCGGTTGCCACTGGTCTCATTCTGTTGAAGATCTTTGGACGCAGAAGCCCGGTCGGCGCGTGGCTTTACGAGTGCGGCGTGGAAGTGGTGTTCAACCCTAAGGGCGTGCTGATCGCGATGGCTGTCATGTCGTTTCCGCTCCTCGTGCGCTCGGCGCGGAGCGCGTTCGACGAGGTCAATCCGCGTCTGGAGCAGATCGCCTCGACGCTCGGCGCGGCGGGTCCGAGAATATTTTTCGCCGTCACGCTGCCGCTCGCATGGCGCGGCGTAGTCGCCGGATGCCTGCTCGCGTACTCCCGCGCGCTCGGCGAGTTCGGCGCGACGATTATGGTCGCCGGCAATATTCCAGGACGGACGCAAACGCTATCGCTGGCGATTTATAGTTTTGTCCAGCTGGGCCAGGACCATGAAGCCCTGACGCTTCTCGGCATCACCATTGTCCTCGCCTTCATCGCGGTAGCGCTCTCGGAGCGGCTCGCGCGAGCGAAAGTAAAGGCGTAACGCTATGCTGCTACGATGCCGCATCCCACTCTCCAGCTTCGTGCTCGAAGTCGATCTTGCCTTCGACTCTCGAGTAGCGGCTATTCTCGGACCATCGGGCGCCGGTAAGACGACCTTGTTGGAAGCGATCGCGGGGCTTCGTCAAATCGAGTCGGGCGAGATCGAGATCGGGGGTCGCGCGCTTTTCTCGTCGGCTCGCGGGATCGATGTTCCGCCGCGTGAGCGCGCGGTGGGTTATGTGCCGCAGGATCCCGCGCTTTTCCCGCATCTCTCGGTGCGCGGAAACATCTTGTTCGGCGCCCGCAATGCGGTCTCGCGGAACGGCTCGCCCGAATTCCCTCTGGAACATGTCGTAGCGCTGCTCGAGATCGGCCATCTGCTCGACCGCTCCGTGCATCACATCTCCGGCGGCGAAGCGCAGCGGGTCGCGCTCGCGCGCGCGTTGCTTTCGCGGCCTCGACTTTTGCTGCTCGACGAGCCATTGGCTTCGCTGGATATCGGATTAAAGGAACGCATCCTGCCGTATCTCAAGCGCGTGCGCGATGAGCTCAAGATGCCCATGATTTACGTCACCCATGATACCGTCGAGGCGCTGTCTCTTGCCGACTGGATGATCATGCTCGCTCAGGGTCGTGTCGTCGCGCAGGGAGTGCCCTATACCGTCTTAACCTCCGGCGCCGTTTTAGCGCAGATCGATCCGGGATTGGAAAATGTCTTCGAGGCTGTCCTTATCGATTCCAACGCAGACGAGGGGAGAAGCAGAGTCCGGCTCGAAGCCGGTACCTGCCTGTTCATTCCGTACACACCAAAGCCGCCGAATTCGCGCCTTCAGATCGGAATTGCGGGTGACGACATATTGATCGCTACCCAAAAAGCCGACAACATCTCGGCGGGAAACGTTCTCGAGGGCATCGTCCGGGGTCTTGAAATAGCGGCAGGACAGGCCATTTTACGTGTCGATGCGAAAGATGAATTCTATGTCCGGCTGACGCCGACGGCAGTTCGAAGACTGGCATTGTCCGTCGGCGTCAACGTATATTTAATAATAAAAACAAGGTCTTGCGTAATACTAGGGGGTTGATGACAGCTCAATCGGGTATTGACAGTAGGCATGTAAACGCGTATCTTAGGCGCCACTATGAAGGGGTCACAGGCGCTGCTCATAAGTGTGACCTTGGGCGTGGCGCTATTCACGGCCGAGCTTCGCGCGGAGATGTATCAATGCACCGAAGCCGACGGTGCTGCGACATTTACGAATACTCCAACCCGCAGCGGCTGCCGTCTGCTGGGAGGCCGGCGCGAGCGCTTCCCTGCGGCTGTGACATCGGCGGATCCGACTCAGTTCGACGAGTTGATCCATAACTCTTCCGAGCGCTATGGTGTAGATCCGGCGCTTGTGCGAGCCGTGGTAAAAGCCGAATCCAATTTCAATCAGTCTGCGCGCTCGCCTAAGGGCGCCCAAGGCTTGATGCAGCTCATGCCCGACACCGCCCGGCTTTATAATATCGCCAATGCGTACGATCCGACGGAGAACATCGAAGGCGGGGTTCAGCATTTGAGACTGCTTCTCGACCGGTATCGCGGCGATCTCCGGCTCGCGCTTGCAGCGTATAACGCCGGCATCCAGGCGGTCGAAAAATACGGCGGAATCCCTCCGTTCGCAGAAACGCGTGAATACGTGAAGCGCGTGCTCAATTTTCACGAGCGCTACAGCCAAAACTCCCAGCTCGCCGTCGTTCAACAAAGCCAGTAGGGCCGGGGCCGTGTGGACCCTGCCGAATCTCCTCAGTCTTTTTCGCATCGCGGTTATCCCGTTTCTCGTCTATCTACTGACTTTTCCCGACCCTGAAAGCGCGCTGGCTGCGGCCGCGTTATTTCTCTTCGCGACCCTGACCGATTTCTTCGATGGCTATCTCGCGCGGCGCCACAGCGCCGTCTCCGACATCGGCCGCATCCTCGATCCGGTAGCCGATAAGCTGCTGATTATCTCGACGCTCATCATGCTTGCCGCGATTGATCGCGAGCCGAGCGTTCCTGCGTGGCTCGTAGTCATCATCGTGGCCCGAGAAACCGCTGTGACCGTGCTTCGGTGCATCGCATTAACCGAGGGAATCGTCATGGAAGCCGAGGACCTCGGCAAATATAAATTCATCCTGCAATGCTTTGCGATCGTGGGGCTCCTGGTGCATTACGATTATTTCAGCATCGATTTCTATGCCGCCGGCATGTACTTCCTCGTGGTCTCCACCGCGATCGCGCTGTGGTCAGGCGTGCATTACCACATGCAATTCTTCCGGCGTTTTCAGCGGCGCATGGCCGACTGAAATTGACAAAGCGGGGAGCTTGGGATAAAAATTTAAGCCATGCGGGTGTAGCTCAGTTGGCTAGAGCGTATGCTTGCCAAGCATAAGGTCGCCGGTTCGACCCCGGTCACCCGCTCCATCTTTAAGGCCCTGTGAAAACAGGGCCTTTTTTATTTCTGGTCCAGCCGCACCATCCTATGAAAAATCTTTTAGGGACTACTTGTGCTTTTCCGCCGACCCACTATGGAAAGGTCATGTACCTACGCTCGGCAATGTCCTACGATGCCGTGTCCAATTGGCCGCCGAGATGGTCTTGGACCGGCGGTGTGCCGCATGGTAATCCAACCGGAGAAATCGGGGTGCTCGTCGAAGTTATTCCCTCACGGAAGCGTCAAGACCAGATACACTTGCTAGTGGCGCTCGAGGGCGGCGAATATATGGGCTCTTTGGTGTTTAAGAATGCCGCCGCCTGCCACCAGATTTTCGAAATTCTTAAAGCGCACCGCGGCTGTGCTCTCCAGGATATCGGCGGACTCGACGTCTCCCAGCTACTTTAGGAATCGAAAAGAATGTGGTTGCGCGTGATACGTGATAACGGGTAGACCGCCTTGGGTCGCCGGCACCATCGCAGTTACCCCGCTTCAGATAAAATAAAAAAGCCCCGGAGATTTTCTCCGGGGCTTTTTTTGCGATGAACGAACTGGTTAGGAGGCGCGGCGGAGCGCCTGGCCTGAGAATTCGACAACACGGCGCCATAACCCGCCTGACGATTTCTCCGGCGGTTGCGGGGCTGCGGCTTTGTCGAGAAATCGAAGCTCGAGGTCGCCGATTTCTGCGAGATCATGGCCGCAGTGGAGATGTAGAAGCTCAGCCACCATTTTGCAGACTTCTGCGTCCTCAAACGACATCCCGCCGACGTAGCGACTGTTGTCGTACTCGATGAACAAGAAGATACGATTCAAAGGAAGCCCGAATGTTTGTCCCGTCGGGTAGTAGGTTTTGACTTCTTTGAGCACACCGACCTCGCCGGTCGGGTGGCTCTTATTTTCTCCACCGATGCAACTCCACGTGGGTGGCCAATTGCGTAGGCCGCCAAAGGACTTTAGTGGATGATTGCGCAGCTTCATTGAATCCCTCCAAAAAACAGTGTGACCGTTACCTAACAGGACCCTCTCGTTACACAAGTCAGGGGGACCCTTAATTTCGAAGGAAATTCCCCTGAATTACCGGCCCGTCGCGCTCTACTCTCTTACTGAATGAAACAGCACATAATCATGACCCCAGGGTTACATTCAATCAACAAAGGGTCACAAAAAGCGCCGCTCGATGTGACCTGAGCCGATAGAAAAAAAGGGCCCCGATTTCGGGGCCCTTTTTGATCGTAATTTCGCGGAGTTTTTGGGGTTAATGCACGAGCGGTGCCTGGTCCGTGGGTCCATGCGCCTGCGGGTTGCGGAGGCTGCAGAACTCCTCGTAATCGATGAGTTCGTGGATCGACGGCTTCTCGCCGCACATCGGGCAGCCTGGGTCGCGCTGCAGGTTGAGTGTA
>DASWZY010000247.1:0-5714 GCA_036407055.1 Binatia bacterium
GACGTCGGCCGAATGCTCGCCGCGCGCGAGCACGGCGTTGCCGACGGCGAACTCGTAGTCGCTCACCCGCTGCTCGTAGTTGCGCCGCGTCTCGTCGAGCGCTTCCATGATTTCCTTGCGCCGGCCGTTGCCTTCCTGCCAGCGCGCGAGCGATTCGTCGAAGGCCGCCCGCGCCTCCTCGAACGATTCCTTCGCCTCCGGCGACACGCCGTCGCCGGATTCCGTCAGCGAGCTTTCGAGCGTCTCTTTGACGCGGAGATAGCGGTCCGGGATGCCGCCGAGTCCGTGCAGCGCGTCGATCAGCTCGCCGGCCGAGATCTGCTCGTATTCCTCGCGCAGGTCGCGGAAAGGCGACAGCTCGCGCAGGCGCCGCTGAACTTCGGTCAAGCTCTTCAGCGCGTCGCTCCGCTGCTGCTCGTACACCTCGCCTTCCTTGCGGTATTTCTTCTCGGCCTTCTGGACGTCCTCTTCGTATTTCTCGCGCAGCTCTCGGAGCGCGTCCTCATAGCGCGCGGCACCCTGGAGCGGCAGCTTGGCCGACCGGCTGAGCCATTCGTGCTCCATGTCCGAGCGCGCCAGAAACTCCGCGTTGCCGCCGAGGAGAATGTCGGTGCCGCGGCCGGCCATATTCGTCGCGATCGTCACCGCCGCGTGGCGCCCGGCCTGCGCGATGACCGTCGCCTCGGCCTCGTGGTTGACGGCGTTCAGCACGTTGTGCTTGACGCCCTGCTGTTTCAGCATGCGCGAGAGGCGCTCGGACTTGGCCACCGAAGTCGTGCCGACGAGCACCGGCTGTCCTTTCTCATTGCGCTCGCGGATCTCTTCCACGACGGCGATGAACTTCTCCCGCTCGGTTCTATAGACGAGGTCGGCGTTATCCGTCCGGACCATCTTCCGGTGTGTCGGAATGACGACGACATCGAGCTTGTAAATATTCTTGAACTCCGTCGCCTCGGTGTCGGCGGTGCCAGTCATGCCGCCGAGCTTTTTGTACATGCGGAAATAATTCTGGATCGTGATCGTCGCGAGCGTCTGGTTCTCCTCGCGGATGTGGACGCCTTCTTTCGCCTCGATCGCCTGGTGCAGCCCGTCCGACCAGCGCCGGCCGGGCATCAGGCGTCCGGTGAACTCATCGACGATGATGACCTCGCCGTCCTTGATGACGTAATCGACGTCGCGCTTGAACAGCGCGTGGGCTTTCAACCCCTGATAGATATGGTGCAGTGTGTCGATATTGCGCGGGTCGTAGAGGTTGTGGATGTTGAGAAGGCGCTCGACTTTCGCGACACCGGTCTCCGTCAGCGTGGCCGTCTTGCTCTTCTCGTCGATAGTGTAATCGCCCTGCTTCTCGATCGCCGCGCGTTTTTCCTCGGTCGGGTCGCCCTGGATGACGGCGCCGCGCGTGAGCTTCGGAATGATCCGGTCGATAATGTAGTATTTGTCCGTCGACTCTTCGGCCGGGCCCGAGATAATGAGCGGCGTTCGCGCCTCGTCGATCAGGATGTTATCGACCTCGTCGACGATGGCGAAGTTGAGCTCGCGCTGGACGTATTCCTCCAGCGAAAATTTCATGTTGTCGCGCAAGTAATCGAAACCGAATTCGTGGTTCGTGCCGTACGTGATGTCCGCCATGTAGGCGTCGCGGCGCGAGATCGGCCTGAGATTGAGATAGCGATAATCTTTGGTGATGTACGTGGGATCGAAAAGATAGCTCGCCTCATGCACGATCGAGGCGACGGTGAGCCCGAGCGCGTGGTAGATCGGGCCCATCCACTGCACGTCGCGGCGGGCAAGGTAGTCATTGACGGTGATCAGATGAACGCCCTTGCCGGTGAGGGCGTTCAGGTAGAACGGCAGCGTGGCGACGAGCGTCTTCCCCTCACCGGTCTTCATCTCGGCGATCTTGCCTTCGTGCAGCACCATGCCGCCGATCATCTGCTCGTCGAAGTGGCGCAGCCCGATCGTTCGCTTCGAGGCCTCGCGCACCGCCGCGAACGCCTCCGGCAGAATCTCATCCAGCGCCTCACCCTCCGCTTCGCGGAGGCGCTTTTCGAGCTTCTCGGCCTCGGTCTTGAGCTCCTCGCGCTCCTCGGCGTCAGCGCCGGCTATTTTTGCCTGAGCCTCTTCCACTTCGGCCCGGACCGCCGCCGTGGCGGACCGGATACGCTCCTTGAATTCTTCGGTTTTAGCCTTCAATTCAGCGTCGGAAAGCTTCGCCAGCTCAGGCTCGAGCCCGGCGATTTCCTCGATGATCGGGCGAATACGCTTGATCTCGCGCTCGTTTTTGGTACCGACGATCTTTTTAATTAAATCGATCATTTATAATCATCCAAAATACACGATTCGGCATACCTCATACAAGCTTAAGGCCCGGTAAATCCGCCTTTTTCCTTGACACTGCGGCAAGCGGCGTGCTACCTGCAGCACAAACCATGTCGACACGGCTAGTATACCTTCTGCGCGCGTTCATCGGTATGGCCGGAGCGGTCGTGATCGCTGCGGCGCTTCAAACCCCGACCTTCGCCGCGCAGCCGCAGCAGGCCGACGAGCAGAACGACCCCAATTCTCCCGAGCTCGACGCTTACAATCAGTACGCGTCGTCGGCGCAGAACCTGCAGCAGGCCGCGATCGAAGACCTCCAGGCGGCTGTGAACGCGGCGAAATCAGCCGGCGCTCTGGATCCTAAAGATGCCGAAGGGCGGACCGCTATCGCGCGCCGGGCCCAGGACCGAATGACCGCCGCGTTGAATAAATTCGAAGGCGAGGCGCGCGAGGCGAAAGCGGCGGCCCGGTTCGCCGGCACGCTCAAAAAAATGGGAATCACACCCGACCCGATCTACGATCCAGACGCAGTACAAACCGCGCTCGACGGGCTCCGCGAGCTCGTCGTCGTGCCGCGCCATTATGGGTCGGGTCCGGAAACCGAGCCCGACGAAGAGCTGGACCAGTCCTCGGCGGATCGCGAAAAAGATGCCATCAACCAGCTCGGGCAGGCGATCAAGGACGCTCAAGCCGCCGGCTCATCGGATCCTAAGGATGTAAGGGGAAGAACGGCGAAAGCACGGGCCGCTCGCGATCACGCGATCAATGCGCTGAAAAATTTCGAGGCCGCGCGACGGCTGGCGCGCTCAGCCGAGCAAGTCCGGCAGAGCAAGGCCACGCCGTTCCGCCAGAACATTCCTTACGGCCAGTCTTCACCGCCGCCGGTCGTCGCCCCGCCGTACGGCTACGTTTACGGGCCGGACGGATATCTCGTTCCGCGCCGCGACATCGGGCCGGTATACGATCCGTGGGGGTTTCCGCGGTAACGTTCAGCGCTCGATTCTGACGGCGCTATCCACTCGCTCGCCCATAAAGCGGCGGCCGACCTTGATGAAGCGGTCCGGCACGTCGGTAACGAAGAAGCTGGCTGCGCCCTTGCCGCGCTCTCTTTCGAGTGATTTTTCCTTGAGGAGCCGCGAAACCTCTTCGGCGGTCTCCTCGGCCGAATCTACCAGACGTACGTTGCGGCCCATGAATCTGCGGATCGCCTTCTTGAGCAGCGGATAGTGCGTGCAGCCGAGGATCAGCGTATCGATGCCGCTGCGCTTGAAGCCGGCGAGATACGTTTCAACCGTCCGGTCGACGACCTCGTTGTCGAGCCAGCCTTCTTCGACGAGCGGCACGAAGAGCGGACAGGCGCGGCTGTAGATTTCGACATCACGGTCGATCCGCTTGAGCGCTTCGGTATAAGCGCCGCTCTGGATCGTTGCCTCGGTGCCGATGACCCCGATGCGCTTGTTGCGGGTCTTCTTGAGCGCGCCGCGCGCGCCCGGCTCAATGACGCCGACCACCGGAACCGTCAGCTCCGATTGGAGCGGAGCGAGCGCGACCGCGGTCGAAGTATTGCAGGCGACGACGACGAGCTTCACGCGCTTCTGCAATAGGAACTCCGCGTTCTCGAACGAATAGCGAAGCACGGTCTCGACCGATTTCGTCCCATAGGGAGAACGCGCCGTGTCGCCCAGATAGACGGTATTCTCGCGCGGCAGCTTCGCGATGATCTCGTGCAGAACGGTGAGCCCGCCGATGCCGGAGTCGAAGAGGCCGATGGGGTCCGAGGAAGGCATCAGGCGGTTAGGCTATCGGTCATGTGGCTGCCGAGCTCTTTTTCACATGCAGGAATAAACCCGAACACCTGCTGCCACACTTCCGGCGATTCCATACAAAGATACACAAATGTCGTCGGCGCCGCGGCGCGTATCCATGAGAGCATCTTGCGATACATCGCAACGCGGAGCGGCTGGAAGTAGCGCAGCTTGCCGTCGGGACAGAGAACCTGCTCGCCGGTCGGCAGGCGGCTCGTTGGAAAACGCGAGCGCATCGTGCGCTTGAGAGCCGGCGTCGTGCGCAGCACCCCCATGCTGGTCCACGCGGCGCGGCGAAAATCGACCGCGGCGAAAAGCTTCTCGACCATGTCGCGATAATCGTGCTCCCAGCCGTCGTATTCGAGGATCGGATCGAAATGAAAGCCGAGTTTATAGCCCGCCGCCTCGCAGCGCTTTGCCGCGGCGATTCTTTCATCGAGGCTCGCCGTATCGTGCTCGTCGGCGTCGATGACGCGCTGCGGATTCATCGACCACGAAACGACGACGCGCTCCTTGGGATCGAAGCCGAGTAGCCCGTCGACGCAATCGCTCTTCGTCTTCAGCTCCAGCAGCGCATTCGGCTGCTCGGCGAAAAACGGCACGACTTCGGCGGAAAAGCCGATGTAGGGATCCAAGGCTAAGCTGTCGGTGATCTCGCCGGTGCCGATGCGGAAGAAGAATTTACGGTGCTTCTCCAGCATCTCGCCGGCTTCGGCGACGAGGTCGCCGACGTTGGTAAAAACCTTGAGCGCGGGATTGGAGCCGAGGTATTCTTGGAGATAGCAGTAGCTGCAGTCCATCGGGCAGTTGCTCGCGAAGTTGATGACGAAGTAGTTGCAGCAAACCTGCCCATCGCTGCCCGGACATTTTTTCAAGAACTCGCCGCGGTGGCGCTGCAGGAAAAGCCGCCGCTTCGCCGCGCCGAAATCCGGCGGGATGAGGACGCCGGGCTCCGCCGAATAGAGAAACGGCACGTCCGGAAACGCGCGCCTTACGTTGCGATAGATCGGGCTCTCTTCGACGCCGGGTTCGACGACGATCTCTTGCGGCCGATAAGATTTCATCTCAGGCTCCGGCCGTCCCGCTTTCGAGCATGTTAAAAATCTCTTTCATGTCGTCGCTGTCGACAGCGCGCGACGCATCGGCCGCAAGCCGCCGCAAATCTTCCCGGCTCGTCGCCTCGATTTTCAAGGCGAGGCCGCCGCCTTCGAGCCCCTGCGGAACGTTGATGGAAATTCCACGCGGCAGTTTGAGATTGCGAATGCGGCGCTGAATCTCGTCTTCGATGCCGGCGAGACGCGGGAAGCGCAGCCTGCGGAGTTCCTCCTTCAGTCGTTTCAGCTTATCGTTCCTGCCGAGCCGCGGATCGCTAAGGACGCCGGACAATTCTTTTTGCAAAAGCACCGCGACCGGCGTGCCGTCGCGCAACGCGATCTCGTCGAGCCAGTCGAGCAGATCCTTGAAATGATTTTCACCCGGCCTCACTTCGCGGATGACTTGCAGCAGCGCGCCGCGGTCGGTTTCGTTATAGCCGAGCCAGCGCGCCTCCGTATGCAGGTGAAAGCCCTTGCTCCGGCAATACGACCG
>DASWZY010000248.1:0-2293 GCA_036407055.1 Binatia bacterium
TGTTCGCCTGGTCCTCGATGTTGCGGGCGACGATCTCCAGACCGTAAAGCTCTTTCGCCAGCGCGCTCGCGATCGCCGCAAGGCCGTCCTCCTTCGAAGCCATCTGCGCGGCCTGCGCCGTGCTCGGCGCCTCGCTGACGCGCGCGTCCGGGTGATTGGTCGTGATCCAGCGGCGGCACTGCGCCAGCGCCTGCGGATGCGAGATGATATCGCGCACGTCCTCGGCCTTGCCCGTGCGTGAGAGCAGGCAGTGGTGCACATCGAGAACGATCTCGGCGCAGATCTTGACGTCGGCCTCGACCAGCATGTCGAGCGTGTGCGTCACGACGCCTTCGGTCGAGTTCTCGATCGGCACGACGCCGTAGTCCACGCGATCCAGCTTCACTTCCTGGAACACATCGGGGATGCTCGCCATCGGGACGTATGTCGTCGACGAGCCGAAGCGGTCGCGCGCCGCCATGTGCGTGTAGGTCGCCTCGGGGCCGAAATAGGCGACGGTCAGCGGCGCCTCGAGCGAGCGCGACGCGGAGAGGATCTCGCGGTAGATCGAATGAACCGATTTTTCCGGCAGCGGCCCGCTGTTCAGCGTGGAGATGCGCTTAAAAATCTCCTGCTCGCGGCCGGGGACGAAAATTTCCTGTCCGTCTAAACTCTTGGCGTGACCGATTTGCTTGGCGAGAGATGCCCGCTCGTTCAGCAGGTCAACTAGCTTTGCATCGACGTGATCGATCTTTTTCCTGAGCGCATCCAGCGACTCTTTACGGCTCAATAGAGAACCTCATCCGGAACCATTATGCGAAGTGATCTAAACTAGCCTAAATAATAAGAAAATGCAAATATTTCCACCTTGACCGCGCCTCCGGCGGCGGCTAAAACTGCGGCATGCCGCAAGAGATCGTGATTTCCGCGGGCGAAGCGCCCAAGCGGCTCGAGAATTTCCTCAAGAAGCGCTTTAACATCGGCTATATAAGGAAGCTTTTCCGCAAAAACGGCGTGCGCTTGAACGGGAAGCGGGCGGCACCGGAAGACACCGCGCGACCGGGCGATCGCATCCAGCTCTTCATCCCGTACGAGAAGTCGAAGCCCGGCGCGCGGCCGGCCGGCGAGCTGGAGATCGTCTTCGAGGACGACGATATCCTGGTGTTGAACAAGCCCGCGGGAGTCGCGGTTCACGAAGGCAAAGGCATTCTCAAGCGCGACACCGTCATCGGGCGGCTCGAAGCGGCGTACCGACCGCAGAAGATCGCGCCGAAGCTCGTCCACCGGATCGACAAGGATACCTCCGGCCTGCTCGTGGCAGCGAAGAACGACGAAACGGCCGAGCGGCTCGAATCGCTATTCGAGACCGGTGATGTGGAGAAGGAATATCTCGCGCTGGTCGCCGGCAATCTTCCCGCGAAGCGGGACACGATCGATACTCCCCTGCCCGGCCGCGAGGGCAGGCAGGTGGCGGCGATGACACATTACAAGGTCGAGAGCGAATTTCCCGGCGCGGCGCTCGCGCGCGTGCGCATCGACACCGGCCGCATGCATCAGATCCGGCTTCACTTCGCCGCGATCCATCATCCCGTGATCATGGACGACGAGCACGGCGATTTCGCGTTCAATAAGGAGTTCCGCAAAAAATTCGGCCTCAAGCGGCAATTTCTACACGCGGCGATGATTGCCTTCGAGCATCGCGGCAAAATGCGCAAGTGGACGGCCGAGCTGCCGGAAGATTTGCGGCGGACGCTGGAGCGATTGGAAAAAAGCTGAGCGCTACTCGCCCGACGCCAGCATCTTCACGAGCTTATACAGATATTCCAGCCCGTCGTAGAACGATTTCACCGAAAGGCGCTCGTCGATGCCGTGGGCGCGGTTCTCGTTCGGCTCGGCAGCGAGCCCCGAATGACCGTAGGCGGGAATCCCGGCGCTGCGGAGAAAGCGCGAGTCGGTCATTCCCGCCGACATGGAAGGCACAATCGCCGCGCCCGGCCAGAATTCCCCCGTCAGCCGCTCGACGATGCGCACCAGCTCGGGCCGCAGCGGCGACGGCGGGCTGAGCGTCGGCGCGCCGATCGGGGTCACGCTGACTTTGTCGTTGCCGACCATCTCGGCCAGCCGCTGCTGTACTTCGGCGACCGATTCGCCGGGAAGCACGCGGCAGTTCACAATCGCGTGCGCCGTCTGCGGCACGGCGTTGAGCGCCTGGCCGGCCTCGAGCCGCGTCGCAACGCAGGTCGTCCGAAGCTGCGCGTTGTAAGACGGCCGCGTCGACAGGCGCGACGCAGCGGAGGTGTCCATCGGATCGCGC
>DASWZY010000249.1:0-2303 GCA_036407055.1 Binatia bacterium
CACGCCGATGCGCGGATGGAGGAGAAACACCCAGCCCATCGCCTTCAGAAACGTCGGGAACAGAATCCCGATGCCGAGCAGGCTCATCGCGAGCGCCTTGTGCGGCAGGTCGGTGCGCTCGATGAGCCAGGCGAAGAGGAGGCCGAGCGGGATCGCGATGCCGATCGTCACCGCCGCGAAACGGAGCGTCGTCCACATGACGCGATACATGTAGGGATCGCCGATGAGTGTAAAGTAATTGGTAAAACTGTAGGTCGACGGCTGGCCGGGCACGCCGGTGCGGAGGCTCATCCAGACGATCGTGCCGAGCAGCCCCAGGATCGCGAGCGCCGCTACGCCGGCGACGCCGGCGAGAAGGAATTTTCCGTCGAAGTGTGCGGCGGCGGCCTTCACTGCTTGAGCATCTTCGCGAGCTCTTCTTTGAACTTGAGCCCCTCGCCGCCTTCGCTCTTGATGTATGCCGCCATCGCCTCGGCCGGCGGCTGGAGCTTGATGCGGTTGGCTGCGAGATATTTCGCCAAGCGCGTGCCTTCGACGAGATGCGTCGTCCGGCCCTGATATTTCTCGCTGAGCGCCTGCGCTTCTTTCGAAGCCATGAAGGCGACGAAGAGCTTCGCCGTGTTCGGGTGCGCGGATTTTTTCAGCGCGCCGAGCTGAAAATAGGACGTGATCGGCGGCGACGAGCCGGTGACGGCGACGAGCGGCGCGCCTTTTTTCTCCCACATCCACATGTGCTCGACGGCGCCGCCCATGTTCGCCGTGATGGGAAATTCGCCGCTGATGATCCTTTCTTCTTCGCTGTAGCGAAGGCGGCCGCCGGAGAGCGGCACGAGCTTGCCCGCGAAGTCCCTCACTTTATCCTGACCCCAGAGCAGCGAAAGATCCGCGAGCCATTGGACGTACGGCGGAATCGCCATCTTGCCCGCCCACGCGGGAGAGAGCCGCGGATCGACCAGATCGGCATAGCTCTTGGGCGCTTTATCCTTGGCGATGAGATTGGAGTTATAGAGAATGCCGTTGAGTGAGATATACACGAGCACGCTCTCGCCCGGCAGCACTTCCATCTCCTTGGTGATCCACGGGAAGGTCGCGCTCCAATCGACATTCTCCAAAACTTTTTCCTGATGCAGCAGAGCGAAGTGGGATTGCGAGCCGAGATAAAAATCGGTCGACGCCCGGCCCGCTTTCACCTCGGTGATGACGCGCGCCGCCATCGAATTCATCTCCGGGCCGGCGGCGAAATTGATCTTCGTATTGAGCCCGAATTTCTTGTTGAACGCCGCGCCGAGCTCGCTGAAGCCTTTCCGGCCGCCGAAAGTCTCCGAGCCGGCGACGAAGACGAGCTCGCCTTCCTTCGCCGCGCCGGCG
Source organism: Binatia bacterium (assembly GCA_036407055.1). Classification (GTDB taxonomy): domain Bacteria; phylum Desulfobacterota; class Binatia; order UBA9968; family UBA9968; genus JAJPJQ01. The sequence continues at coordinate 1,369 of DASWZY010000249.1, forward strand.
ACGAGGCGATCGTATTCCGCCGCGCGCGACGGAGAAGCGGCGAGCGCGAGCCACGCGAGCGCGGCGACGACGGCAATCGTGCGGCGATTCATGCGAATTGTCTTTATCCCAGCGCCGCGATTTCCTGCATGCTCGCGTCGAAGGTGATGTTTTCGTTTTGCCGCGCATCGCGGATGATCCAGACCGGATCTTTGCCTTCGCGCACCGCGTCGATCGATTCTTTGAGCATGTTGCGCAGCATGATCACGCCCTGGTCCGACGCGCCGAGGTGCTCCGTCGAGCGGTCGTAAATCAGCCCCTGGCTCTCCTGCGCGACGCGGTCCTGGTCGTGCGAGGCGATGCCCCACCAGCCGTCGTCGACGCGGTCGTAGACTCCGGGCTGATCGTTGTCGTAGCCGAGCGTCTTCTGCACGAAGGGCTTGCCGTGATCTTCCTGTGTATAGGGATAGAAGCGCAGCCAGAAGGTCATGGTCTTCGTGTCGTCCATCGGCACGCGAAAGCGGATCGCGTGGTCCGGCCGGCGGCCTTTACGCGCCGTCGTGTGGCGCGTGTGCGACGGGAATATCCAGTGCGAGAATTTCGGCTTCGTGACGCCCGGCACGTGCATGGAAATTTTCGCGCCGTAGTCGCGCCGCTCCCAGTCGATCTCCGGGCGCTTGAGCGCCATGTGCGGATATTCCGGCGCGTGCAGCGCGACGAGATGCGTCTGATCGACGGAGTTCTCCGCGCGCTGGAGCCAGTTGCAGCAGTCCTCGCCGGCGCCCAGATGCCGCTCGCCGTCCTCGCGCGAGAAGAGATCGTAGCGCGGCAGCAGCGGCGCCGGATCGGGGCCGAGATAGGCGAAGACAAAGCCGCCGATCTCCTCGGCCTTGTAGGCCGGATGCTGGATGCGCTCCTTGAACGTGCTGCCTTCCGGCTCGGTCGGCTGCTCGACG
>DASWZY010000250.1:0-6753 GCA_036407055.1 Binatia bacterium
AAAGAGGGCAGCAAGGACAGGTACGGGCAGAGCGACGTCTCCGAAGAGGCGAAGCTCGTTCCCGAAGGCATCGAGGGGCGCGTCCCTTACAAAGGTTCGCTCTCGTTCAACATCCACCAGTTGATCGGCGGCCTGCGCGCCGGCATGGGTTATCTCGGCTGCCGGACGATCGGCGAATTAAAATCCAAGGCGCGCTTCATGCGCGTCACCATGGCCGGATTCCGCGAAGGCCACGTGCACGACGTCTTCATCACCAAAGAGGCGCCGAATTACAGAGCGGAATAAGAAAGCTGTCAGCGATCAGCTATCCAGCGCTCAGCTAAGATTCGGAGCTCTTGCTGAAAGCTGAACGCTTCCCAGCTATTACAATGATCCTCATCCTCGATTTCGGCTCGCAGTACACGCAGCTGATCGCGCGGCGCGTGCGCGAGCAGAACGTTTACTGCGAGATCCATCCGTTCAATCTGCCTTTGGAGAAAATTCGCGCGCTGAACCCGCAGGGTATCATTCTCTCCGGCGGCCCGGCGAGCGTTTACGACGACAAAGCGCCGAAGGTCGAGGCGGCATTATTCGATCTCGAAGCCCCTTTTTTAGGCATCTGCTACGGCATGGGGATGATCAACCTCGCGGCGGGCGGCAGCGTCGCCCGCGCTGACCGGCGTGAATACGGCCCCGCCGACCTCGTCATCGACGACGACAGCGATCTTTTTCACGGCTTCGATGCCGACCGCGTCGCGCGTGTCTGGATGAGCCACGGCGACAAGATGGACGCGGCGCCGGCGGGCTGGCGCATTCTCGCCCACAGCCGGAACTCTCCAATCGCCGCCTTCGCCGACTCGCGCAGGCGGCTCTTCGGCGTGCAGTTCCATCCGGAAGTCGTCCATACGCCGCGCGGCAGCGAAGTCCTCGGTAATTTTCTTTTCCGGGTTTGCGGCGCTGTGCCCGACTGGACGATGGGCCGCTTCGTCGAGAGCTCGATCGAAAAAATCCGCGAGCAGGTGGGCAACGCCCGCGTCGTCTGCGCGCTTAGTGGCGGCGTCGATTCCTCGGTTGTCGCCACATTGATTCACCGCGCGATCGGCGACCGCCTCGACTGCATCTTCGTCGACAACGGCCTGTTGCGCCGCGGCGAAGCCCGGCAGGTTGCGAGTTTATTCGTCGAGCGCTTCGGCCGTGGCTTTCACCATGTCGATGCGGCGAAGAAATTCCTCTCCGACCTGAAAGGGGTCGAAGACCCGGAGCAGAAGCGCAAAATTATCGGCCGGCTCTTCATCGAAGTTTTCGAAGTCGAGGCGAAGAAGCTGGGCGACGTCAAGTTCCTCGCGCAAGGGACGCTCTATCCCGACGTCATCGAATCGGTATCTTCCGGCGGACCGTCGGCGACAATCAAGAGTCATCACAACGTCGGCGGGTTGCCGCCGAACATGGAATTCAAATTGATCGAGCCGCTGCGCGAGCTGTTCAAGGACGAGGTTCGCCGCTTGGGCGAAGAGCTCGGCCTGCCGCGGGAATTGATCCAGCGCCAGCCGTTTCCCGGCCCGGGACTCGCGATTCGCGTTCTCGGCGAGGTGACCGAAGAGCGTCTGGAGATTCTCCGCTCCGCCGATGCGATCGTTCTCGAGGAGATCCGGCAAGCCGGCCTCTACGAGGAAGTCTGGCAGTCCTTCGCCGTTCTGCTGCCTATCAAAAGCGTCGGGGTCGTGGGCGACGAGCGGAGCTACGAGTACCCCGTTGTCGTCCGCGTCGTCGAGAGCGACGACGGCATGACCGCCGATTGGGTCGCTCTCGACCCCGAGCTGCAAAGAAAGATATCCAACCGCATCACCAACGAGGTCCGCGGCGTCAACCGCGTCGTCTACGACATCTCCTCCAAGCCGCCGGCGACTATCGAGTGGGAATAGTCCTACTCGGTCTTCCTCATTCGTTGCCGAACATCGCCAACCGCCAACGAATATTCGCCTCCGTCGGCAATTCGCTAACAATTCAGCGGGTTAAATGGTATAAGCCCTTGCTCCGAAACAGACGATTTGAAGGCTTCGGTTTTAGACGCGTCTATAAGGACAGAATGAAGATCGGCAGTTTCCTCCTTTTAACAGCCCTTATTTTAAGCCTTTACCACTCTTCCGCCTCAGCCCAGGACAATAATCTTTCCTTGCGAGCGACGGCCACGGCGCAGCTGCTCGCGGGCATTGCGCCGGCGCCCGGCGATCCCGTGATCGACCGCTTCGCGGCCATGGATTGTTGGAAAGAGCACCGCCAGTGGATGGAGGCGCAATGGGCTCAGGTGCGTGCGCGGCTGGGTGCCATGGAGCAGTGGCGCGCGCAGGAGGTGCGCCTAGGCGACGGTCCGGCGCGGTCGCTGATCTACCCGTTCAGCGGGCCGGATTTTCTCAACGCCTACGAAATGGTGCCCGAGCATGCGCGCTACGTCTTCTTCAGCCTGGAGCGCCCCGGTGCGCTGCCCGATTTGAGCACCTACACCGGCGGCCAATTCAAACAGCTGCTGCAGGACGTGCGCGGCGCTTTCCACGATATCTTCGAGCGGAACTACTTCATCACAGATTACATGACCAAGCAGCTGGCGACGCCGCAGCTTTCCGGGACGGTTCCAGTCATGGCGACCATGATGGCGCTGCTCGATCTCAGGATCGTCCGCATCGAGAAATATGATCTCTTTCCCGAGCAAACCAGCGCCTACGACAAGCCCGCTGCGATCCGGCCGCGAAAGCTCATGCGCGGCGCGCGCATCGAGTTTGTCAATCCCAAGAGCGGCAAAACGCAGCAGCTCTACTATTTCTCGTTGGACGTTTCCGACAAAGCGTTGGAGTTCTATCCCGGATTCATTGATTGGGTCGGACGCCAGCGTCCCGCGACGGTATTTCTCAAGTCCGCTTCGTACCTGCTCCACGACGCGCAGTTCTCCAAGATACGCGATATGCTGCTTGCCTCCGCCGATACGGTTATACAGGATGACACCGGCATCCCGTATCGTTTCCTGGTGCGCTCGCCGTGGCACGTCCGCCTCTACGGCCGCTATGCCAAGCCGTTGAAGGCTCTGAGCTACGGCTATCAGCCCGATCTCGAATCGGCCTATCAGAAGATGCAGGAGACGCCGCCGCTGGCGTTTCCGTTCGGCTATCACTGGCGGACGCAAAAATCCGGCATTATGGTTGCCGTGCGCGAACTCAAGACGAACTGAGCTGAATGCGATTATGGTTAGGTATCTGCCTGCTGTTCTTGGCGGGCGGCCCCGCCTTATTATCCGCTGAGACCGTGACTCGCCGCGCCTTCCGCACAACCGATGGCGTGAACCTCTCTTTTCTCGAAAGCGGTGCCGCGCACAAGCGCGACGGCGGCGTCGCGATCGCTTTCATCCCGGGCTGGTGTATGCCCGGAGACATCTGGCGCAAACAGCTCGAGGCGCTAGGTACGCAATATCATGCAGTCGCGCTCGACCCCCGTGGCCAGGGCCGGTCGGATGTACCGGCCAAGGGCTATACCGCCGAGCGGCGCGCCGCCGACATCGATGAATTCCTCCGCCCGCTTTCCCGCGTCGTGCTCGTCGGCTGGTCGCTCGGGGCCATCGAGGCGCTCCAATACCTGGATGCTTTCGGCTCGGAAAAGATCGCCGGCCTCGTGCTGGTCGACAGCTCCGTCGGCGAAGAGCCTGCTCCGCCGCCCGGCTCCGGCTTCACCGACGGCCTCAAGCGCAATCGGGACGCCGCGCTGAACAAATTCGTTCGCGCGATTTTTTCCAGGCCGCGGCCTAAGGGGGAAATCGATGCATTGGTCCGCGGCGCCAAGCGCATGTCGCTTGACAACAGCATTGCGCTGCTCTCGTATCCGTTCCCGCGCACCCATTGGAAAGAGATCGCCCACGCGTTCGATAAGCCGCTGCTCTACGTGGTCACGCCGCAGTTCGCCGCGCAGGCCGAGAATCTCGAAAAAAATCGCCCCGGCACGCGCGTCGAAGTTTTCGAGCGCGCGGGCCACGCGCTTTTCGTCGACGAGCCGGAGCGGTTCAACAGCCTGCTCGCGGACTTCGTCAAGCAGGTTGCTTCGCAACAGCCCTGAGCGTCGGCGCCTTGGTAATTCCCCGTACTTGCGTGTAATCTACGCGTTCGCGAGGCGGATTCTTCCATGGCGCAGAATTATCTCACGCGAATTCTGAACGCGCGCGTCTATGAGATCGCGCGCGAGACGCCGCTCGAATACGCCCCGGTGCTGTCGCGGCGCTTCGGCAATCATGTCTGGCTCAAGCGCGAGGACCTTCAGCCAGTTTTTTCCTTCAAATGCCGCGGCGCGTATAACAAAATGGCGCGCCTGCCGCGCGCCGCGCTGAAGCGCGGCGTCGTCGCGTCGTCCGCCGGCAATCACGCGCAGGGCGTGGCGCTCGCCGCCGAGCGGCTCGGCACGCGCGCGACGATCGTCATGCCGCGCACGACGCCGCAAATCAAGATCGACGCTGTGCGCGCGCTCGGCGCCGCGATCGAGCTCCGCGGCGACAACTACGACGAGGCGTATGCCTATGCCCGAAAACTGGCGACTCGGCGCGGCCTCGCTTTCGTCCATCCGTACGACGACCCGGAAGTCATCGCAGGGCAGGGGACGATCGGTCTCGAGATCCTGAAGCAGCATCCCGGAGATCTGGACGCGATCTTCGTTCCAGTGGGCGGCGGCGGGCTCATCGCCGGCATCGCCGCTTATGTCAAGCAAATCCGCCCGTCGGTGAAAATCATCGGCGTCGAGCCCGAGGATGCCGACGCAATGCACCGCTCGCTGAAGCTCGGCCGACGCGTAAAACTCGATCACGTCGGCATCTTCGCCGACGGCGTAGCGGTCCGGCAGGTGGGCCGCGAGACGCTGAGGCTCTGCCGCCGCTGGGTCGATCGCGTTGTGATCGTTACCAACGACGAGATCTGCGCGGCAATGAAGGACGTCTTCGAGGACCGTCGGCTCGTTCTCGAGCCTGCGGGCGCGCTCTCCGTTGCCGGCCTCAAGCGCCATGCCGCGGCGGCGGGCTGGCGCGGAAGGACTCTCGCCGCCGTCGCGTCGGGCGCCAACGTCAACTTCGACCGTCTGCGCCACGTCTCCGAGCGCGCCGAGATCGGCGAGCGCCGGGAAGCGGTGTTCGCCGTGACGATTCCCGAACGCCCTGGGGCGCTCAAGCGCTTTTGCCAGATTCTCGGCCGGCACAACATCACCGAGTTCAACTATCGCTACGCTGATCCGCGCCGGGCGCATATCTTCGTCGGCGTTCAGGTGCGCGATGGCGATGAAATGCTCCGGCTGGTCCGGACGCTAACGCGCGGCGGCTATCCGACGACCGACATGACCGACAACGAGCTCGCGAAGCTGCACGCGCGCTACATGGTCGGCGGGCGCGCGCCCAACGCGCGCGACGAGGTGCTCTATCGGTTCGAATTTCCCGAGCGCCCCGGGGCGCTGATGAATTTTTTGAGCCAGATGGGCGGCCGCTGGAACATCTCGCTCTTCCACTATCGCTCGCACGGCGCCGATTTCGGGCGCGTGCTCGTCGGCATGCAGGTGCCGCGCGGCGACCGGCGCGCGTTCGAGCGATTTCTTGACCGCGTCGGCTACGAGCGCGTCGAAGAAACCGGCAATCCCGCGTATCGATTGTTTTTGAGCTGACGATTTTCGACGCGGGTTGTGGATAACTTTCGACAGATCAGCCAAGCATCGACAGAAAACGCCAAAAATTGAAAAATTTTCTTGACAGTCGAATCATGAATCGGTTACACGTTGGGTTGTCTGTTGTCCACGGAGGCAGTTTTGAACTCCCAATGGGTCAACCTCAAAAGCCAATCTCTCCTGGAGCACTTCGGACTTAGTCGCGAACCTTTCAACATCACGCCCGATCCCGGCTTTCTCTATTTAAGCGCCAGCCATCAGCAAGCGCTCGCGCGACTCCTCTACGGCATCGATGCGCGCAAGGGCTTCATCGTCCTCACGGGCGAAGTCGGCACGGGCAAGACGACACTGATCCATGCGCTGCTGAAAGAGCTCGAGCAGAGACACACCCAGAGCACTCTCATCTTCAATACGATCAGCCAATCGAAGGACCTTCTGCGCGACATGTGCGAAGACCTGGGCTTCACCGCATTTCGCGAGGACCGCCAGAACGTCCACACCTATTTAAAGCTCGTCAATCAGCTGCTTTTGGATTCGTACCATAACGGGAAGAACGTCACGCTGATCCTCGACGAGGCGCAGAATCTGTCCCCGAAGGTGCTGGAAAGCATCCGGCTGCTCTCGAATCTGGAAACGTCCGACTGCAAGCTCTTGCAGATCGTCATGGCCGGCCAGCCGGAGCTGGCGGTGAAATTGAACATGCCGAGCCTGCGGCAGCTGAAGCAGCGCGTGGTGCTCTATCACCATCTTAAACCGCTGAACCTCGCCGAATGCTCGGAATACATCGCCAAGCGCGTCGACACCGCGGGCGGCACGCCCTTCATATTCACATCGAAGGCGCTCGAAGCGATTCACGCCTGCTCGGGCGGTATTCCACGACTCATCAATATTCTCTGCGATAACGGGCTGCTTACCGCCTATAGCATGGGCGAGAAGCGGGTAAGCGCCGCGATTATCCGTGACATCGCCGACGATCGGTCGCTCGTTTCGGCCGCGGAAGATGCCGCGCGCGCCCGCGGCGGCAGGGTCGCCGAGCGGCCGCCAAGGCCGGCGCGTCCGATCTTCGACAGCGATGAGGAATTGCAAGAGGCTACTCCCGCG
>DASWZY010000251.1:0-12756 GCA_036407055.1 Binatia bacterium
AAGATCGACCGACTTCGCGTCGCCGGTGTCCTTCAGCTCGAAAAGCGACCGCAGCGCCGCGTTGTCTTGCGGCGTTTGCACCTCGGAGCGCGTTTCCGCGTCGTAAACCGTGACCGACCAGAAGAGACCGGCAGGCACCGGCAGCGGCACCGTCAGCTTGTAGGTCTTGCCGCCGTCGACAAACGCGCCCTTCGCGTCGCGGTCGCCCAGCCAATAAAGCGAGCCGGCGCCGATCGAACGGCGGAACATCGCGGGCGACGTGACGATCGCTTGCGCGAACCAGCGGTCGCGCGCTTCGAGATCGATTCCGCTCTCGGTCTCGAACTCGGCGCTCTCGGGCACCAGCCCCGCCCACTCCCACTTGCGGTCGTTCCAGGCGAAGCGATCCGGGCGGGCGCTGGCGAAGGCCGAGACGAGCATTTGATCGCGGCCGGCCTTCGCCGCTTTCTCCAGGATGCGTCTCATGCGCGCGTCCGGCGCGAAGGGCTTGCCTTTCTCGATGCCCAGCGCGGCGAGCTCGCCGTACATCGGCAGGAATTTCTCCACGAGCGGCTCGGCGTCGATGACCTCGTGCAGCTTCTCCCAGTACTGAAGGTTGTCCTCCCAGCGCAGGCAGGTGCCGTCAACCGCTTTCTCGGTGACATCGATCATCTTGATCGGTTTCGGATCGGCGGCGTTTGCCAGCGGATAAATCTTCACCGCGCGGAGCGCGTCCATCGCCGCTGTGACGTTGCCTTTGGTCGGCAGCGAGCGGAGCGCGATGAAGACTTTGCTCGAAGACGATTGCCCGGTGAAATATCCATCGGGCGCCTCGCCTTTGTGGCCGGGCGGCAGGATCAGATGCTTGCCGCCTCTCGCGCCGGCGGGGCCGGGCAGGCCCATATCGAGAATCCAGCCTTGATGATGATCGTCCACCAGGCCGATGAGCTGCCCCGGCGGCACCTCGATCACGTACGGTCCATCCTTTAGATCGACGATCGCGGCCGCATAGGGCGTGTCGGAGTTCGGCGTGAAAAAGACCTGGCGCGGTCCGGCCGACATCATGATCATGCTCTCGTTGTCCCGCGCCCCGATCGAGCGGTTGGCGTTGAACATGCCTTCGCACGATACGGTCGGGTACCAGAACCGGTAGGCGGTCACGGCGCGCTGGAAGTCCCCGTCGTCGCGGGCGCGCTCGGTCGCCTCTTTCGTGGGAAAACCGCGCTCGAACGGATAAAGCGTCGCGCCGCGCTGCGGCTTGCGTTGGACGGTTTCGGTTGGTGCGCTCATTTGCAACTCCTTTTATGTTTGAGGTGAATTTGTGTTCATTATTTTTTAACGTCAGGCCGCCTTGGGCATTTCTCCGCCGGCGTGCTGGAGCCTGCGCGTGTTTTCGACTTCGTGATCGAGAAAAAAGCTGAGGAAGGTTCGTATGACGGCGATCGCGCCGAGGCGGCCGACTTCTTCCCAGGTGGGATTGAACGAGGTGTTTACGACGTCGGCGGCGAGCTGGAAGGTGAGCGCCGCGACCAGCCAGCGCGCGAAGTCGAGCCACACCGCGCGCTTCTGCACGCCGGTCGCGGAGCGGAACATCACGCGGATAAGATTGATCAGCGCCTCGATGCTGCCGATCGCGATCAGCAGGATCGCGATCGCCTCGACGGCGAGCGCGACGCTATGCGCAATTTCATGTAGCAGCGCCTCCATCATCACCCCCGCTCGTCCGTCGACGGTCAGCGGAGACGCTTTGCCGTCTCCGGGTCAGCGCACGACGACATACACCAGGCTTCCGCCCTGATAGGCGGGCTGATACATGACCCCGCCGCAGTTGAAATACGGAGGCGCACTCACACATCCGCCCGGAAGGGCCGCGACTGTGGCGGCCGCCGCGGCGGTTGTCGCTACAGCCGCTGTCGTGGCGGCGGCCGCGGTAGCGGTCGCCGCCGCGGCGCCGGCGTAAGCGACCTCCCTGCGCGCGGTGCGGCGCGCTGCGCCGGCGTAGCTCATAGGCGTCAGCGGCATGCCGACGATCGCCTGAGCCGGCCCGGAGCTGAAAAATACGCCGGTTCCGCCGGCCGCCAAAGCCGCGGCGGCAAAAATTAGGCTGGGAAAAAATTTCGTTTTCATAAATCCTCCGCTGCTTTCTTTTCGCATCAGCGCTGCTTTGCCGCGGCGATTTCTTTCGGCGGCAGAAATTCGACTTTCGTCGCGTTCGCCGGCGGGGTGAACTTGAACATCGCCACGTCGATTTTAGGAGAGACGTTCCAGTTGCTGAGCTCGACGCCGAACTCCGGCTCGCCCTTAGTCCCCTTGGTCACGATCAAATATTTTCGCGGCAGCGGGCGGTCGCCGTCTTCGATCCAGATCTGGAAATCGACGTCTTTGCCGCGAAACGCCAGATGGTGCGTCTTCGTGTCGCCGACGACGCTTGGGCTGACGTAGCGTGCCTCGGTCACGTCGGCCATCAGGCCGTTATAGACATCGGAGTAGAGGAGATCGGCGGCGGGCGGCTCCATGCCCAGGCGCGTGCGGATGTGGTCGAGCATCTCATCCAATGTGGGCGGGGCGGGCGCCGTCGCGTAGTATTGCTTTTGCTTGCCGAACAGCGAGATGGTCGAGCCGTCGTAGAAGAAGTCGACGGCCGTGACGTCGCCGACGCGGTTCGCGCGCGCGTGGTTCGGCCGCTGAACGAAGACATCGCTCGCGCTGGTAAATTGGATCTTTTGCCCGTTGTCGAGCACATACTCCATCGTCGTCGCGCCGCGCACGCTGAACTGTTTCAGGTTCGCGAGATAGTCGCTCATTTTCTTGAGCAGCTCCGTCGCGCGCGGATCGATCGCCGCGGCGTCGGCGGCGAAAGCCTTCGGCTGCGAAATGGCGCCGAGCAGCGCGATCCAAATTATCGCGAGACTCAGCCGAACTGCCTTGGATAAACCCGTAGCGTACATGGCGAATTCTCCTTTCATGCGAGGACGATGGCGGATAAATGAAAAGTTCGTCTACACTGTAGCGCAAATCCCGGCCCTGCCTATCGGGAGAAGTCTGATTTGCGGAAGCCGAATTCCTTACAGCGATGACCCGGGGAAGATAGAAGGACCGTCAGTCGAACGGCCCGACGTTGAAGGTCATGCTCACGACCGCCAGGATGCCGATGACGAGTAAAATCACCGCCACGACCAGCGTGAGCGATAGCGGATACTGGCTTTCCGCGTGAATCAAGCCGTCGTCGCGCAACATTTTCCGCTCGCGGCGGAGCTCCAGCATATAGTTGATGTGGTAGCCGATGCCGACGATCAGCATGGCGATGCCGAGATACACGAGCGCTTCGCCGAAGCGGCGCGGCGCCAGGCTGCTTTTGAGCGCCTGCGCCTCGTGCAGCTTCTGGAAGAATTGGTAGATTGTGAAGCCGAAGCCGATCAGCGACAGCGAGGTGCGGATGACCGACATCAGCGTTCGGTCCGCGCTCATGCGCGTGCGCTGGAACGACATCCCCGTCCGGCGCGCCGAGAGCTCGGTCGAGATCTCGGCGTCGCTCGACGCCGAGGTCACGCGTTTGCGCTGGGTTTCCATCGCGTACTCTCCTGGCTATTCCCTCCTGCGGAGTTAATTCTTTCAGCTCACCCGCTCGAGCGGCGGCTGCTTCCACTTGCCGGTGAGCGCCTCGGCTTTCGGCCAGTACAAGCGCAGCGCCGTCATGAACGGACCTTTCGGCGCCGGCAGCCAATTGGATTCCTTTTCGGCGCCGGGCGACTCATTTTGCACGTAAAGCGTAATGCCGCCGTCGACGTCTTTTTTGAGGTCGGGCAGCATCGGGGAATTGATCAGGTAGCGGTTGAGTTTGTTGGCGTAGAGGAGACTCGCCGGCAGCTCGTACATCGTCAGCGACCAGAAGGCGTTGACCGGCGGCAATTGTCCCGGAGCGAAGCGCAGCGCGTAGCGATTGCCGCGACCGTCGAGCTTGTGCCCGGTGGAATCGACCCAATATACAGGGTAGAGCGCTTCTTCCTTCGAGTTGCCGTAAATACCGAGAACGGCCGCCGCCATGCGGTAAAGATAATTGTTCTTCAGGTATGCGCGGGTCCCGACCATGTCGCCGCTGCGGACCTTTGCCGGGTCGAGCTGCTTCGTTTTAAAGTCGTCGAGCGTTTTCCAGGCATCGGCCATGCCGTCTTCCACCGCCTCGCCTATCTCGGGAGAGAGCGTTTTGACGTCGAACTTCTTGCCCGCGCCGATGCCGAGCTTGGCGAAGCGCGCCATTTGAAATTTTTCAGAGCGGTGCGTGGGGCAGAATTGCAGGACGAAATTGAGGATGTTAAAAAACTCCGGCGACTTGCGCTCTTCCGACGCGGAGAGCGGTTTGACGAATTCGACCGGCAATGCCGTCGTCTGCGCCGGTCTGCCGAGAAAATCCGACAAGGTCTGCACTTTGTAGCCCGCCTGGACTTTTTTCACGCTTCCGATGTCTTGCGGGTTGAACAGCTGAGTCCTGTAGAGGACGAGCGCGAAGTCCGTCTCGGACCGGATCACGTCTTTGACGCCGCTCGGTTTCTCGCCCTTCCAGCGCGGGCCGGCGAGCAGGTAGCTGCCCGCGCCGTTTCCCGTCGCGCGGCTGCCGACGTAGGCAAAGTCGAACGTGTACATGTCGATGAACTGGAGCGAGTAGTAGCGGTCCTTCTCGATCTCCGGCACCGTGAACACCAGCGGCTCGGCGCGCAGGTCCGCGCCGACAAAGGAGTACGGCGTGTCGGAGTTGGGAGTCTGGACCGCCTTGTCGTCGGGCGTGTAGACGCGCGCGTTGTTGTAGATCTTGTTCCATTCGGTCTTATACTCGGGGCCGCCGCGGTCGACGAAGTACGCGTGCTGGATGCGATAGTTGTCGACGAGCGGGAAGCCGTAAGTATACGCGTCCTTCACGATCGCGCGCGCCTCTTTCGCCGAAAGCGGCCGATCCACCGCGCGCCTGCGCGCCAGGGCGATCGAGCCCAGCACCACGGCGCCGGCCAAAATTGCTTGTCTGCGCATTGTCATCATAGCTTCTCCTTTCACTGCGGAAGTGATTCAAATAATTCGATTGCGCATGGCACTCACCTTAATTTCTCGACATCCGGTAGCACCCATTTTTTATCGAAAAATTCCTTTTTCGGCCCATATAGGCGGAACATCAGCTCGAAGCCGCGCTTGGGGTCGGTCGGCACCCAGTTCGACTCTTTGCCCTTCGGCGTTGTCGGGCCGAAATAAACATCCATCGAGCCGTCGGCATTTTTCTGCATCTCGGGAATCTGCGACGAGCGGCTCGCGCGCGGCATGTTGCGGATCAAGGCGTGGGTTTGCCGATCGTACGCGGTGACCGACCAGTATTGCTCGATAGGCACCTTCGGCGGCACCGTGAGGCGGTAAGTTTTCCCGCCATCGTAAGAATCGTCATTCTTGTCCCGAATGGAGATCAGGTAAAACTGCCCCTCGCCCAAATGCTTGATAGAAATGTAGGCGTAGGTGTAAGCGAGGCCGCGCGCGTCGACCGCATAGTTATCTTGCTTGGCATAGGTTGTGCTCTGGCCGTCGATTGCTTCGGGCAGGGCAGGCAATGTCCAATGGCTGTTCTCCCAGAACGCCGGGAAGCCGGCATCATACCGCTGCTCCAGCAGGGCTTTGGCCTCCGCGGTCGCCGCGGTCAGGATCTTTTGAGTGGCGGCGTTCGGCGCGAATGACTTACCCTTCTCGATGCCGAACGAGCGGAGCTCATCGATCATCGCGCGGTCGCGCTCGATCCAGGGCTCGCTCTGCACGATGCGGTCGAGAGAATGGAAGAAACTCGCATCGTAGCGGATCGTGCTGTCGTAATCGACGTCCTTCACGTCGGTGAAGATTGTCTCGGGGGGATTGGCGGCCGCGGATAACGGATAGATATTCGCCCGCTTGCCGTAGGCGATCGCCGCGGCAACGTCGGCATCGCCATGAGTCGCCATGTTCACGCGCAGAAGCGCATAGCCGCTGTAGGTATCGGGGCGCAGCGGCGCGTGGGCGGCAGGGATAATACCCTCATAGTCCGGTGGAAGAACCGCGAATTTCCCTCCCGCTCCCTTGTCGACGCCCAGCAGTCCGACATCTTCGAGCGATGTCTGCCAGACGGTGACAATATTGCCGTTGAGCGAGCCCTTGGCGTCGCCCGGCGGCACATCAAGAACGACCGGTCCCGTATCCTTCGTATTGAAGAATGCCATGAAATAGATCGTGTCCGGATTGGGCGTCAGCGTCTGGTTTCGCCAGTCGAGTGGCCGGCCCCAGTAGATGAACTGACTCAGCTTACCGCTGGTCTTGTTGAGCATCTCCTGAAGCATCAGGTCATAGTTGACCGCCGGCATACCCCAGATGACCGCCTCGACGGCGCGTCGGTAAATTGCCCGCTCAGCGAGATCGGTCGAAGAAAATTTATCTTCCTTACGAGAAGCTCGATGCGGAGAAACACGATGAACGGCACGCTGTGCCTTCACTGCTGCACTCCTTTTGCATAGATCATTTTTTGCCCACTTCTTTTGGCTTCAACCCCGGATCACGCCGAGGCGCTGCAAGCCGGTTATCATGAACTGGATCGCGAGGGCGACCTGCAAAACGCCGAGGACGGCGCCCACCACTTGCAGCACGATCATCGTAACGCCGACGAGGATTTTCCGCGCGTAGAGCATCGCGCCCAGGTTCAAAACCATCACGAGGACGACCAGCGCAAGAATCATCAAGGTGCGCTGCGCGTCGTTGCTGTTCGCCAGCAGCACGATCACCGCCGCGATGCCGTAGGGAGTGAGGACGATGGGAAAAAGCAGGCGAATCGCGGCGGCGGTGGGATCGTTCGGCAGCGGTGCGGCCGGCGCCGCGGCGTGCGGCGGCTCGTATTGTTCGAGCAGCACCCGGAGCGCGACGAGAAAGAAGATGACGCCGGCGGCGATGATCATGGTGTCTACCGAAATACGCCAATTTTGTAGGAGCACGCTCCCGATGAGGCTCCCGACGACGATAGAGATCGTTGCTATAACGAACGCGCGCACGGAAATTTGCCGCATCGCCGCGTTGTCGAGATCGTGCGTCCGCTGCGCGAACGGCGCGAGGATCTTGAGCGGCCCGAGCGTGACAAAAAAGATCGTGAAGACTACCGCCGGTCCGAAATCGTACACTTGCGCTCCTTGTTTCCCGATCGCCATTCCTCAAAACAAGATGCCGAGCAGCTTCTTGAGCAGCTCGTCGAACGAGATCATCGTGAGCGTTACCGGCACGACGGGCGCGAGCGTCAGGATGACGAGCTGGATGATCGTCTCCTTGGTGAACGGCACCGGCCGCATCGTGCGCACGGTCTGGTAGCTGTTGCCCATGTCGGCGAGCGACTGGATGTCGACGGCGCCGAGGAGCTCCTCCTTCGAGCCGTCGGCGAGCCACTTGGCGTTGAAGTCGCGCACGTACTGCTCCGCGAGCACACCGTACTCGCGCGAGGCGGCGCGCTTGGCCGCAGCGAGCTGCGGGGTGAAAAACATCAATGGGCCGAGCAGTATAAGGAGGAGGAAGATGACCGCGCCCAGAATGTCCATCTTGAAATCACCCAGGCTCGCGCCCATATACAAAATGCGATTGAGGAAGAGCCCCGCGAGAATGCAGCCGTGCGCGAGCAGGAGCGGCGAGAACGCGTAGACGATGTGCGAGAGAAAACCCAGGCCGCCGACGCCGTCGGGATGCATGGGGATGAGATTCAGCTTGATGCGCGCCGTCTGCCAAAGCAGGCGTCCCCAGATAAACAGGCGAAAATACCAGCGGAAGAGCAGGAACTGAAAAAACGGCAGGCTGACGTAGACGTACCACATTCCCGTCCGCGTCAGGTTGACGCGGCCTGCGGCCGGATCGCCGTACCAGGTCGCCGTGGAGAGCGCGAGATGGCCGCGCCAGAGATACAGGACGCCGAAGCCGTATACGAAGGCAAGGAGCAAGAGCTCGGCGAGAATGGAGTTCCTGAGCCCGAGCGCCGCCCGCACGATCGCATCGTAGCGCGGCTTTTCGCTCGCCGGGATGAGCTCGTACTCCTCGAAGCGCGTCACGACGTGGGCGAGGCGCTTATGGACCACGAGCTCGGCGATGATCATCAGCGGCATCGCGAGGAGAAACCTCATGTGCAGGTCGATGTCGTAAAGGAAAGGAACAACGACGCCGCCGACCGCGCGGCGTTCGGTAATCGATAGTATCAAGAGCGGCAGCCAGCAGAACGTCGAGATGACGACGACGCGCCGGGCGAGCAGCTCGAGCGCGTCGTCGCTCAAGTGCGTGCGCCTGAATGCCTGGAACAACGGCCCGCCGAGGACCAGCGAGAAATCGGGCGAGCCGCCGGGCATCGTCGCGATCGTCTCTGAGGTTGTGGCCGCGCCTGCGCCTAGCGCAATGCGCTGGTGCGCTTCCATACGATGGTTACTCTCGCCGAATTGTCGGCGGGCGGAATCGTCTTTACGGCGGTGTGGTGCGCCAGCTCCCCGGGTCGGCGCCCATCTTCTCGCCGAGATCGGCCAGATTGTTCATCACGTCGTTCTTGAAGACTCCCGGACTCGGCGGCACCCAGTCGTCGGGCACCGACATGACGCGCACCTGGACATCGGCGCCGTATTTGATGCGATTGATCTCCTGCTGTGCGAACAGATGCCGCATGGCGGCGATCGTGGAAGTCTGCGTCGCCATGATCATCGCCCGGTTCATGATGTCGGGCCAGCGCTGCTGCGTGACCTGCGGAGGGAAACGGAGCTGGTTGTTGAAGATGATCCAGTAGCGTATGCGCGGCATCTGCTGGTTCGGGTGCTTCGACTTCCAGATCGCGGCCATCGTCGCGTCTTCCTTCGCGCGCGAGCCGTAGAGAATATTTCCCGTGATCGCGCCGTCGACATAGAGGTAGTCATCGATTCCCTGCGCAGGGAAGACGCCGGGAATCCCGGCGCTGGCGAGCAGGATCCTGCGCACGTGGTCCAGATCGTTCTTCGCCAGCGCGACTTTGCATTCGGCGATGATGTCCCACGGATGCATGTCGCCGAAGTCGACGTTGGTCGTGTTGACCGCCAAGAGCCGGCCCGAGCCGTCTTCCTTGGCGATGCGCTCGACCATCTGGCGGTCCATGGCATTGCGCATCTCGCGCTCGAGACCGGGCAGGGCGTAGAAGGATGGATTGCTCGGCCAGAAGAACAGCATGCCGCGCGACTTCGCCCAGTCTTCCTGGGGATTGCGGTACATGTGCACGATGCGCTCGATGGACGCGTCGTCGCCGATAAAGGCGAACGGCGCGATCATCGCGCCGGTGCTGACGCCGGTCACGACGTCGAACTGCGGCCGTGCCATCTCGCCTTTGACCTTGCCCCAGCCCTTCAGCACGCCGGCGCCGAACGCGCCCCAATCGCCGCCGCCGGAGATAACCAGAAAATCGATCGTCGGTTTCGCTCCTTGCGTTGAAGCGGCTTTCACCTCGATGCGCTTAAATATCGCCTGCGAGACCTGCTGGCCCAATTTCTCCTGCGCGGCGTCGTCCGCTTTGCGCGCGGCGATGAGGTCGTCCATCTTTCTTTCCGGCCGCTGCGCGACCGACTGTGTGCAGCCGAAAGTTGCGGCGATGAGAGCCGCGATCAGGAATAGAGCTTTGAAAGATGAGGTTTGCATAGAACACCTCCGGCGGGCGGCTTTCGCTCATGCGTGCTGATGGCCGCCACTCGTCATGTTTTTCACCGTGGTGACGAATTCATTTATTTTTAACGTCACGCGACGGCTTTCTGCTTGCGCCGCATATCCGCTGCGGTGCCGAAGACCGTCTTCCAGTCGCGCTTCATGCTCACGACCGTGATCCCGTACTCGCCCGCGCGGTCGAGCGCCTCGGTGAGCGGGCTCAGCCTAAATTCGCGGTCGTAAGCTACTTCGCGCTCGGCGTCGTCGTGATGGATCAGCAGCGCGAGCCGCGGGCCTTCGGCGGCTTTCGTGTAGCGCAGCATCGCCAAATCGCCGTCGGAATTGCCGCAGGCGACGAGCGGCCTGCGCCCGATATGGAGGCCGATGTTTTGCGGCTTGGCCTCGCGGTCGTCGAAGCTGTTGAGCTCGGCGGCCTTGATCAGAACGGCGCGCTTATCGCGGATGTCGAAGCGCGTCTTGACGCTCGAGCCGATCACCTGCTCGCGCGGGATGCCGTAGGCCTCCTCGGCGAAGGCGCGTATGAAATCGACGCCGCCGCCGGAGACGATGTAGGTTTTGAATTCACGGTCGCGCAGGTATTCGAGCAGCTCGATCTGGGGCAGGTAGGTGCATTCTCTGAACAGCCGGCCGAAGCGCGGGTGGCGCGCCGTCGCGAGCCACCCGCGCGCTATCGAGTCGAACTCTGTCTCGGTTACGCCCGCGTGCGTGGCGAAAGCCAGCTCGAAGACCGCCTGCTTACCGAGCGCGTGAAGTGTTTTCAGGTCCTCTTCCAGCAGCGCCTTGAACGGCTGGCGCTCGCGCACCGTCGGGTTCTTCGCCGCGAGCTCTTTCACGCGGTCGATAAGGAAAAACACCTGCGGCTGGAGCGGCTGTTCGCACCAGAGCGTGCCGTCGTTGTCGAACACGGCTATACGCTCCGGCGGCGGAACGAAATCCGCGCCGCCGCGCTCCGTCATGCGCTCGACGAAGTCGACGATCGCCGATTTCGCCGGGCCGTCGTTCCAGGAAGAAAGCGCGTCGGCTGTCATAATGCCCTCAAATAGATCGGCTTCTAATCGCCGCTCGCCGCCTGCGACATTTTTTCCATCGCATCGTCGATCGTGAACGTGTTCGGATGCTGCACCGCGGGGAACTCCTTGAACGTCTCGGCGAACTTCGCCGCGGCCGTCTGCGCCACGTAGATGAAGTAGGCGTTGTGCATGAACCAATCGTAATAAGTATTCGAAGTCACGTCGGCGAACTCATAAGGGTCTGTGCGCAGGTTGTAGATCTTCGGCAACCTGAGCCGCGTGAACGGCTCCGCCCAGACCTGCATGGTGCCGTGACAGCGCTGCTCCATAAAGACGATCTTCCAATTGTCGAAGCGGAGTGCGAGCACGTCGCCGTCGTCGCTGAAGTAAAAGAAAAAGTTCCGCGGGCTCTTGTCCGTCTGGCCGGTAAGATAGGGCAGCAGGTTGTAGCCGTCGATGTGGTTTTTGTAGGTACGGCCGATCGCCTGGTAGCCCTTCTTCAGCTTCTCGACCACGTCGGTGTCGCCGGCTATGGCGAGGAACGTCGGCAGCCAGTCGTGATGCTGGACGATGCCGTTACAGACCGAGCCGGCCTTGATCTTGCCCGGCCAGCGCACCAGCAGCGGCACGCGGAAGGCCCCCTCCCAGTTGGTGTCCTTCTCGCTACGGAACGGCGTCATGCCGCCGTCCGGCCAGGAGTTCCGGTGCGGGCCGTTGTCGGTCGAATACATGACGAAGGTGTTGTCGGCGATGCCGAGTTGGTCGAGCAGGTCCAGTATCTGCCCGACGTTCTTGTCGTGGTCGATCATCGTGTCGTGATAGGGCGACTGCCAGCGGCCGGCCTGGCCGCGGCTTTCCGGCTTGGTGTGGGTGAATAGATGCATGTGGGTGGTATTGAGCCAGACGAAGAACGGCCTGCCGGCCTGCTTCTGCCGCTTGATGAAGTCCGTCGCCGCGGCGACGAACTCGTCGTCGCAGGTCTCCATTCGCTTTTTGTTGAGCGGACCGGTGTCCTCGATTCTTTGCTTGCCGACCCTGCCCCAGCGCGGCATCTCCGTCGGGTCGTCCCGGTCGGTCGCCCACGAATGGATCACGCCGCGGGGACCGAACTTTTCGTGGAACTGCGGGAATTCTTTCCGCGAGGGGTAGTTGTCCATCTCGGGCTCTTCCTCGGCGTTCAGGTGGTACAGGTTGCCGAAGAACTCGTCGAAGCCGTGGTTGGTCGGCAGCATGTGATTCAAATCGCCGAGATGGTTCTTGCCGAACTGCCCGGTGGCGTAGCCCTGGTTCTTGAGCAGCGCCGCGATCGTGACGATCTTCTCCGACATGCCGATCGGCGCGGCGGGAATGCCGACCTTGGACAAGCCGGTGCGGTAAACGCTCTGCCCGGTGATGAACGCCGAGCGGCCCGCGGTGCAGGACTGCTCGCCGTAGCTGTCGGTGAACAGCATGCCTTCCCTGGCGATGCGGTCGATGTGGGGCGTGTGATAGCCCATGAGCCCGTGCGTGTAGCAGCTCAGATTCGATTGGCCGATGTCGTCGCCCCAGATGACGAGAATGTTGGGCTTGTCTCCAGCCATTGATTACTCCTTCACGGCTGTAGATCGCCCGGCGCGCCGCGGGGGCGCGCCGGGCGCGATGTTGCGGAATCAGCTATGCAGCGGCCTTTCCCGCTCCTGCCGAGCCGCCGGCCGCGGCGGCCGCCATCTTCTTCGCGGTCTGTCGCGCGTTCTCCAGGGCGTCGCCGATGCTGAAGCTGGAAGGCTTCTGGCGCGGCGGGAATTCCTGAAACGTCTTCAAGAATTCGGCGACGAGCGCCTGCGCCGGGACGAGCATGAACATGCGGTCGGCGGCCCACTTCTGGTAGAACATGGTCGCGTCCTCGTCGCCGCGCTCGAACGGATCGCTTCGGAGGTTGAAGAGCTTCGGGAAGCGGAGCGGCACGAACGGCTCCTGCCAGACGGCCATGCCGTGGGCGCGCTGTTCCATGAAATGGATCTTCCAGTTCTCGTAGCGCAGCGCCATCATGTCGCCGTCGTCGCTCCAGTAGACGAAGCCCTTGCGGGGATTTTCCTTT
>DASWZY010000252.1:0-3864 GCA_036407055.1 Binatia bacterium
TAGTTGCCGGGCGCGGGAAGAATCTCCGTGCCGAGAGGCGTGACGAATTTCCCGGCTTTCATCGCGATCCCTTCGCCCACGGGGATGGTGTAAGTCAAATAAACCTCGCGCAACTCGGCGGAAGGCTCTTCGACGATGCGCGGCCCCCAGAGCGTCGCCTCCCGCAAGAGCTCTCCCGCGCGGCCGATATCGGCGGAAAAATGAAAGCCGACGCCCCAGTCCTTTTCCGGTTTGTCGACCGTGATGTTGAAGGCGTTGAAAACGACTTTGTTGTGGTCTTTGTCGAAATAGCGGCCGCTGATCTGGCTCTTGTTCGGATGGCCGTCGCTCGGATGGTTCGAGCTGTACGTATAGCTGGCATCGAGGAAGCCGCTGAAGTCGAAGCCGGTCGCTTTCGAGATCGCGCCTTTTGCGTTATCGACCGCCTCGTCGACCGGGCCGATCAAAGGCTCGAGGCCGAGAACGCCGGGACTCAGCGGTTTCGGCCCCTCGGGGGCCGGAGCGGGCGCGCCGGCGGGCGGCGGAGCCTGGTCTGCTGCATGTGAAAATGCCGGCCCGGCAAGCAGTGCAGAAAACAAAGCTGCCCGCAATATTTTTGCGGTAAACATTAGAGATCCTCCGGTTAATAATCTAATTCGATCGTCGAGCTAACCGCGCTGGAACTTATTTCCGCATACCCGGCGACGCCGCCTAAAAGCACACAGACACCCTCGTCTTTGGCTCGATGGGAGAGAGCAATGAATATGCCAGCGAGGATTACACTGAAAGCCTCGTAAAAATCAACGTCTATCGTCGCTAATTTTTGGCTAAAATATCTTTTCCCGGTCATTTTGATTATCTTTTGGGCAGTCTGCCTAGCGAAACGGCAACGAAACCCGGTTCGCCCGATAAAAGCTGCTTATCGAAGAGCCGAGAAGGGCGATATACTTAATGACCCGTCGAGGTATCCATCGGGGGCGCTTTGCCCGAAACGCCCGCGATCAGCCGGCGGCCTGTTTGTATGATTCGATAACGATTCGCCTCCTGCCGCTGTCTTCGTTCTTGCGCCGAACCACTCAGCTCGAACGAACGCGCCAGATCGAGCAGCGGCACGTCCGGGATTTCCCCGTCTTCCCGGTCCGCGAACACGTCGGCGATGAAAATAATATTGTCGAACACCCTTGCAGCCGTCGTCTCGATCAAACGTCTTTTCGCCATTTCACCCTCCGCAAAATAGAAAAGGCGTCAAAACTTTTCGCGTTCGGCGCCTTTGTTCGTTGCCGGCCAATGTTGGGCACCCGCCGGAAACTCGGGCAGCATACCGGAGACGCTTCTATCCAACTTTTTGCCTCGTCACTTCTTCGCTGAGGACGATGGCCTGAGCGATGTCGACCATCGGCTTGCGCAGATCCATGCTTTTTTTCTGGATGAGCGAAAAGGCCTCGGCCTCGGAGAGGCCGCCGTTCTTCATCAGCACGCCTTTCGCGCGCTCGATCATCTTGCGCGCTTCGAGCGCCTTTTTGAGCTCCTCGTTTTCTTTTTTAAGCGCTCCGCACTCCGCGAGGCCGGCAGCCGCGAGTTGAAGCGCCGTACCGACTTCGGGTGCGGCGAAAGGGATGAGAAGATAACCGCCGTCATTCTCGGTCTTCCTTTTATTGTGGCCGTTAGCCTCCTGGAAGAGGACAATCGGCTTCGGCGCAATCGAGGAAATCTCTTCTCCGGCTGGGCTGGCTTCAAGGACGCCCGCACTCATCAACACGATATCCGCAGACGCGCGCAGGACGCGCTCCTCCGAGCCGTCGGCGGAATCGCCGTCGCGCACTACGGTGAAGCCGAGCTCTGCGAGACGCTTGGACAAATCGCCGGCGGCGAGGAGACGGTCGTCGAGAATCAAGACCTTCTTCATCGCTGCTACAATCGAGCAAGGCATATGCCAGTATGCCGATGATTTTTTCGCCGGAAAATCGCGGGGCATTTGCCGCCGTCTGCGGGTAACGAGCAACTTATGCTCAAACTTTAAGCACAAGCCTTGGGCAGTCGATTGTTATGGATGCGCGGCGGGCAGCCACGCGCGGAGGTATGAAAACGACCAGAGCAGCAAAAGATAAAGCACGATGCCTCCGATAACGATCAGGGTCGTGCGCAGCCAGTGCGGCAGCCGCGAGCGCGGCCGCTGGCGGCGCGCCCGGCCAGTGAGCCGGACGCTTTCCGGATGCGCCAGCGCCTCTTTCATCTCGTAGGCGCTCTCGAAGCGGTCGTGCGGGTTGCGCTCCAGCGCGTGCAGCACAATCTCCTCGAGTTGCGGCGAAATCTCGTTGCGCAGCCGGCGCGGCGGGATGGGATCGTCGTGCAGCTTCGAGCGCATGGCGGCGTAGACGTTTTCGGCGGCGAACGGCACCTTGCCGGTCAGCATTTCATACAGCATCGCGCCCAGCCCGTAGATGTCGGAGCGCGCGTCGCCGCGCAGCCCCTTGATCTGCTCCGGCGCCATATAGTCGGGTGTCCCCATCGTCTGCGACATGCGCGCCCAGGTCATTTTTCTCAGAGTCGTATCGAGCGCGATGCCGAAATCGATGAGCTTCAGACGGCCGCCAGGCTGGATCATGATGTTCGCCGGCTTCAAGTCGCGGTGGACAACGTTCTCCTCATGGAGATACGTGAGCGCGTCGGCGATCTGCTTGGCGATATCGACCGCGCCGTCGATCGGCAGTCGTGATTCGCGCTTGAGTCGGTCGCTCAAAAGCTCGCCCTCAGCGTATTCCATCGCGAGGTAGACGCGGCTTTTCTCCCGCGGCCGCAAAACCTTGATGACCGCAGGATGGTCGAGCCGCTGGCCGATCTGCTCCTCGCGCAGGAAGCGTTCGTGAAAAACGAGGTCCGCCTCGTATTCAAGATGGGGCACTTTGAGCGCAACGACGCGGCCGCTGTCGCGGTCGCGCGCGCGAAATACCGTCGCCATGCCGCTGCGCGCAACGACGTCGATGAGCTCGTATTGATCGAGGGCTTGTCCCGGGGAGAGCTCGGCCATGGGTGTTGATCCTAGGGCGGCGCCGAGAAACGGTCAAGACGGCAGCGGTTTTTCGCTCAGCGGCCGAAGCGCCACCAGGAGGATTTCGCCGGCGACGGCGAGCAGGAGACCACGCAGGCGATCTGCACGCTCAAGTTATCGTCGCCGCCGCGGTCGCGCGCGCGGCGGACGAATGCGCGGCATGCGGCGTCCGCCTGCGGTGAGGAAGACAGGACCTCCATGATCTCATTATCGGGCAGCAAGCCGTGAATGCCGTCGCTGCATTGAATGAGAACATCCCCCGGCCGGATCTTCATCGTGAGCGTGTCGATCGCGACAATGAGATCCTGTCCCAGCGCGCGGCTCAGCATGTGGCGTTTGGGATGCTTCCGCGCCTCTTCGATGGAGAGGATGCCGTACTGCACCTGCTCCCATACCCAGGTATGGTCCTTGGTAAGCTGCGTGAAATTCCCGTCGCGCAGGAGGTAGAGCCGGCAATCGCCGACATGCGCCGTCACGAGCGTATCGCCGACGACCGAGGTGGCCGTGAGCGTCGTGCCCATGTGGCGCAGCTCGGGCACGGTCGTGCTCTTGTTGTAGATGCGGAGGTTCGCCTCCTGCACACCGTTGCGGAGCCGCTTGGCAACCGTCGTGCCGGCTGACTCGCCTTGCAGTTGATCGGCAAGCACTTCGATCGCCAGCGCGCTCGCGACCTCGCCGGCGTTATGGCCGCCGAGACCGTCCGCTACGGCGAAAACGAGTCCGTCCTCACACGGCCAGCAGCCGATCGCGTCCTCGTTACCTTCGCGCACACAGCCGGTGTCGGTGAGATGGAAAAAATCGATTTCCGGCATAACCGCATGAGAGCGCACGGCCTC
>DASWZY010000253.1:0-5263 GCA_036407055.1 Binatia bacterium
CGGTTCCCCTCTCTTCTCCCGTCGCCGTTTATAGTACGTTAGGAGCCACAAGAGAGGGCCGGAGAGAGTATACAAGAGAAAACTCGAAAAAAACATGATCTGCGGCGCCGCGATGCAGACGATAATGAATAGAATCGCGGACAACAGGAGCCAATCCGGATATTTTCTCTTGAGCGCGAACTGCTTGAAGCTGAAGTAGCGGATGTTGCTCACCATGAGGGCGCCGAGCGCGTAGATGACGAGCAGCAGAATGATCTGCTTGTGCGCCGCGCCTTCGCCGCCGAGAAAATAATACATGACGATCGTCGCGACGATCATCTCCGCCGCGGCGGGAATCGGCAGCCCGACGAAGTGGCTTTTCTCGACGTTCTTCACCTGCACGTTGAAGCGCGCAAGCCGCAGCGCGCCGCAGACGGCATAGAGGCACGCGGCGAGCCAGCCCCAGGTGCCCCACGGCACGAGCGCCCAATAATAGACAAGAACCGCCGGCGCGATACCGAATGATACGAGGTCGGCGAGCGAGTCGAGCTCGACGCCGAACTGGCTCGTGGTCTTGGTAACCCGCGCTACGAGGCCGTCGAGGCCGTCCAAAATATTGGCAAAAATGATGAAAAGAGCGGCCTGAAAATATTCGCCATTGAAGGTCGAAATGAGCGAGAAGAAACCGCAGATGAGGTTGCCGGTCGTAAACAGGCTCGGGATGATATAAACGCCGCGCTTGAGCTGCGCTTTGCGCTGGTGCACGCGCTGCTTTAGCGGCATGCGCGGCCTCGCCCTGCGCGGCAGAAGCCGCACTTTCGGGCGCATCAGCCGGTCGTCCTGCGGATCGAAATTATGAGGATCGTTCGCTTCGCTCATATGCTTTTTCGCGCTAGAACGCTTTCTCCACCGGTCACACGCCGGCCTTCGCCGACCACAATTTCGGCGCCGGATGGAATGTAAACGTCCACCCGAGAGCCAAACATAATTATACCGAATCTTTCTCCCGCTTCCAAGGTATCCCCCGGCTTTACCCGGCAAATGATGCGACGCGCCAGGATGCCGGCGATCTGGACCAGCTTGATCGGCCGGCCATCGGTAGCAACCAGGGTAACCGCGTTCCGCTCGTTATTTTCGGAGCAGTCCTCCTTGTAGGCCGGCATGAAGCAGCCTTTTTGGTATTCGATTTCCTTGACCGTCCCGGAGACGGGCGCGCGGTTGACGTGCACGTCGAGCGGTGACATGAAGATGCTGACCCGGGTCCCTGAATCGGCACCGACGCCTTCGACTGGACGCATTTCCATGACCCTGCCGTCGGCGGGCGCCAGGATCAGGTCGCTCCCGAGCGGCGAAATCCGCTCAGGATCGCGGAAAAACGCGGCGACGGCGAGCGTTACTATCGCAAAAAGGGCCGCCGGCAACTTCCAACCGAGCAGCAGCGCGATAACGGCCACAAGCGCCGGGATGGCGATGATCGGATAGCCTTCTCTCGCGATTCTCATAGCAATCAGCGGTCAGCTTTCAGCTTTCAGCCAAGACAAGAATTTTAATCTTGCTGAGCGCTGATCGCTGAAAACCAATCGCTTTAGTTCCTGCTTTTATCGACCAAGCGGTTTTGCGCCAGCCAGGGCATCATCGCGCGCAGCTTCGCGCCGACTTGCTCGATCGGATGATTGGCCGCCTCTTTGCGCAGCTCCTTGAAATGCGGCTGGCCGGCTTTGCATTCGCCGATCCATTCGTCCGCGAATTTCCCCGACTGGATATCGGAAAGGATTTTCTTCATCGCCTGGCGGACTTCCGGACCGATGACTTTTTTGCCGCGTGTGAGATCGCCGTACTCGGCGGTATTGCTGATCGAATAGCGCATGTTGGCAAGACCGCCTTCGTAGATGAGATCGACGATCAGCTTCACCTCGTGGCAGCACTCGAAGTACGCCATCTCGGGCGGATAGCCGGCGGCAACGAGCGTCTCGTAGCCTGCCTCGATGAGCTCGCAGAGACCGCCGCAAAGGACCGACTGCTCGCCGAAAAGATCGGTCTCGGTCTCGTCTTTGAACGTCGTCTCGATAACGGCCGCGCGCGCGCCGCCGAGCGCGCTGGCGTACGCGAGCCCGACTTTGGTCGTGTCGCCGGACGGATCCTGATGCACTGCGAGCAAACACGGCACGCCGCGCCCTTTCTCGAATTCGCTGCGCACGAGATGGCCGGGGCCTTTCGGCGCGACCATGAAGACGTTCACGCCCTTCGGCGGAACGACCTTCTTGAAGTGAATATTGAAGCCGTGTCCGAACGCGACATAGTTGCCGTCCTTCAAACCCGGCTTGATCTCTTTCTCGTAAGCCTCGCCTTGGAGCTCGTCGGGAAGCAATATCATGACGATGTCGCCCCATTTCGCCGCCTCGGCGGTGTCCATAACCTTGAGACCCGCTTTTTCGGCCTTGGGCCACGAGGCGCTGCCCTTGCGCAAGCCGACCGCCACTTCGATGCCGGAGTCTTTGAGATTGAGCGCGTGCGCGTGCCCCTGGCTGCCGTAGCCCAGCACGGCGACTTTTTTGCCTCTCAAATGGTTCAGATCCGCGTCGCGGTCATAATAGACTTGCATGGTGTTCCTCCAGAATAAGTTAAGATAGCTTCGGCCCGAAGGCCAAGTCAAACCGAGGTTCCGCTAATTGGCGCCTAGGCTTTTACGGCTTGAGGCCGGCTGGCGACTTTGGCGACTTCGCGGGAAATCGCGATGCGGCCGGTGCGGATCAATTCCTTGATCCCGAGCGGCTTCAACAGGTTGATCAGCGCTTCGACCTTCTCGACATCGCCGGTGATCTCGATCGTGTAGGTTGTCGGCGAAGAATCGACGATCTTCGCCCGGAAGATATCGCAGATGCGGATCGCCTCGTCGCGGTGCTCGGGCTTCGCGTTGGTATTGATCTTGATAAGCGCGGTCTCGCGGTCGAGGTGGCTGGTTTCCGTCAGATCCGTCACCTTCAGAACCTCGACCACTTTGTTGAGCTGCTTGATGATCTGCTCGACGATTTTATCGTCGCCGATGGTGACGATCGTGATCATCGAGGTCTCGGGGTCGAGCGTCGGCGCAACCGACAGACTCTCGATATTGTACCCGCGCGCGCTGAAAAGCCCGGCGACGCGCGCGAGCACGCCGAACTTGTTTTCGACCAGAATCGATATGATGTGTTCCATGTAGTTTTACGGCGGTGAAGCCGCGCCCCGGCGCGAGTGCGGCGCGCGGTTGGTTTCTCAGGCGGGCAGCACGCCCTCGTCGTCGGCTTCCAGCTTCTTCGAGCCGGCGGCGCCTTTGGTCTTCAAGTCCGGCGGATCTTCCAGCACCATCTCGTGCTGTGCGCCGCCCGCCGGGATCATCGGATAGCAGTTCTCGAAGGGATAAATCTGGAAATCCATGATCGCGGGGCCCTTGTATTTGAGACCTTCGCGGATGACGGATTCGACGTCGGCCGGCTTTTCCGCGCGCCAGCCGGGAATGCCGTACGCTTCGCCGAGCTTCAAAAAGTCGGGAATCTTACCGAGCACGCTGGAGGCGTAGCGGCCCTCGTAGAAGAGGTCCTGCCACTGCCGCACCATTCCGTGGTGGCCGTTGTTCAGCATGACGATCTTGACCGGCAGCTTGTAAATAACCGCGGTCGCGAGCTCCTGCAGGTTCATCTGGAAGCTGCCTTCGCTCGTGATGCACATGACGAGCTTATCGGGATAGGCGCGCTGTGCGCCGAGCGCTGCCGGAAAGCCGAAGCCCATCGTGCCGAGACCGCCGGAGGTGATGAAGGTGCGCGGCTTCTTGCCTTTGAAGTACTGCGCCGCCCACATTTGATGTTGGCCGACGTCGGTGGCGACGATGCCGTCGTTGTGCGTCATCTCGAAGAGCTTTTCGATGACATACTGCGGCTTGATTGCCTTCTCGTCCTGCTCGTACTTGAACGGATGCGCGCGCTTCCACTCCTCGATCTGATTGTGCCAGGGCTTCAGCTGCTGCTTGCGCTCGTTCACGTTGCCGTCGAGCGAGCGAAGAATCATGTTGAGCTGTTTGAGCACCGTGCGCACGTCGCCGACGATCGGAATGTGCGCGTGCACGTTCTTCTTGATCGAAGTGGGGTCGATGTCGATATGCACGACGCGCGCGACCGGGCTGAACTCCGACAGTTTGCCGGTGACCCGGTCGTCGAAGCGCGCGCCGACCGCGATCAGCAGGTCGGCGTTGTGCATCGCCATGTTGCTCCAGTACGAGCCATGCATGCCGAGCATGCCCATCGAGAGCGCGTGCGTCCCCGGGAAACTTCCGAGGCCCATCAGCGTCATGGTAACCGGGATCTGGGTGAGCTCGGCCATCTCGAGGATCTCGTCCGCGGCGTCGGAGAACAGCGCACCGCCCCCGACGTAGATCACGGGCTTTTTCGCCCTCATGATCTCTTCGGCGGCCTGTTTGATCTGATACTTGTTGCCTTCGTAGGTCGGGTTGTAGCCGCGAAGGCTCACCTTGTCGGGATATTTGAATTCGGCCTTGTCGGTCGTGATATCCTTCGGGATGTCGACCAGCACCGGGCCGGGCCGGCCGGTATTGGCGATGTAAAACGCCTCTTTGATCGTGCGCGCGAGGTCGTTCACGTCCTTCACCAGCACGTTATGCTTAGTGCACGGCCGGCTGATGCCGACGTTGTCGGCCTCCTGAAATGCGTCGTTGCCGATGAGGCTCGTCGAGACCTGGCCGGTGAAGGCGACCATCGGCACGGAATCCATGAACGCGTCGGCGAGACCCGTCACGATATTGGTCATGCCGGGGCCGGAGGTCACGAGGCACACCCCCGCGCGTCCGGTTGCCTTCGCGTAGCCCTCGGCCATGTGCGCGGCGCCCTGCTCATGGCGCGTCAGAATCACCTGGACGTCTTTCTGCTGGTGCAGTACGTCGAAAAGCTTGAGGACGACTCCGCCCGGGATGCCGAAAAGCACATCCACGCCCTCTTGCTTCAGTGATTCGACGAATATTTCCGCGCCGCTTTTTTTCATGAGCACCCCTTAGGAATCACGCTGGAGACTTCGCCCTCCGTGACGATAACTTTCGATGATCTCCATGATTTTGTCTTTGCCCGCGAGTTTCAATTTCTGCAGCCGTTTTTTTTCTACTTCTTCGTAAGAACTCAAGTGAGGTTTGTGCTGGAATGTTTCCAGTTGCTTCTCGAGATCCTGATGCTCCTCGTAGTACCTGCGGAGCTCGGGGTCTTTGTCCAGCAGAGAGACGATGAACTCTTCCTCTCTTCTCTCC
>DASWZY010000254.1:0-2772 GCA_036407055.1 Binatia bacterium
CGATTGCAAAATCGTGCCGGCGCCGGCTTTCGCGAAGTGATCACGCGCCATCGCGACTTTTTTCTCGTCGAGCTCGACCGTTGTGACGGTGACCCCGCGCGCTTTGGCCGCGAGTGACAGCCACAGCGTGGAATACCCGGCGCTGGTTCCGAGCTCGAGCCAAGCGCCGTCGGGCGCGGTGATCGCGAGCATCGTCAGGAGACGCGCGACGTCGGTGTCGACGCTGCGGATCCCCGACTGATTGCGCTCGTTAAGCGACTCGAGCGACTTCATCACCTGTTGCATCGCGAGTGAAATATCATGAAACACGGGCGTCCACCTCGAGGTTTTCGTAAGGCACGCTGTTGCGGTTGATCTGGTCGACGACGTCGGCGGGATGGAGCTTGTCGACGATCAGCGCGAAGTCGCCGTAGGCGCCGTGCACCGGGCCGAGCAGGTTGCGCTCGGGCAGCAGGCCCGGCTTGCGCGTGCCGAATTTCGGCAGGATCGCGCGATGCTTGTCGTAGGTCTCGTACCAGTTGCGGATCAGCAGGATGTAAAAATCGAGCGGCACCGGCGGCTGCTCGGCTTCTTTGACGAGCGCCGTCGCGGGCTCGCGCCGCCACTGCTGCGGGCGCGGAAAGATCCCGCGCGACATGAGGAACTCGAATCCGTCGCTCGTCGACTTCACGGCTTCCGCGACGGAGGTAAAGCCGTGCGGCCGCGCCATCTCGACGCCGGCGACATAGCTCGGCTGCACGAACCCGGTGCCGAAGACTTCGACCGCGTCGCACATCCAGCGCACCCAGTTGTCCCAGCCGATGCGGTTCGCCTTCCCCGGATTGATCCACTCGAACAGCTTCCTGTCCCAGCACTCCATGTTCAGGTGGATCGCGTCCGCGCCGGCGTCTTTATAGAACTGCATGTCCTCGCGCGGGCGCGCGTTGACCTCGAACGTGATGCGCGGCTTGCCATTGCTCGCCTTGAGCGCGCGTAGATACTCGCCGTAGAATTCCGTCTCGCTTTTTCCGTGCAGCGTCTTGGTGATCGTGCCGCCGCTCACGAGAAAGCCCGGCCGCGCGACGGTGTGCTTGTCGGCGTCGGCGGTCACCGCCTCGGCGACTTTCACGACGTCCGCGACCGATTTGACCGGCGCCTTCAACGTGAAATCGCGCGACAGCTTCATCTGCCGCGCGTTCTCGTTGATGTCGCAGAATTTGCATTCTTCTTTGGCGCCCCAGTACTGGCAGTTGCGGAATATCGTGATGAACGTCGCGAACGCGACGATCTCGTGATAGGGCGTGCCGTCGGGCAGGCTGCCGGCATAATAGGTCGGCGTCTTCGGGAAGCGGATGTCGGCGATCACGTGTCCGTCGGTTGTGAGCACGAGCCGCCCGTCGACGACGTCGATGAGATACGGCGAGTCGGGCGACAGAGAAGTTTGAATGGCTACCGGCGCGAGATTGTACGGCCCGCCCATCACCACGAAGTGCTCGGGCACGCGCCGGTGCTCGTTGCGCTTGAACGCGGACATCGGGATGAGATCGTACGAAAACAACCGATACGACTTGACCAGCGCGCCTTCGGCGGCGTTGAGCGCGGCATCGCTGAACCAATGGCCGAGACTCAGCAGGTGCTGCTTGATGGTGGTCTCTTTGGGAACGTCCGGGTATTGTTTGAAGTACGATTCGAGGAGGTCGAAGTTGGATTCGTTCGCGACCGCGGCGTTCGCCATTTTTGTCGATCCTTTCGCCCGCACTTGGAAATACAGGGCAACTTCCTTGACTTATCCGCGGCAGATTTATATGTCAAGCAACGTGCATTGCAACGATCATTGCAGACAAACGGGACAGTCAATGAAAATCTTATCGACACTCGTCTTTTTCGCTTTGTTGACGGTTTTACAAAGCCCGCCGGTGTACGCCGGCGAAGCAAGGCCGACTGCCTCAGGCGACTGGGAAAAAACCGTCGACGCGGCGAAGAAGGAAGGCAAGGTCGTCGTCTCCGTCCCGGCGAGCGCCGAGCTCAGGAAAGGCATCGAGAAGAATTTCAAGCAGCGCTTCGGCATCGACGCCGAGCTCAACGTCGGTCGATCCACCTCGATCGTCGGCAAGATCCAGCAGGAGGCCAGGTCCGGCGTCACCGAATTCGATGTCCATATGGGAGGCGGCGAATCGCTGGTGACGGGGCTACTGGCGGAAAGCATTCTGGCGCCGGTTCAGCCGGCGATGATGCTGAAGGAAGTCAACGATCCCGCGCAGTGGTGGGGCGGGCACATCTGGCTAGACAACGCGAAACGATTTATCTACGCGTCGCAGGCATACCAGGTCGAGAACATCTGGTGCAACTCGGACATGGTCAAGCCCGACGAGATCCGCTCACTCAACGACCTGCTGAATCCCAAGTGGTCCGGCAAGATCGGCTATCTCGATCCGCGCACGCCCGGCGCCGGCTCGTCCATGTGGTCTTTTCTCCTGCGGCTGAAGGGCGAGGACTTTCTGCGGAAGCTCGCCGGGCAGAAGCTGCTTCTCGGGCGCGATCAGCGGCTGCTGGCGGAGAATGTCGCCAAGGGAAAGATCGCCGTGGTCATGGGCCTGAGCTACTATTCGCTGCTGCCGTTCGCCAAGGCCGGCCTGCCGGTGCGCTCGGTGCACACGCCGCGCGAGGAGACTTACGTCAGCGGCGGCAGCGGCAACGTGAGCATCATCAAAGGCGCGCCGCATCCGAACGCAACCAAAGTGTTCATCAACTGGTTCCTCGGCAAGGAAGGGCAGGAGACCTATTCGCGCGCGA
>DASWZY010000255.1:0-2066 GCA_036407055.1 Binatia bacterium
GTCCTCGCTGCCGGCGTCCTTCGGACCGAAAAGGAAATCGCAATCCCAGAGAATCGGCAGACTCTCCTTCTCGATTGCCAACAGCCGCTGCGCGTCGAGCAGCCAATCGTCCTCGAGCTTGCGTTTAAGCGCCTGGAACTCTGGCAGCGACGGCGGATGATATAAGCGCGGACCGGGGTCCGGCGCTTCCGTCGCGCCTGTCAGCGCGGGATATAGGGCGTTTATAGCTTGATGTCCGAAGCCGACGACCTGGTCGTGCACGAGATAGCAGCGGATCGTGCCGTCGGGCAGACGCTCCTGATATTCCTGATCGATCATCCGGCCGCTACCGGCAAAGTACGGCTCGCAGCGGCGATAGAATTCGCCGATCGTGATTCGTTCTTCGCCGCAGCCGCGCTTTGCGTGCCGGACATCGACAATCGTTTCGAGCCGCGTCGCCGCCGCGTAACTGCGGCCATCGCTGCTCGCCGGCAGCTGGACCTTCCATACGCCGTCGCCGCCGTTGCCGCGATATTGCTTGAGCACCCGCGCCTTGCCCGCCGCGAGCCGCAGCGGCAGCTCTTTCATCATTTGATCCATGCTGCGGTAGAGATGCGTGTCGCAGCCCCATCCGAGATCGCGGGTGCGAAATAGAACTTCTTTGGTACCCAATTTGAGAATGACATCGGGGTGCGCGCTGACAAAAATTCCAGCGGCGGCGACGTTACGCAGCATGGAATCGAGGACCGATCTGTCCCGCCCGTCTTCGATGATGGGGTTGGCCCATACGAGCACGCCGTCGACTTTCATCAACTGCTCGCGGACCTCGTCGCAGAAATCGTCGTGGTAGATCGCGGGCTCGACCTGAATTCCCTTGGCGGCAAAGGCGGCGAATAGATCCGCAAAGCGGCTGTTTGCCGCCGTCGCCTTCTTCCTCGCCTGGCGATCGCCGGGAGAAAGAATCGCCAGTCGCGGTGAACTATCTCGTGCCATCAACGGCCACGTCGTCGAAGATAGAGAAGCAAGTGCTATATGAAAGATCCTGCGGCAAGACAAGGCAGGCGAGATGGTTAAGGGTCATAAAGGTGGCCGCCGAAAGTGTCGGTCCGGCCGGCCTCTGGCCCCTCGTACACGTAGCAT
Source organism: Binatia bacterium (assembly GCA_036407055.1). Classification (GTDB taxonomy): domain Bacteria; phylum Desulfobacterota; class Binatia; order UBA9968; family UBA9968; genus JAJPJQ01. The sequence goes on from DASWZY010000255.1 coordinate 1,120, forward strand.
GATAAAATCGCGGCAACATGCATGAGCATGAACATGCGCATGCTCACTCCGGCAGCCATTCACACGCGGCGCGCCACGCGCATACGCATGGCGCCGTCGATCCGTCCATCCTGACCACAGAGCGCGGCATCTGGGCCGTCAAATGGTCTTTCGTCGGCCTGTTCGTTACGGCCATCTTTCAAGTCTTCGTCGTGCTGATTTCCGGTAGCGTCGCGCTGCTCGCCGACACGATCCACAATTTCGGCGACGCCGCGACCGCGATACCGCTGTGGATCGCCTTCATTCTGGGCCGCCGCAAGCCCAGCGCGCGCTTCAGCTACGGCCTCGGCCGCGTCGAGGACTTGGCGGGCGTGGTGATCGTGGCGATGATTTTAGCCAGCGCGGTCGCCGCCTGCTATCAATCCATCGACCGCCTTTTTCATCCCCAAGAAGTGAGATTTTTATGGGCGGTCGTTATGGCGAGTCTCGTCGGATTCGCCGGCAACGAGTCCGTCGCCTTATTTCGCATCAGGGTCGGCGAAGAGATCGGCAGCGCCGCGCTCGTCGCCGACGGTCACCACGCGCGCGCCGACGGCATAGCCAGCCTGGCGGTCCTGGTCGGCGCTTTCGGCATCTGGCTCGGATATCCGGTGGCCGATCCCGCCGTCGGTCTTCTTATAACGATCGTGATTCTCAGGATCGTCTGGCAATCCGGCAAGTCGGTTTTCAGCCGGCTGCTCGACGGCGTCGACCCGGAGGTTATCGGCGAGATCAAGCATGCGGCCGGCCACGTCGAAGGCGTGGGCAGCGTGAGCGAGGTCCGTGTCCGGTGGCTCGGCCACCGCATGCACGCGGAGCTCAACATCGCGGTCGATCAAACGCTGACGGTCGAGAAGGGCCACGATATCGCCAAAAGCGTGCGCCACGAGCTGCTGCACCGTCTGAAATATCTCTCGAATGCGACGATC
>DASWZY010000256.1:0-2152 GCA_036407055.1 Binatia bacterium
TCGTCCAGGTGCCGTCGGCGAGGTATTCGATAATGCCCGAGCTCTGGCTGCCGCAAATGCCGAAAGCGTCCACCCATTGCTCGGCATTTAATCCATATAGCTTTCCGGCGGCGGCCGCGGCGCCGAAGGTGCCGCAAAGCGCCGTCGGATGAAAACCGCGCGCGTGAAACTTTCCAGGGGCGGCGAGGCCGATCTTGCACATGACCTCGGTGCCGGCAATCGCGGCTTGGAGGGTCGCTTTTCCGCCGGCTCCGGTGGCCTCGCCGACGGCGAGCGCCGTTATCGCCGCGGTCGAGCCGGTGTGAACGATCGCACCTTCGCGCGTGTCGTCGTAGTCGAGGCCGTGCGCCAGCGTGCCGCCCGCGAGGACGGAATTCGCCGCTGCGACTTTGTCGCGCGTGCCGATGAGCCGGCTCTCACTCTTGCCGCCGAGCCCGCGCGCAGCGGCGAGCGCGATCAGGCCGAAATCCATCGTCGATGAGGCGAGCGCGATGCCGAGCGTGTCCAGGAAGACGAGCTTCGCCTTCTGCCGAACCTCCGGCGGCACGCGCGCGAGCTCCAGCGCGCGGACGAACGCGCCTACTTTCGCCGAGCGGGACTCCACTTTTTCTTTCCCGGCCGTTTCGCGGCCTTCGGCGTACCGCCGAGCGCGCGGATGAGCGTGGCGATGCTCTTAAGCTTGTCGAGATCGGCGACGATTCCGATCGCCTCTTCCGCGCGAACCTCCGGCACGAGGGCGCAGCAGTCGCGGAATTTCTCGCCCAATTCGTCCCAGCTCATCGGCTTTTCCGGATGGCCGCGGGCGACGTCGGCGCGCCCTTCGACCACGCGGCCGTCCTTGAGGGTCACGCGCACGCGCGAGCGCACCTGATCGTAGCCCAGAGCTTCCATCTCGGGGTCGACGACGAGCGTCACCCGTTTCATGAGCTCGACGATTTTTGCATCGCGCACCTTGCGGTCGGTGAACTGCGCGATGCCGGCTTTGCGCTCGAGGATCGCGATCGCCATGCAGAAGGGAATACTGAATTTCCCTTCGAGCGCGGTCTGCGGCATCGGGTAGATGAGCGCGTTCGGGACGTTGGAGTTCGTTCCAACGACTACCGAATCGATATCGTCGGCACGGAGATCGTGCCTTTTCGCGAGATCGAGGATCACGTCCTGCGCGGGATGAGACAGGGAGCCGGAGGGATAGGGCTTGATCGAGATGCCCGGCTCGATCATGAAGTACGGATTGCCGAGGCGTCCGGCGATCTTGCTCGCGTCTCCGCCGCCCGCCATCGCGTTGAAAAAACCGCGCCGCGCCTCGATGATGTTGACCGCCGACGTAAAGCCGCGCGCCGCGAGCTCGCCGGCGGTGACGCCGTTTTCCGCCGAGCGGCCGGCGTGCAGCGGCTTGGTCATCGTGCCGAAGTTCTCGCGCAGGCCCGAAGCCATGCTCGCCGCGAGCCCCAGCGTCCGGAGAAGCGCATCCTCTCTCAGCCGCAAGATTTTACCGATCGCCATCGCGGCTCCGAGCCCGCCGATGGTCGCCGTCGAATGAAATCCCGATTGATAATGCCGCGGATCGATCGCGTCGGCAACCCGGCACTCGACCTCGACGCCCAAGATGTACGCGAGCAGCATCTCCTTTCCGGAGATGCCTTCGCGCTCGCCGACCGCGAGCACGGCGGCGAGAACCGGGGTCGTTGGGTGCGTCAGCAGGCCATAGACGGATTCTTTCGACGTGGAAAGCTGCGTATCGTCGTAGTCCATCGCATGGCCGGAGACGCCGTTGACGAGCGCCGCCTTCGCCGCGGGCGCGGCGAAGCTGGCTCCCACCACCGTCGCTTCGCCGGCGCCATGCATCCGGCGGACATATTCTTGGACGATGCGCGATCCCTTTTCCGTCGAGCCGGCGACGATGACGCCGAGTCCGTCGAGGATGAAGCCGCGCGCGCGACGGATGACTTCCGGCGCGACGTCGCGATACGAGGTCTTGCTGACGAAGGTCGCCAGCTCTTGCGTCAGCCCGAGCACGCCGTTTTCCAGGGCTGAATTTTTCATCGGCATCGAGAGGTAACATGATCATCGGCGCATTTCCAGCCGCCGTTGCAATGGGGGTATGCCGGGTCTAAGATGACCGTCATGTTCGGCCTCGGAATCTGGGAGCTCC
>DASWZY010000257.1:0-4639 GCA_036407055.1 Binatia bacterium
GCTCAAAGGCCTCGACGAGACGCTGATCAATATTCCGTTCCAGCCGGACCTGCGGCCGGTGCCGTCGAAGCAGCCGGGCGCCGCGACCGCGGTCGTCGTCGCGCGCGCGTTCGACGGCGTGACGATCCACACGCTGCTCAACATCCAGCGGCTGTTCCCGAATCACTTCAAGAACATCGTCTTCGTCTCGGTCGGCGTCATCGACTCGGGGCGCTTCAAGGGCGCGCGCGAGATCGAAAGCCTGCGCAAAGCGAAGGAAGAGGATCTGCACAGCCTGGTCGAGTTCGCCAACGCGCTCGGCTGGTACGCCGAATCGCGCCTCGCGCTCGGCGTCGACCTGATCACGGAATTGGAGAAGCTCTGCAACGACGCCGTGCGCGATTTTCCCACGGCGGTCTTTTTCGCCGGCAAGCTCGTCTTCGAGCGCGAGTCGCTGTTTTCGCGCCTGCTGCACAATCACACGCCGTACGCGCTCCAGCGCAGGCTCTATTTCAGCGGCCACAATATGATGATTCTCCCGATCCGCGTCTACCTTTCCTCCGGTCAGGCACCGGCGATCGCCTGAGAAGCTCTTTTTTATGGCACCGGTTTTTATCCAAATTTTAATGTCTTCGCCGCGCATTTTAATTTGGCGCTGGCTCGCCCGGTGCTTAGCATGGAGGTGTGAAGAGGAGGATTCGGAAATGCTCGACGCTATTTTTATCGCGGTCACCGTCGCCTTTTTCATCGTGTCCTGGTGGTACGTGAAGGGCTGCGACCGGGTCTAGGATAAAGTCATGGGACTCGAATATCTGCTCGGACTGATCGTGTCGTTCGTGATTCTGGGCTATCTGCTCGCGGCGCTTTTGTGGCCCGAGCGTTTCTAAGGAAGTTTGTATGACCCTCAACGGCTGGCTGCAGATTTTCTTTTTCTCGACGATCGTGCTCGCGATCACCAAGCCGCTCGGCGTTTATATGTTCCGCGTCTTCGAGGGCGAGCGGCAGCCGCTGGCGCGGTTTTTCGGGCCGATCGAAAGGCTGCTTTACCGCCTCTGCGGCGTCGATCCGCGGCAGGGTCAGGACTGGAAAGCCTATACGCTCGCGCTGCTGATTTTCAGCGCCGTCACGCTGCTCGTCACCTATGCGATCCAGCGCTTGCAGCAATTTCTACCGCTGAACCCGCAGAGCTTCGGACCGGTCGCGGCGGATCAGGCCTTCAACACCGCCTCGAGCTTCACCACGAATACGAACTGGCAGTCCTACACCGGCGAATCGACGATGGGCTATCTCACGCAGATGGCGGCGCTCGCGTGGCATAACTTTCTTTCCGCCGGCGCCGGCATCTGCGTGCTGCTCGCGCTCGCGCGCGGCCTCACGTATCGCTTGCAGCCCGGCGAGAGCCGGACCTTGGGAAATTTCTGGGTCGATCTCACCCGCTCCATTCTGTACGTGTATCTGCCGATCTGCATCGTCGCCGCACTGATCCTGGTCTCGCAAGGCGCGATTCAGAATTTCTCGCCTTACGTCGACGTGACGACGCTCGAAGGCGCGCAGCAGACGATTCCCATGGGGCCGGTCGCGTCGCAGGAAGTGATCAAAGAGCTCGGCAACAACGGCGGCGGATTTTTCAACGCCAACAGCGCGCATCCGTTCGAGAACCCGACGCCGCTTACCAACCTGATCGAGATGCTGCTGATCTTCGCCATCCCCGCGGCGCTGACGTACATGTACGGCCGCATGGCGCGGAGCCAGCGGCAGGGCTGGACGATCTTCGCGGCGATGGCGCTGCTGTATCTGGTCGGCGTTAGCGTCGCGTACAAGTACGAGTCCGGGCCCAACCTGGCGGTGCAGAACGCCGCCGTCGATCAATCGCTGGGAAATCTGGAAGGCAAGGAGACCCGCTTCGGCGCCGTCAATTCGGCTCTGTTCGCGACCGTCACGACCGACACGTCGACCGGCGCGGTCAATGCGATGCACGACAGCTTCACGCCGCTCGGCGGTCTGGTGCCGCTGGCGAATATGCAATTGGGCGAAGTCGTCTTTGGCGGCAACGGCTCGGGCCTCTACGCGATGCTCGTCTACGTCCTGCTGGCGGTCTTCATCGCCGGCCTGATGGTCGGCCGCACGCCGGAATATCTCGGCAAGAAGATCGAGGCGCGCGAGATCAAGCTCGCGATGCTCTACGTGCTGATCTTTCCGCTCGTCATATTATATCTCGCGGGCTGGAGCGCGGTCGCGCCTTACGGCGTCTCCTCGCTCAACAACGCCGGGCCGCACGGCTTGAGCGAGATTCTCTACGCCTACAGCAGCGGCGCGGGCAACAACGGCTCCGCCTTCGCCGGCCTCAACGCGAACACGCTCTGGTACAACGTCACGCTCGCGCTGACGATGCTTGCAGGGCGGTTCTGGATGATGATCCCCGTGATGGCGATCGCCGGCTCTATGCTGGGGAAGAAAGTCGCGCCGCCGAGCCTGGGCACGTTTCCGACCGACGGCGCACTGTTCGTCGTGCTGCTCGTCGGCGTCGTGATCATCGTCGGCGCGCTGACGTTCTTCCCCGCGCTGTCGCTCGGCCCCATCGTGGAACACTTCGCGGCCGGAGCGGGAAAGGTTTTCTAAATTTATGGCCGATCTGAGGAAACACGAGCTCTCGCTGTTCGCCCCCGAGATATTGAAGCCGGCGGTGTGGGAGAGCTTCAAGAAGCTCGCGCCGCATCTCGTCCTCAAAAACCCCGTCATGTTCGTCGTCGAGATCGGCAGCGTGCTCACGACGCTGATTCTTTTCCGCGATTTGTTTGCGCCCACGCCGCAATCGCAGCCGATCTGGTTCACGGCAAACGTCGCTGTCTGGCTCTGGTTCACGGTCGTCTTCGCGAACTTCGCCGAGGCGGTCGCAGAAGGCCGCGGCAAGGCGCAGGCGGCGAACCTGCGCAAGATGCGCAAGGAGACGACCGCGCGCCGCGTGATGAAGGGACAGGAAGAGCACGTCCCCGCGTCCATGCTGCGCAAAGGCGATGTCGTCGTCGTCGAGGCGGGCGAGTTCGTGCCCGGCGACGGCGAGGTCATCGAAGGCATCGCGTCGGTGGACGAGTCGGCGATCACCGGCGAGTCCGCGCCGGTGATCCGCGAGGCCGGCGGCGACCGCTCGGCCGTAACCGGCGGCACGCGCGTGCTGTCGGACCGCATCGTCGTGCGCATCACGACCAATCCCGGCGAATCGTTTCTCGACCGCATGATCGCGCTCGTCGAGGGCGCGAAGCGCCACAAGACGCCGAACGAGATCGCGCTCAATATCCTGCTCGCCGGACTGACGCTCGTCTTTCTCTTTGCCTGCGTGACGCTCGTGCCGCTCGCGCTCTATTCCAGCATCGCGATCTCCGTCACCGTGATCGTCGCGCTGCTCGTATGCCTCATCCCGACGACGATCGGCGGTCTCCTCTCCGCGATCGGCATCGCCGGCATGGACCGCCTCGTGCGCAAGAACATTCTCGCGATGAGCGGCCGCGCCGTCGAAGCGGCTGGCGACGTCGACACGCTGCTGCTCGACAAGACCGGCACGATCACGCTCGGCAACCGCATGGCGACGGAATTCATCAGCGCGAAAGGCGTGACGACGGCGCGGCTCGCCGAGGTCGCGCAGCTCGCCTCGCTCGCCGACGAGACGCCCGAGGGACGCTCGATCGTCGTGCTCGCGAAGGAAAGCTTCGGCATCCGCGGCCGCGAAATCGCCGATCATCCCGTGTTCATCCCCTTCAGCGCCAAGACGCAGATGAGCGGCGTCGATTTCTCCGACAACGGCTCGTCGCGGCGCATCCGCAAAGGCTCGGCGACGGCGATCCGCCAGTATGTGGAAACTATCGGCGGCTCGTTCCCGGCCGAAGTCGGCAGCGCCGTGGAATTCGTCTCGCGCCAGGGCGGCACGCCGCTGGTCGTCTCCGACGGCGCGCAAGTGCTCGGCGTGATCCAGCTGAAGGACGTCGTCAAAGGCGGCATCAAGGAGCGCTTCGCGCAGTTGCGCCAGATGGGCATCAAGACGGTCATGATCACCGGCGACAATCCGGTGACCGCCGCGGCGATCGCCGCCGAAGCGGGGGTCGACGATTTCATGGCGGAGGCCAAGCCCGAGGACAAGCTCGCGCGCATCCGCCGGGAGCAGGCCGGCGGCCACCTGATCGCGATGACCGGCGACGGCACCAACGACGCGCCCGCGCTCGCGCAGGCCGACGTCGCGGTCGCGATGAACACGGGCACGCAGGCGGCGAAAGAAGCCGGCAACATGGTCGACCTCGACTCCAACCCGACCAAGCTGCTCGAAGTCGTCGAGATCGGGACGCAGCTGCTCATGACGCGCGGCGTGCTCACGACATTCTCGATCTCAAACGACGTCGCGAAATATTTCGCGATCATCCCGGCGATGTTCGCCGGCGTCTATCCCGAGATCGCGCCGCTCAACATCATGCATCTCGCGACGCCGCTCAGCGCGATTCTCTCGGCCGTCATCTTCAACGCGATCATCATCGTGCTGCTGATCCCGCTCTCTCTGCGGGGCGTGAAATACCGGCCGGTCGGCGCCGGCGCGCTGTTCGCGCGCTCGCTTTTAATTTACGGCGTCGGCGGCGTCATCGCGCCGTTTGTCGGCATCAAGCTGATCGACATGATT
>DASWZY010000258.1:0-12452 GCA_036407055.1 Binatia bacterium
GATCTGGAGGCATTCAAGAAAGCCGCTGCGCCGGCGCTCACCGGAAGCGGCCTCAAGTTCATCGTCGCCAAAGTCGAAGAGAGCCGCGGCCATCGTAAGATCCAGCGCACCAACATGGATCTGCTGGAAAACAAATATCGCTTCGTTCGTTATATCGAAAAGACGGAAGGCAAGCCGATCTTTTTGGGCCGTGGATAAACCGCAACCATGTTTCGAGAAACTCGCCTGAATCCAAAACGCTTTACCTTTCGCTTCGGGAAGCTCTTTTTCCTGCTGCTTTTCTTCCATGCCGCCGCCGGCATGGCTCTGGGCAAAACCGCCGGACAGGTCCTCCAGCCGTTCCAGGGCCTGCCAGACCCCGCCCGCGAGGCGCAGCTGATCGAGGGCGCGAAGCGTGAAGCGAAGATCGTCCTCTACGGCACGACGAATGTCGCCGTGATGCAGCAGCTGCTCGAGCGCTTCAAGAAAAAATACCCATTTCTCCAGGTCGACAATTTCCGGGCCACGACGAACGGCGTGTCTTCCAAGGTGCTGGCGGAAGCGCGCGCGGGAACCCACGCGGTCGACGTGATCGAGATTTCCCCCGATTCCGCGTTCAAGTTGAAGCAAAGCCAGCTGCTCGACCCCTACCTCTCGCCGCTGCGTAAATCCGTTCTCGAAGGCTATGCCGATAAAGAAGGGTACTGGACAGGCTACTTTCACTCGGTCATGGCGTTGGGAATCCACACGCCGAGCATTGCAAAAAACGATATCCCCAAAACGTATGACGACCTCTTAAATCCGATTTACAAAGACAAACTTTCCCTCAGCAGCGCCGACCAGGAGATCTTCGGAACGCTGCTGGAATTCTGGGGCAAAGAAAAAGCTTTCGCCTATTTCACCCGGCTGGCGAAAAACGCACCGGCGATGCGCGAGGGCCACACGCTGCAAGCGCAGCTTCTGGCCGCCGGAGAATTCGCCATGTCGCCGTGGCTGCTCGGGCACAATATCGTAGAGCTGAAGCGCAGGGGAGCTCCCGTGGAAGCCGTGCTGCTGGAGCCGGTCCTGTCCACTCCGAAGTATGTGCTGTTGGCGAAGCACAGCGCGCATCCACATGCCGCGGCGCTCATGATCGACTGGCTGCTGTCGGAGGGACAGGAGATTCTCGTGGCGAGATTCGGCAGGAACTCCACTATCCCGGGCTTGAAGCATCTCTATCCCGAGCTGGTCAGGCCGAAATACCTGGTCGTGAATCCCGAGAAGTTCGGCCCGCAATACGCGGACTACGCACGCTGGTACTGCGATATATTCCGCCACTGCTGACACCGGGCCTCAGAACATGACTCAATTATTTCCGGGGAATCGAATTTGAAAAAGTATTCCGCCATCGGCAAGTCCGAGCCCAAATTTGAAGGCAAACATAAGGTGACCGGAAAAGCGGTCTATACCGCCGACCGGTCGCTGCCGAACATCGTTTGGGGAAAAACGCTGCGCAGTCCCCTCCCGCACGCGCGCATCGTCAGAATCGATGCGTCGCGCGCACGCGCCGTTCCCGGGGTACTGGCGGTTATCACGGCGGCCGACGTATCCGAAAAGCTTTTCGGCCGGCAGCTCCGCGACATGCCGGTGCTGGCGCGCGACCGCGTGCGTTTCGTCGGCGAAAAAGTCGCCGCGGTCGCGGCGGATAGCGCAGCGATCGCCGAAGAGGCAGCGGCGCTGATCGACGTTGAGTACGCCGAGCTGCCCGCGGTCTTCGACTCGGCGTCGGCGATGCGGGAAGGCGCGCCGCTGCTGCACGAAAATCTCATTGGCTATATCAACGCGCCGCGGCCCATGCCGTCGTTCCCGAACACCCACTCGCACGTTCAGTGGCGGCTCGGCGACACCGCGAGCGGCTTCGCAGAGTCCGATTTCGTCTTCGAGCAGACTTTCACTACGCACCGTGTCCATCAAGCCTATCTCGAGCCGCACTCCTGCGTCGTCGATGCCGGCAATGGCGATCGCATATCCGTCTGGTCATCGAACAAGGTTCCGTTCCAGACGCGACAGTATCTGGCGGAGATTCTCGGAGTCGAGCCGGCGAAGATTTTGATTCAGCTCGGCCCCGTCGGCGGCGATTTCGGCGCCAAGGGATCCGTGATGGACATCCCGCTCGCCTACTATCTCTCGCGCGCGGCCCGCCGGCCGGTGAAGATGGTGATGACCTACGGCGAGGAGCTGATCGCGGGAAATCCGCGCCATCCTTCGACCATCCGGATCAAGAGCGGCCTCAAAAAGGACGGCACACTGTGGGCGCGCGAAGTCAGAGTCGTCTTCAACAGCGGCGCCTACGCAGGCTTCAAGCCGAACGCGACGATCAATCTTCCGGGCGCGCGGCACGCCGCCGGCGCCTACCGTATCCCTAACGCGGCGGTAGACGCCTTCTCGATCTACACGAATTTGATTCCAAGCGGTCACATGCGCGGCCCCGGCGATCCGCAGATTTATTTCGCCGTCGAATCGCACACCGACTACATCGCGCGGAAGATCGGCATGGATCCCTGGGAGTTTCGCCGGAAGAACGTGCTGCGCATCGGCGACACGCTGGCCGGCGGACACAAAATCGACAGCGACATGGGGATCGCGGTCGTCGATCGTATGCGACCGAAGCACGCTTCCGGCAGGAAGCCTTTCAGCGGACGCGGCATTGCTCTCTGCATCGGGAACATCGGCCCCGGCGAATGCAATCTCGAGGTGGGGCTAGACCGCCAGGGCAAGATTTTCATCCTGACGACCGTGACCGACACCGGCACCGGCGCGCACACAATCCTCCGCCAGATCGTGGCTGAGATCTTCGGCATCGCCGCCGATGAAGTCACGATCGTGTCCGGCGATACGGACACCTTCGCGACGGATATCGCCCTCGGCGGCAGCCGCGTGACTTTTCTCGCCGGCACGGCGGCGACGATTGCCGCGACCAAGCTCCGTGAAAAAATGATCGCCGAGGCGGCGCGCCGCTGGGAAGTGCCGGACGCCGCGGTCCGCATCGGTCGCGGGATGCTGTCGGCGCCGGGTAAGAAGCTCAGCTTCGCCGCGCTCGCGGCCGAAACCGGCGAGATGAAGGAATTCGGCCGGCGCATCCATTCGGACAGAGACGGCACGCTCTCGTTCTTCGGCCAGATGGCAGACGTCCAGATCGATCCTGAGACGGGAAAGATCGTTCATCTAAAAATCACCTCGTTCAACGAGGTAGGCACGATCATCAATCCTATCGCCCACCAAGGACAGATCGAGGGCGGCATGGTGCAGGGCCTCGGCTTCGCCATGATCGAAAACCTGCCTGACGCCGAAGGCCGCATCACTGCGGCGAACCTCGGCGATTATAAGATTCCGTGCGTCGGTGATATTCCCGAGCTCGAGACGGTCCACGTTCACAACTCCGCCGGGCCGGGGCCGTTCCAGAGCAAGCCGATCGGCGAGTGCACTACGACGCCTACGCCCGCAGCAATCGCCAACGCGGTCTATGACGCGATCGGGGCGCAGATCCTCGACGCACCGGTGACGGCGGAAAAGATTTACGTCGCCTTAAGGAAGGGAAGGGACCGCTAGCTTGAAGACGCTCCAGTGGTTCTTATGCGCGTTGGTCGCTGCCACGGTCGCCCCGCACCTCGCCGAAGCGCAGGCGCTGCGGAAAATCAACGCGACCATACCCGCAGTCTCGGAGTCATCCGTCGCGTTTTATATCGCTAAGGAAAAGGGCTACTGGCGCGAGGAAGGCCTCGACGTCGAGCTCATCCTCGTGCGCGCCGCGATCTCGATTCAGGCGGTTATAGCCGGCAACGTCGAATTCGGCACCGCCGGCGGCTCAGCCCTATTGCCGATCACGCGCGGCTTGCCGATGACGTTCCTCTTCACGAGCTATGACAAGGCGAATTTTTCGCTATACTCCAATCCATCGATTCGCTCGGTGGCGCAGCTAAAAGGCAAGCGCATCGGCGTCTCGAGCTTCGGCAGCGGGCCCGATTCGCTGCTGCGCGATTTTTTGAACGATCACGGGGTCGAAGCGGGACGCGACGCGACCATCCTAGCGGTCGGCACAGGCATGGAGCGGTTCATCTCGCTGAAAACCGGCGCGGTGGACGCCGCGATGCTGTCGCCGTCGGCCTATATCATGGCGGAGGACGCAGGCTTTCGCGAGCTGGTATCCTTCGTGCGCCAGCCGAATTATGTATACCTCCAAGGGGGTGTCATCACACGCTCGAGTCTGCTCAAGACGGAGCCGGCGCTGATCGAGAAATTCATCCGCGGCGGCCTGAAGGGCCTGCTATATGCTCAGGCAAATCGGGCGCAGACTATCGCGCTCCTCGCGCGCACCCTGAAGATCACGGCCGACGTCGCCACGCGCACGTACGATGAGGTCCGTCCGGGGATGACCCAGGACGGCACCGTCGGCGAGCCGCAGCAGAAAAAAGCGCTGACGGCATTTCTCGAAAAGAACAAGGAACCGCCGCCGCTGGCAAAGATTTTTGATTTTTCGCTGGCGCGCAAAGCGATGGCCGAGTTAAAAGCGCAGCAATGGCGCCCGGCGCCTTAGCCGAAACAGATACGCGGCAAGGAGTTTTCGATGGATTTCAAATTGCCTGAAGAGCTGGAGATGCTCCAGAAGACGGTCCGGCAATTCGTCGATAAGGAATTGATCCCGATCGAAATGCAGTCGAAGGACGGCATGGAGTTGAAGCCGGACGTCAAGGCGAGACTCGAGAAAATAACGCGCGAGATGGGTTTATGGATGTTAGACGTGCCGGAAGAGTACGGCGGCGCCGGGTTGAATCTGCTCGCGCAAGTTGTCGTCTGGGAACAGCTCGCGCGGACCGCCGCCCTGCCGTCGCGCGGCGAGACGATTTTCGGCCCCGAGGTGCGGCCGATTCTCTACAGCCTCAACGACGAGCAGAAGCAGCGCTATTTTTATCCCGTCGTCAAAGGCGAGAAGACGATGTGCTTCGCGCAGACCGAGCCGGACGCGGGCTCGGACCCGGGCTCGATGAAGACGCGCGCCGTGCGCCATGGCGATCATTACATCGTGAACGGCGTCAAGCGCTTTATCACCGATGCCGAGAAGGCGGACTTCGCGCAAGTCATGGTCGTGACGGATCCGGCGAAAGGCTCGCACGGCGGCATCTCCTGCCTGCTGGTCGACATGAACACGCCGGGCGTGAAGATCACCGCGCGCTACAAAACGATCATGGGCGACGAGCCCTGCGAGATAGTCTTCGAGGATGCGAAGGTGCCCGCTGCGAACCTCGTCGGCAAGGAAGGCGAAGGTTTCAAGCTCGCGCAGAAATGGCTCTCGGTCGGCCGTCTGAGACACGGCGCGCGCGCGATCGGCATCGCCGAGCGCTGCATCGAGATGGGCTCGAGCTACGCCAAACAGCGCGTCACCTTCGGCAAGCCGCTCGCCGAGCGGCAGGCGATCCAGTGGAAGCTCGCCGATTCCTATATCGAGCTGCACGCCGCGCGCTTGATGGTCTATCAGGCCGCGTGGAAGAGCGATCAGGGCGAAGACGCGCGCAACGAAGCGTACATGGCAAAACTTTACGCCGACGAGATGTCGGTGCGCGTCGTCGACCGCGTGCTCCAGATCCACGGCGGCATCGGTCTCACCCTCGACCTGCCGCTCGCCAAGTGGTTCGTCGATCAGCGGAGCCGACTCATCACCGAAGGCGCGTCCGAAGTGATGCGCATGGTGATTGCCCGCCACGTATTGAAGACGTACGGGTAAGAGTCCGGGTCATTTTCGCCGTGCTTGCGGAGGCCCACAGGCCGGCGCCGGCACCAATAACTTTACACTCAGGCGGCCCTCATGCCGAGCACGACTCGACTGATATATTCTATTTCGAATATGTAAACACCCGGGCCGCGTATGCCGGGCGTTTTACGTAGCCGGGCGGTTACAAATATCCAGGGCCAAGAGGGCAAATACCCGCGCCACATTGACGACATCGTCGATATTCTGGTATTCGCGCCCACCTGTGCGTGTCGATGCATCCCTCGGCCGCGGCCCGTAATTGATAGCAGGGATACCGTAATGCGTGAGGACGCTCGCGTCTGAATCGATCGCGCCGTAAACGTCTTCCGCGTCCGCGCTATGGACCGTTCGGTGCGCCGCGCGGATGGAGGTGACCAGCAAATGGTCGGGCTCCACCTCGGCGCCCGGCTGGGTCAGATAGAACTCGACATCGAAGTCGAATTCCGGATCGCCTTGGCTCTGCGCGCTTTCTTTGACGCCTTTGAGCATCTGCACGATATCGCGCTTCAGCTCCGCGGCGGACTGCTTCGTGCGAATGTCGAGATAGATGCTGCACATGCCCGCCGGCCGCGCGAGGCGCCATGGCGTGCCGCCGTTGATCGCAGAAATGCGCACCACCGGCTTCGTTTTCATGTGGGGAAAACGATTGTAAATTTTCTCCTGATAGCGCGGAGTCCAATCCTTTAGGGCCTGGATAATTCTCAGCATTCGATCGATCGGGCTCACGACTTCCCCCGAATAAACCGTGTTCGCCGTAACCCCATACGTCGAGATTTTCACCCACTGCGGCCCGAAATGACCCAACCGGACGATGCTGCCGGTCGGCTCGGCGACGACGGCCATGTCGGCGCCGAAGCCGTGCGTGACGAGAAATTGCGTTCCCCTCGTGTAGCCGCGGAGTTTCGCTTCCTTGAACTCGTCGACCGGCGCCATGATGATTTCGCCGATGACTCCCGCGACGGTGAGATCGCCGCGCAGCTTGACGCCCGCTTTCTTGATCGATTCGGCGGCGAGCGTAAAAGCCGTCACGCCGCCCTTCATATTCGTGGCGCCGAGACCGTAGATCCGGCCGCCCTCGACCACCGCCTTCGCGCCCGAAGAAACTGTCGGCAGCAGGCCGAAGCCGCCTTTGGCGCCGACTTTCTCCCTCCCGGTGAACGACACATCCATATGGCCGTCGAACATGAGGCTGAGGCCGGTGCCGTCGCCCTCGACGACGCCGACAGCATTGAAGCGGTCCTGATCCGCCTCCTGAAGTGTCGTCTTGAGTCCGGCGCTCTCGTATCTACCGGCGAGATATTTGCCGATCTCCCCTTCTTCTCCCGTCGGGCTGCTGATGTTGACGAGATCGATCAAGAGTTTTGCCGCAGCTTCCTTATCGATCAGGTCCAATACTTTCTGCGTTTCATCGGCCATGGCCATCTCCTGTCTATTTCGTATTGTAAAGTTTGTCGATGAATCCTTCACGCTCAAGCTTGTCGATGATGCTGTTGTCGGCGATCCTCGGCGCCGGGCCCGAATGGCCCAACATCGCCAGAACCATTTCCACCGCACCCGGCTCGATGCGCGGGACGCGGTCGAAATACTTGAGAACGTATTCGTATTGCCACTCCGGCGATCCGCCTCTTTGGCGCAAATACTTGGACAGCACCTCGAGCGCCTTTGCTTTCCGGGTTCGAAGCGCGGCCACGCCGTCGGTGTAAGCCATCACGATTCTTTCGACGGACCTTGGAGATTTCTTCTGAAACTCGCTGCTGACAGCGAGAAAATCCGCTGAAAAAGCGATCTGCAGATCCGCCCCGTCCAAAAGTTTTCTCGCCTGGGGTCCGGGCGGCTGCGTCGCCACGCGGCCGTCCGCCTGCCGGCTGCGAAAGCCGGCGTCGGCCTCGACGCCGCCTCCGAACGGCCGCAGGTTCGCTTTTCCCTCGAGCCCGATTTTCTTGAGCATCAGGCGGCCGATAAAATCGGTCGTCGATCCGTAGCGCGTGATGGCCACGGTCTTGCCTTCGAGCTGTTCGGGACGAACGATTTCGGGTTGAACCCACAAGGCCATCGAAGGCCGGCTTGTGTCGGCGGCGACCGCGAGGATAGGCGCGCCCTTCAACACGGCAGCAGCCACCGCGTTGCTTGCTCCCAGCCCCGCGTGCAGGCTCCCCGCGACCAACGCCTGAATGACGACTGCGCCGGAGCTGATGTAGACGAGGTCCGCGTTCAAGCCGTATCTCTCGAATGCGCCGGTTTCCTTCGCCATCCACACGCCGGCCATGTCGGCGCTGATCGACGAGTAGCCGAAGGTGATTCTCTCTTCCGCCGCTAGCGCCGGCGCGGCGAACGCCGAAACCAGACAAAAAAAGATCAGAGCAGTCGACCGTGTTTTGTTGCCGGACCTTGCCATCATCGGAAACCTTCCATAGCGATGGATAGGATAGACGATCCAAGAAAGTCAAGAAACCGATCCGAATCTCGATGTAAATCTTGACGTCGCTTGCATGTATTCCAACTGTTGGATAGGTTCGCGGAAGAGCGGGCGGAGGAGCAATGTTCAAGGTCGAGTCTAATTTGAAGGAGATCGCGACGCGCCAGCTCGCGCAGCGCAGCGCGCGCAAAGAGAGCGAGCCGCAGCGTCCGGTGACGACCGTCAACTGCAAGGCGCTGCACGGACTTCAATTCCGCGCGACCGTCGAAGGCCACAGCTTCATTTCCGACGAAGTACACGGCGGGCACGACGCCGGCCCCGCGCCGCTGCGCTATTTTCTCGCGGGCATCATGATGTGCCATCAAGTCTGGTGCGTAAAGAGCGCGGCGGTCGTCGATGTCGCGCTCTCGCGCCTCGAGGGCGAGATCTCCGGCTATGTCGAAGCCGGCGGCGGCGACGCCGAGCGCGAATTCGAGCGCGGCTTCTCGCACATTACTTATAAGGTAACGGTCGATAGTCCCGGTTCCCCCGACGCGATTCAATCGATAGTGGAGGCGGCAACAAAACGCTGCCCCGCGTTCGTCTCCGCCTCTCGCAGCATCCCAATCGAGGTCACCATAGTCCATAACGAAACCCGTCTCGGCGCGAAAACGTACGACCGCCGGGCGAAGTAGCGCCGCCAGCTCGGAGGCATCCAGTGCAGTTCTACGATCTGAGGGAATTTCTCAAGACCATCGACAAGCTCGGCGAGCTTGTGACACTCACCGGTGCGGATCCGAATCTCGAGATCGGCGCGATCACGGAAGTCGCTTCCTTCCGCAAAAAATGCCCTGCGGTCCTCTTCGATTCGATTAAAGGACACAAGAAAGGCGAGCGAGTCCTGACGAACTTTCTCACCAACCGCACGCGCGAGCGCCTCGTCTTCGGCGTCGCCAACGACCTCACCGATCCCGAGGCAGTGCTCTACTGGAAAAATAAATTGAAAGAGTTCGCTCCCGTCGAGCCGGTGATGACCGATGACGCGCCGGTGAAAGAAAACGTGCAGACCGGCGGCGACATCGACATCTCCCGCTTTCCCTGGCCCAAGTGGCATCAGCGCGACGGCGGTCCATATATCTGCGCGACGTCCTGCGTCACGCGCGATCCGGAGTCGGGCTACCTCAATCTCGGCTCATACCGCTTCATGTTGCTCGGTAAAAATAAAATCGTAGCGCATATCGGCTCGGGCCACCACGGCGACGTGATCCGCAAGAAATACTGGGCTAAAGGCAAGTCGTGCCCGATCGCGATCGCGCTCGGAAACGAGCCTTCGCTGCTGGTCGCGGCCGGAACGAATCTCAGCTGGGGTGTCTCCGAGTACGGCTTCGCCGGTTGGATGCGCGGCGGCGCGGTCGAAGTCACGCGCGGCGTCGCGACCGATCTGCCGATTCCCGCCACCGCAGAAATGATTTTCGAAGGCGAGATGCCGCCGCCCGAAGGCGGCACGGAGATCGAGGGACCGTTCGGCGAGTTCTCCGGCTACTACGGCGGCGGCGCACGTCCGGCGCCGGTCACGTTGATCAAGAGCGTTCTCTACCGCAAGGACCCGATCATATTGGGCTCGCCGCCGTTCATCGGCGCGAGCCGCGGCGTGCTCTCCTCGCGCGGGATTCTCGTGTGGAACGAGCTCGAGAAGCTCGGCATCCCGGACGTGAAGGCGGTCAATTATTCATGGGGCATGTGCATCATCTCGCTGAAGCAGGCCTACCCCGGCCATGCGATGCGCGCCGCGCACGGCGCGATGGGCGGCACCGCCGGCTACCACGGCCGCTTCGTCATCGTCGTCGACGAGGATATCGATCCGTACAATCTCGAGCAGGTCCTGTGGGCGATCGCGACGCGCTGCGATCCGGAGACGTCGCTGGACGTCTGCCGCAGGATCTGGAGCTACAAGATCGATCCGCGGCTGCCCAAGCACAAAAAAGAAGCAGGGGACTACACCGGCGCGGTCGCGATCATCGACGCATGCCGTCCTTATTACTGGATGAACGAATTCCCCGCGACGACGCAGATCAGCGAAGAGTTGTTGAAAGAGACCAGCGCGAAGTGGGCGAAGATTTTGGGAGAAGATTGATCATAGGGACAGGAGGAATTTTCTCATGGTCATGGTGGAAAGATACGGCGTGCCATCGACGAAAATCATCGGCTTGATGAAAAGCTGGCAGGTGCCGTTCCGTAACGTACAGAAAGGCGACCGGCTGCTCGTCATGACCGACGACGCCATGGACCCGATGGTCTGGCAATCGGCGATGGCGGCGATCGCCGAGCGCGGCGCCGAGGTGACGCTCGCTATGTACCCCAGGCGCGCGTATCACTGCGCCGACCCGTCGCCGATGTCCGTCGCCGCGGCGAAGGAAGCCGACGCCGTCGTCGCGCTCACCACGACCGCGCTCAACAGCGGCACTCCCGGACTGCGCTCGATCCGCGGCGAGGGCGGCGGCTCGGGCCGCACCCCGATCTGGCTGATGGAAGAAGTGACCGTCGAGATTCTCACCGAGGGCGGCGGCCGCGCGACCGTCGAAGACCTGGAGCAGATCTGCGATCTCCAGCGGCGCGTCGGCGAAATCTACGACAAGGGTAAGAAAATTCACGTCACGACCAAATTCGGCAGCGACTTGACGGCCGATATCTCGGGCATGCCGGCCGGCCATTCCGCCGATCGCTGGGGCAGAATGCCATTCGAGCGCAACGAGAAGACCGGTAAGCTCGGCTCCGGCACTTGGCCGTTCGGCGAGATTCACATCGAGCCGATGCCGGGCACCGCGAACGGTACGATCGTGTGGGACACGACCTCGCACTACCCTCCCGGGCGCTGGCGCGATCCGGTTGCGCTCATCATCAAAAACGGCCGCGTCGTCGATATCAAAGGCGGCTCGGAAGCGGACCAGGTCCGCTGGTACTTGGAAACCTACGGCGACGACAACTGTTGGCTCGTCGGCGGCGAGATCGCCGTCGGCACCAACCATAAATGCTGGCCGGCGATGGGCATGATGCGGAACGACAAGAAGGCGCTCGGCGCGATGCACTTCGGCATCGGCCACGGCGCCGACCGCGGGCAGGTGAAAAGCAATCTTCGCCTCGAAGGTATCGCCGCGCGGGTCACGATCGTCGTCGACGACAACAAGGTCGTCTGCGAGGACGGCAAGTTCAAGGTATAAGCGGCGGGAATGGATTTTCCGATCAATCCGCCGATCGGCGAGCGCGTCAGGAGGAAGGAGACACAGCGGTTCGTCACCGGCACCGGCCGGTTCGTCGACGATCTCCTGCCGCCAGGTACGCTGCACGCATCTTTCTCCCGCAGCGCCTGCGCGCACGCCCGGATAAAATCGGTCGATGTCTCCGCTGCGCGCGAGATGCCCGGTGTCCGTGCGGTCTTCACCGGCGAGGATATCGCCGGCCGCATCAAGCCGATGCGTGTCGGCGGCAGCCCGCTTTTGCGTCCGCTCAAGCTCTACCCTCTCGCCTTCGACAAAATCCGCTACTTCGGCGAGCCGATCGCGGTCGTGGTCGCCGACAACCGCTACCTCGCTGAGGACGCCGTCGAGGCGATCACCGTCGATTACGAGCCGCTGCCGGCGATGATCGACCCCGAAGCGGCGCTGGAGCCGGGCGCGACGCCGGTGCACGACGTGCTCGGCAGCAATACAGTCTACAAATTTCATTTCGCGACCGACGGCATCGACGAAATCTTCGCCAAGGCCGACGTCGTCATCAAAGAACGCATCCGCAGCCATCGCATCACCGCCTGCCCGATCGAGCCGCGCGCCTATCTCGCGCATTACAACCCCGACGAGGACAGCCTCACGATGTGGTCGGCGACGGCGAATCCGCATTCGCTGCGCGGCCGCATCGCCGACGTGATCGATTTCCCCGAAGGAAAGATCCGCGTCATTGCGCCGGACGTCGGCGGGTCCTTTGGCGTCAAAATCCAGACCTATCAGGAAGAATTGCTGCTGCCGTTCATCTCGCGCGAGCTCGGCCGGCCGATCAAATGGTGCGAGACGCGCGTCGAGCACATGCGCAACGGCCGCCACGGGCGCGACCAGATCCATTACATCGAGATGGCGCTGAAGAAAGACGGCACGATTTTAGGCCTGCGCGATCGAATCATCGCCGACATGGGCTCGACGTATACCGTCGATCACTCGATCATGGCGAGCGCGCTCTACATGACCGGCGTCTATCGGATCCAGGACTATGCAGTGGATGCGACGGGCGTCTCGACGAACAAGA
>DASWZY010000259.1:0-8872 GCA_036407055.1 Binatia bacterium
TCGCAGGGCACGCTGCGCTTTCACAAATACCTCGGCGTGCACATGGTCTCGCACCCGTTCGAGCAGATGATCTCGATCATCTCGATTATCTCCAACGGCGTGCTCGACCGTTTCCCTAAGCTCAAGGTCGCCTTTCTCGAAGCGGGCGTCGGCTGGGTGCCGTACTGGATGGAGCGCTTCGACGAGAAATTTCACAAGCGCCGCGCCGAGATGCCGCCGCTCAAGCTGCCGCCGAGCGAATACATCAAGGCGGGACGCTGCTTCTTCACCTGCGAGGGCGAGGAGTCGGCGCTGCCGTTCATGATCGAGCAATTCGGCGGCGACTGCATTCTCTACGCGTCCGATTATCCGCATTGGGACAGCGACTGGCCGCACACGGCGAAGATGGTCCTCGACCGCAAGGACATCGGCGAGCGGAGCAAGGAAAAGATTCTCGGTCTCAACGCGCTGTCGTTTTACAACCTCAAATGACGCGATGAAGCCCGGCCGCGGAAAAATCGCGCCGCTCGTGTTTGCCGGAGTCCTGGCGCTCGCGGGCGCCGGCGCACAGGCGGCGGAGATTTTTCCCAAGCCGGAAAAGAGCCGGCTCGAAGTCGCGATCGCCGCATGGGGGCCGACGACGCTGCCGCTTTTGGTTGCGCAGGAGGCCGGCTATTTCGCGCGCCACGGCGTGACCGTCTCGATCACGCAGGTGAGCGCCAGCGCCGCCGTGCAGGGCGTCGTCTCCGGCGCCATCGACATCTATCAGGGCGGCGCCGCCGCGATCGCGGCCACGCTCGCCGGCGCGAGCATTATTTATGTCGCCGCCGGCGTCGATCGGAGCTCGCTCGTGCTCTTCGGCCAGAAAGGGCTCACCGCTTTCGAGATGCTGCGCGGCAAAGCCGTCGCGACGACTTCTCCCGGCGCGTTCGGCGAGATCGCGATGCGCATGACGGCGCGAAAATACGGCATGGAGATCGGAAGGGATATCAAGCTGCTCTATCATCGAAGCGTGCAGGAGGCGCTCGGAACTTTTCTCGTCGGCAACGCCGACGGTCTTATCATCACGCCGCCGGCGACGGAGACGGCGCGAAAGCAGGGCTATCCGGTGATCGTCGATTACTATAAGGACGGACTCAAGATCGTCGGCCCGGGCACGGCGGTCACGCGCGAGTTCGCGCAGAAAAATCCGAATACGCTCAAGGCTTATCTGCGCGCCTGCCTCGACGGGGTCAAGCGCGCGCTCGACGACGAAGAGTTCGCCAAGAAGGCTGACGCGAAATACGAGAAGATCAGCGACCCGCAGGTGCTGAGCGAAAATTACCAGCAGGGCGCGCGCGTGTGGAACAAGGACATGACGATCGATCCCGCGGCGATTCGCCTGGTCCTCGACGATTCGTCCGATCCGAAGGCGAAAAGCGCCGATCCGAAGACGTTCTACGACAACTCCATCATCGAGGCGGTGAACCGCGAGTACGCGGTAAAATTATTTCCCGGCGCGATAACCTCGCCGGGCGGTGCAAAATGAGCTGGGAAGACGACAGCTATAAGTGCGCGCGCTGCGGCGAGACACACCAGGGGCTCCCGATGAGCTACGGCGCGAGCGCGCCGGCGCTGTGGTACATGCTCCAGCCGGAGGAGCGCGCGGCGCGCGCCGAGCTCTCCAGCGATCAATGCATCATCGACGATCATTACTTTCTCCTCGGGGGCATATACATCCCGGTGAAAGACGCCGGCAAGCAGTTTATGTGGCTTTCCTGGGTGTCGCTCTCGGCCGAAGATTTCGTCCGCGCGGCCGAGCTTTGGAACATGCACGGGCGGGAGAGCGAGCCGCCGTATGAGGGCTGGCTCGCCACGGACTTCCCCGGCTATCCATCGACGCTCAATCTAAAATGCGAGCTCTACACGCGGCCGCCGGGTGAGCGGCCCTTCATCCTGCTCGAAGAAACCGATCATCCGCTCACCGTCGAGCAGCGCGACGGCATCACAACCGCGCGCGTTCAGGAGATCGCCGAGATCATGCGCCACGGCGGAGGCGATCCATCATGATGCGGCCGTTCTTCCGCATCGTCGCTGGCATTCTTGGCGCGGCGTTTCTTATCATGGGCGCGCTGAATGTTGTCAGCAATCTCTTATCTGCGAAGACGCTGTCCAACGCCGAATGGCGTGGTCCGCTTTTCTTGCTAGGCTGGGGCGTGATCTTCGTCGCGATCGGCGCGCGGGGGTATATGAAGAGGTAAGCTTTTTGCATGAAGCTGAGGCTGCATTGAATCAAGATTGTAAATGTAAGGCGTGCCGTCCTGACGCGGAAAATCCTGACGATATGTGTATCAATTTCGACCGCAAAGGCATCTGCAAAAACTGCGGCATTGATACAACCGCTATCGATGATTTTTATCTGAACCGTTTAGGTTTTTGCGAAGTCTGTCTTTGGTAACTCGACCAGCACCTATTTTGTCGCGTACTTTATCGGATCTTCGACTCCCGCTTCCTTAAATCCCTTCAATCTCAGCTGGCAGCTGTCGCAGCGGCCGCAAGCCAAGCCGCCCGGCGCCGGGTCGTAGCAGCTCCAGGTGAGGGAGTAGTCGACCCCGAGCGCGAGGCCTTTTCTGATGATCTCGGCCTTGGTGAGGTGAATCAGCGGCGTGTGGATTTTCGTTTTCGCCGTCCCTTCGACGCCCGCCTTGGTCGCGAGGTTCGCCATCCGCTCGAACGCCTGGATGTATTCCTCGCGGCAATCGGGGTAGCCGCTGTAGTCGAGCTGGTTCGCGCCGAAAAAAATATCCGCGGCGCCGAGCTTCTCGGCAAGCGCGAGACCGAAGGAGAGAAAGATCGTGTTGCGCGCCGGCACGTAGGTGACCGGGATGCCGTGCGCGATCTCGCCGGCGCTCCGGCTCTTCGGCACGGCGATCGCGTCGGTCAGCGCCGAGCCGCCGATCGCCCGGAGATCGAAGGCGATCACGAGGTGCCGGTCGGCCGCGCCGAACGCCCGCGCGATGCGCTCCGCGGCCTCGAGCTCGCGCTCGTGGCGCTGCCCGTAGCGGAAGCTCAACGGGTGTATCTCGTAGCCCTCGCCGCGGGCGATCGCCATCGCGGTCGCGGAGTCGAGCCCGCCGCTCAAAAGCACTACGGCCTTCGCCGACATAGCGCCATCGTAGGGAGCGCGCATGAAAAAGACAAGAAGCCCGCGACTGTGATATAATGCGGGGCCGACGGGAGGCGAGTGCAAACCAATATGCTCTATCTCCTGAGACCCTATCCGCTGAAGTGGGAAGGCGAGGACCGCCGGCGGCTCGAGACCTTCATCGATCGCCTGTCGAAGGTCGAGCCCTATTTCGAGGCGCATATCCAGCGCGCCTGCTTCTATGCCCTCAACTTCGGGCGCTACATCGGCCTCTCGGACGCCGAGATGAGGCTGCTCTACCTCGCGACCTTTTTCCACGATTCGGGCAAAGTCTCGATTCCCGCCGCGATCCTGCAAAAACCGGGACCGCTCACCCCCGACGAGTTCGAGGTCATGAAGACGCATCCGGTTCTCGGCGCCGACATGTGCCTCCAGCTCGGACCGCTCGAAGAGATCGCGCCGCTCGTCGCCGCGCACCATGAGAAGCTCGACGGCTCCGGCTACCCGCAGCATCTCACGGAAAAAGATATCCCGTTCCTCGCGCGCATTGTCGCGACGATCGAGATCTACGACGCGCTGCGCAACGAGCGCTCGTACAAGCCGCCTTTCTCGCTCG
The DNA here is from genome assembly GCA_036407055.1 of Binatia bacterium. Lineage (GTDB taxonomy): Bacteria > Desulfobacterota > Binatia > UBA9968 > UBA9968 > JAJPJQ01. The sequence continues at coordinate 3,720 of DASWZY010000259.1, forward strand.
AGAAAAGCGTCGAGATCCTCCGCGAAGAGGCGGCGGCCGGGCGCCTGGACAAAGACCTGATCGACGCGTTCGTCAAGTTCGGCGAGAGCCAATATATCGATCCGCAACTTCTCGCGGTCGACTTCTTTAGCGAGCCGGCGGTCGATGTGCGCAGCAGTCGCGGCGCGCCGGCCGCGCAGCCGAGCGAGGCGCCGAAGACGGCGGCGGAAGGCGAGCAGCTCACCGTTCTCATCGCCGAGGACAATCCCGATCAGATGGAGATCTTGCAGACGATGCTCGGCCAGGGACGCTACCGGCTCGTCTGCGCGATGGACGGCGAGGAGGCGTGGGCAAAACTCGCGAGCGAGCCGGTCGACATCGCATTGCTCGACATCATGATGCCCAAAATCACCGGATTGGAGGTCTGCCGCCGCATCCGCGAAGACCCGAAGCTGAAAAATATTTACGTGATTTTTTTGACCGCCATGGTTTCCGGCGAGGACCGCGTCAAAGGGCTCGAGCTCGGCGCCAACGACTACATGACCAAGCCGTATTACGTGCCCGAGCTGATGGCGCGTCTTAGTGTCGGGGAGCGGCTCACGCGCGAGCGGCACGAGATCGAGACGCAGGCGGCGCACGACCCGCTAACCGGGCTGCACAACCGCAGGACGTTCGAGGAGCGCTTGAGCCACGAGTTCGAGCGCGCGAAGCGCTATAGCCGCCCGCTGTCGATTCTGATGATCGATGTCGACAATTTCAAGAACATCAACGACAGCCACGGCCACCCCTGCGGCGACCGCGTGCTCCGGCGCATCGCGGAGGTCATCGGCGCGAGAACGCGCAAGGCCGATATCGCCGCGCGTTACGGCGGCGAGGAGTTCGTGGTCCTGTTGCCGGAAATCGGCCTCGAGGGCGGCGTGCAGGCGGGCGAGAAGCTGAGGCAGGAGATCGCCGCGATCCGGTTCGACGACAACAACGTTTCACCTACCGTGAGCGTCGGCGTCGCCTCGACTTCCGCGCGTCCTTATCCCGACGCCGCGAACGTCGTGCAGGACGCGGACCTCGCGCTCTATAAGGCGAAGGGACGCGGCAAGAATCGCGTCGAGTTCGCCGGCGATTGAGTTCGCGGATTACTTTACAACGAAATCGGTCCGGTCGGTCGCTTTCAGCTCCGTTGTATGGTCGGTCGTGACGACCCTCAGCTCGAGCTCGTGCTTGCCGGGCTTGATGCCGGTGAGCGTGCCCTTCTCGCCGGAAAACATTCCCATCAGCTCGCCGTCGACATAAGCGTGCACGTGGTCGCCTCGCTTTCCTTTGGTGAGCTTGAATTCCAGCGGGATCTGGTCGCCTTTAAACTCTTGCCCGTTTTTAGGCGTGACGATCTTCACGCTCGCGCCTTCGGCCGGCTGCAGATGGCTTGATTTAGGCGCGGAAGCCGCCGGCATATCCATTCCGGACATTCCGTTATCCGCGGCGCGGACCGGAACGGCAGGGAAGATCAAGATCGATAGCGCCGCGGCCGCCGCTGTCCTCCTCTTCATCAAGCCCCCGGTTTCCATCAGCGCGATGTAAATCCGCTCAAGCGCGCCAATTCCTCGGGCCCCAATACGCCCTCGTAGCGCCGGCCGTTGATGATCCACGTCGGATAATTGACAATCTGCATCTGGTGACACACCGGAGTTTCGGGCCCGCGCGGCCCTTCGGCGCTGCATTCGACATAGGGCAGGCGGTCGGCGGCGGCGCCGAAGATGTTTTTCTGCTCCTTGCAATGCGGGCACCATGAGGCGCCGTAGAACTTCGCGTTCATCGCCGTCAGATGATCGGCGAGCGCCGCGAGCTTCGGGTCGGCGGTGAATGTGCTTTCGAAGGCGCCGGTGTAATTTAGGTGGAGCAGCACGATGACAACGGCCGCGCCGGCCAGCGTCGAAAGAATCCACGGAGTCCACGAAAAGCCGGCCATGTCGGCGGGGCGCTGGTAGACGGTAAGCGCGAAGATGGCCGCCATCAAAGCGAACGAAGTGAGACAGTACGGACACGCGGCGTGGAGCGCGAGCAGCGATATGCTCGTGAGGTACGCGCTGTAAAGCACGCCGAAGAACGCCACGACGAACGCCGCTTTCCAGTGAAGGCGTGCGCGCTTGATGAAGGCGATCGCGGCGAGGGCCGCGTAGGTTAAAAATCCCCAGAACGACGTCGGCAGGCCGAAGAGTTTGGCCCACTGGCTTCCGAGCACGGCGTCGCAGACGCTGCCCGCCGCGCAGCCGGCGACTGACTGGCCGCGCCATGCGGCAACCGTCAGATATGCCGTGAGCGCCATCCCGGCGGCCGCGATGGCGAGGAGCGGCCAGTTGGGCGCGCTCCGAAGCGGTTCTTTTGCCGCCTGTGCGTATATTTTTTTACGCGGAGATTTCGGCATGTCTATCCGTTCTCGGCCAGCAGCTTTTTCGCGTCCGCCGTAAGCCGCTTGAGCGCGGCGGCGTCGTTGCTCTCGTAGTATCCGCGAATCCGTGCCGAGCCGTCAACCAAAACGAAATGCGCATCGTGGAAAACCGCGCCGTCGATGTGCGGGGAATCGTCGGCGATCGGAATCGCGCTCAGGTGAAAGCCGTCCTGAACGAGTCGATAAACGGCGTTTTTCTTGCCGGTTACAAAGAGCCACCGCGTGGGATCAGCGTGAAAAAGCTCCGCGTACCGCGTGAGCACGGCCGGAGTGTCGCGCTCCGGATCGACGGAAAACGAGACCAGCCTGACTCCGTCGCTTTTGAGATCGTTCTGCAGCTGCGCCATCGCGGCGGTCTCGAGCGGGCAGGTATCCTCGCACACGGTGTAAATAAAATCGGCGAGCCAGATTTTTCCTTTCAAACTCGACAGGGTCACCGGTTTGCCGCTCCGCTCGACGAGCGCGAAGTCGGGCACCGCGCCGAAGTCGCGGAGGCCTTCGAGCGGCATCGCCTCCGATTGCGTCTTTTTCGCGCGCGCGACCAGAAGGGCGCCGCCCAGCAGAACGCCGAGGAGGAGCGCCGTGAGAATGTAATGAAGGCCTCGGTGCGTCATCCCTTGGGAAACTTCTCGATCGGATAAAACTGGTACGTGAGATGAAATTCTTTAATCGACTCGGGCACGGCGCCGGTGACGCGAAAAACGAGCGGGAACTCCTTCGTCTCGCCCGGGCCGAGCGTCTCGCGAATGAAACAGAAGCACTGGACGATTTCCAGGTATTTTTCGGCGTCGTCGGGGTCGTCGATATGGCGCGCCTTCCCGGTAACGATCCGCTCGGAACGATTGGTCGCCGTATAGACGACCCGCAGCGTCTCGCCCGGCCGCGCGAGTACGGCGTCTTTCAGCGGGCGAAAATCCCACGCGAGCCCCTCTTTCACCTCGCCGCTGAAGCGCACGCGGATCGCGCCGGCGGTATTCGTTGCGATGCGCCACTGGCCGGCTTCTTTGATTAGGTCGACCTTGTCTTCGCCTTCGATCATCGGCAGTTCGTTTCGCGCGCGCAAATCTTCGAACTCGCGCTCGATCGCGCGCCGATCGTTTTGCGAAAGGCTTGTCAGGCGGCCGGCGTCGAAATCCTGCGCGACCCGCTGGACGGCCGGATTGTTTGCGTCCGGCGCGCGAAACGCGAAGCGCACGCTGGCGCGGTCGCCGTTGACGTCGGCGCGCACGTCCTTGAGCTCGATCATGCGTGCGAGGCCCCGCGCGACCTCCAGCGCCGGGCCGGAGAACGACGGGTTTTCCGTGAGATATTCGTCGCGGCTTTTCGCTTTTCGGTCTTCGGCCGAGAGCAACGAATAAACTCTGCCGTAATCGCGCGCGTAGAGCGCGGCGAGATAGCGCCGCGTGAATTCCGCGGCATCGCCGCCGGCCGCCGGCTCGACGCGCCAGAAAGCGAGCGGCAGGATCGAGAGGACGAGCAGTGCGATGACGAACAATCCGATCGAGCTTGCGCGCATGGCTTACTTCACCACAAAATGAACGGTATCGCTAGCGTCGAGCTCCGTCTGATGATCTTCGGCGACGACGCGGAGCTCGAGCTTGTGATGGCCCGGGGCAATCCCTGTGAGCGTGCCGCTTTCGGTCTCGAACATGCCCATGAGCTCGCCGTCGACATAGGCGTGCGCGTGCGTGCCGCGGCGGCCGGGAGTGAGACGAAACGTAAGCGGCACTTCGTCGCCGCGGAAAGTCTCGCCATCGCGGGGCGAGAGGATCTTGATCGCCGCGCCCTCCGCCGGCTTGAGTACGCCGAACCTGGGCGCCGCGACGAGTTGATGCGCGCTGTGCGCGCCCGGCGGCAGGACCGTGAGAAAACCCGTGGCGATGAAGACAACAACCGCGAGCACCGCTTCGGCGCCGATGCGCCGGAAGGCGTCGCGCGGGAACGGCGCCGGATGCGGCAACGCGATGAGATCGGGAAGGGTAAAAAGCCGGTTCAGCGCGCCGAAGGCGAGCATCATTAAAAATAAAGCGAGCTTCAATAAAAGAACGCGGCCGTAGGCGGTCTCGAAGAGCGAATTCCAGGTCCCGACCTGAATCCAGCTTTGAAAAACGCCGGTGGCAACGAGGAGGGCGACGCTCCAGAACGCGAGCCGGGAAAAGCGCGCGACCAGATTGCCGGTCCACCCCGGCGGCGTGACGAGCCGGCTGCCGCGCCAGAGCGCCCAGCAGAGCAGCGGCAGACCGCCCGCCCATAGCGCCGCAACGGTCAGGTGGATGGCATCGCAGGCCATCGCCGCGAGCGGATATTCCCGCGCGGCGGCCGCATGGCTCGTGAGACTCCGGCTTGCGGCGAGCGGCATGGCGGCCAGAACCATCCATCGACCCGCGCGCTCCGAGAGGCCGGTCTTTTGAAACGAGAGGATCAGCGCGAGCAGAAGCGCGCCGTAGAGCTCGCGCCACAGCCAGACGTTGCCGCTCTGGGTCTTCATCAGGTAGCGGCCGAGGATGTCGAGCGACGGCGGGCCGCCGCCGGAGAGCTTCGCGCCTTGAACGACGAGCGCCGCGGCGGCGATCAGAAGAAAAGCCGCGGTGAAAATCGCCGCGAAGGATAGAAGTTGTTTTCGCAGCGGACTTTCGCCGGGCGGAAGAACGAACGCGGCGGTGGCGAGCGACCCGAGGACGAGCGCTGACAGCAAATAAAGCGCGGCGGAAACCAGGCCTTCGAGCGCGAGCAT
>DASWZY010000260.1:0-5409 GCA_036407055.1 Binatia bacterium
CGGCAAGAATGGTCAAAAATGCGACGAATGTGGCGACTTGGAGCTTTTGGGCCAGCTTGCGGCAGGCGCTTGGCTGGGGGGACCAGACAAACATGGGGGATCATCCTTTCTGGAAGATCTCCCCCTTGGTGCGGCCATGACTGGCCTTCTTCTCCTTCGGTAACCCGGCCATCCCTACACCAGGGATCCGTGGCTTTGCGTCCCCAAATTACTTTGGGTTTGCCGTTATCGGGAGAAGACCTTCCTCTTGCGGCTTTTTTAAAGCAAGCGAAGTGCCAGACGAGCTGCTCAGGCGTAGAGCCTAAGTAGTCGAAATACCTTTTGATTATTGTCACTACCACATTGATTCTCGATGCAAAACTCGTTTGCGGGCCCATTTCTGACAAAACCCGGCACTTCGATTGCTTCATTATGCTGTAAAGGGTCAGCTTGACGTGATGGCTAAAGCGCCGAAAGGCGGCAGGAGCTTGGCGCATTTTTGCCCGATAAGAAAAAGGCAGGGTTGACCTGAAAATCGAGCGGTAGTAGATTAGCGGAGTTTTTTTGAGCTTTCGGAGGATTTATTCTTAGCCGTTCGTCTTTGCTCAGTTTTTTCTTGGCGGTTTTTATTATCTTCGTCGCGGCCAGAGTTTATCATCTATGGCACAGCGGGCCTTGGGCGCTGCCCGCGGCCACAAAGCCGAGACCCATCGCTCCGGCGCCGGCGGCCGATGAGGAGCTGCCGCAGTTCCAGCTGGCAAACACCCGCAACATTATCGATAAAAATCTTTTCGATCCGGAGCGCGGCACGACGAGGCAGAAAGAAGACATCGCGCAGCGCGACAACGCCGCGCGCCAGCGGATCCGCAGCATGGTGCTCATGGGCACCGCCATCCTCGGCAACAGTAAATATGTCATTCTCCAAGACCCGACGGCGACGCCGCGGCCGGGTGCGCCGAACACGAAAGCGGCGCAGCAGGCCGGCCAGGGACAAACGCGCCTGAAACTCGGCGACACGTTCGAAGGATTCCGTGTGTCGGAGATTCGGGATAAAAGCGTTGTCTTCACGAAAGGACCGATCCGGGAGGAACTCTCGATCGATTTTTTCCGACCCGCCGATCCGCAGCCGCAGCAGGCTACCGCCGGCCCCGCGCAGCAGCGGCCTATCGCGCCGCGCGTAGGCGCGCGGGTAGTACCGCCGGCGGGTAACCAGACTCAAGCTCAGCAGGAAGGCGGTACCGCTGTGGAGCGAGCGCGTCGAGCGCTCCGGGAGCGGCAGCTCCAGCCCCCGCAGCAGCCGTCGGGCAGGCCGGCGGAAGGAGCGGCCCCGACGCCGCAGCCTTGAGTGTGAATGAAGGAGATTCATATGCGTACGAGAAAATGGCGGCAAAATGTCTTCGTCTCGATATTGCTCGCTTTCCTCATGATCCCTGTTCCTCCGAGTCGGTTGGCATGGTCGCAGGATGATGACAATGACGAAGAGCAGCAGACACCTGCTCCGGCTACCCCTGCGCAGAAACCGCAGCAACCGCAGGCTCAGCCGCCGGCGGCCACACCTCCGCCGCTGCCGACAACGCCGGCCCAGCGTCGCCTGCTGCCGTCGCCCGGGCAGCAGAAACCGGCCGGCGGCGGCGACATGGTGTCGCTCAATTTCAACCGCGCCGATCTGATCGAAGTCATTCACGTCCTGGCGCAGCATCTCGGAATCACGTACACGATCGATCCCGACGTCAAAGGCACGGTAACCATCAACAGCGCCGCGCCGCTCCGCAGGGAAGATCTGTTTCCGATCTTCCATCAGATTCTCCGGATCAACGGCGCCGTCGCCGTGAAGGCCGGCGATAATATTTACCGCATCGCCCCGATCGAGAAGGGCAAGGGGATCGCGCGGCCCGCGACCGACGACGGCGCCGGCGGTTACGCGATCCAAATTATTCCGCTGCGCTTTTTCTCGGTGGCCGAGATGAAGCGGCTTCTGACGCCGTTTCTTACGCCCGGCGCCGAGGTGTTCGATTTTCCGCGCGGCAATTTCCTCATGGTCGTCGATCTGCCGTCCAACGTGCAGCGCTTGCAGGAGATCGTCGATATGATCGACGTGCAGACTTTCGTCGGCACGCGCACGGAGATGTATCAGCCCAAGGTCGCCAGCGCGGAAGAGCTCGCGGCCGAGATGACCAAGATCATGCAGACGTATGCTTCGTCGTCGGCGCAGGCCGAAGGCTTCGCCGCGCAGTTCATCTCGATCCCGCGCATCAATCAATTGATGATCATCGCGGACAGCGAAGCCGCGTGGACCTACGTCAGGCGCTGGCTCGAGCGGCTTGACACCATCGGGGAAGGCCCCGGCAGAAAAATCCACATCTATCCAGTCGAAAACGGCAAAGCCCCCGACTTGGCCGATGTTTTAACTCAAGTTCTCGGCATCAGCAGTGGGCAGCAGCGCCAGCGCGGCCCGACATTGGAGCAGCTGCATCGAGGAACCACGGGCAGCACGCCGCAGACGACGCCGGGTTTCGGCAGCCGCGCCCCGGGTTTCTCGGGCGGCGGCGGTTTCGGAGGGTCACCGTTCAGCACGCCTTCGACGATGGGCGGCGGCGTACAGTATTTATTCAACCCCTACTATCCGTCGATGCAGGCCGTCGCGCCAGCGCAGGCGCAGCAGCAGCCGCCGGTCGTGACGCCGCCCCCTGCGGCCGCGGGACCGCGCGGGCAGCAGCCCCGCCTGGGCGACACGGCGGCGCGTCAGGTTGCCCCAGATGAGCAGCTGCGCATCGTCGCCGATCAGAATACGAACACCCTGATCATTTACGGCACGGCCCAGGAGTATCAAAACATCAGGACGATCCTGAAGGACCTCGATATCCCGGCGCGCCAGGTCGTTCTCGAATGCCTCATCGCCGAGGTGAAGCTCACCGACACCAACACCCTCGGCTTCGACTATCAACTACTCAAAGGACCCGGGAAGTCAGGCGGTTTCACCGACGCATTCTCGGTTGCCGGAGGTCCGTTTCCGATCCAGTTCGGCGGCACCACTGGCTTGGCAGCCCTCCTGGGCGGCAACGTCGTGCGCAGCATAGTCACGGCAATTCAGACCGACAACCGCTCGAAGATCCTCGCCTCGCCGACGATTCTCGCGACCGACAATCAGCCCGCGCGCATCCAGGTCGGCGACGAGATCCCGGTCGCCACCGGAACGATCGACACATCCGCCGGCACCGGCGTCGCGACTTCCACGGCGATCCAGTCACGCAATACCGGAAAAATCCTCACGGTCATCCCGCAGGTTAACGCGAGAGGCCAGGTCAACCTGCAGTTAAAGGTCGAGGTCAGCAAGCAGGGCGGCAACGTCACCGTCGGGAGCGAAGGCAACAGCTTCCCGTCGTTCTCGACGCGCGACGTCGAGACCACGGCTGTGGTGCGCGACGGCGATACGCTGTTTATCGGCGGCATCTTCGCCGAAGACAGAGACCGCGGCCGGAGCGGCATACCTTTCCTGATGGACATTCCCGTGTTCGGCTGGTTTTTCCGGAAAACGACCGATACGCTGACGGAGCGCACCGAGCTGATCATCATGATCACGCCGCGCGTGATACGAAACAACGCCGAGGGGCTTGCCGCCACGGATGACTTCCGGCGCAAGCTCGGAACGGTCGCGGGCGAAATCGAGCGTATGCGCCGCGCACCTGCGCGAGACGACCTGCCACCCCCGAAGCTCGTCGTTCCCGACAAAGAGTCGAAAGCGGAGCCGCAGGACGCCCCGAGCGCCGTCCGCCTCGGAAACATTCAAAACGTCCGGCCGGACTCCGATGCCGGGCCGATGCCGGCGGAAGCCGAGCCGCCGGAAAAGCCGGGACCGATGAAGACGGTCGTCAAATATCTGACGTTCGGCTTGGTTCGGTAATCCACCGCAGTTTGCGATTGTGATATAGAGAAGCCCGGACACGCCGTCCGGGCTTCTCTTTTTTTATGGCTGATACGGAAGTGCTTCGCCTGCTCTCAAAGCTGCTCCGGCTGCCGACGGCGCCGTTTCACGAGCGCTTCGTAAGCGCGTTTCTCCGCGAGCGGCTGACGGCGGCCGGAATCGCGTTCGATCGCGACGCTTATGGCAATATCGTCGCGAGCACGGGCGGCGAGCCGGCGGTGGCCCTGGTCGCGCACATGGATCACCCGGGCTTCGATATCGTCGGCGCATCCGGAAAAAAAGCCGAGGCGGCTTGGCACGGCGGCGTGGACGCGAAATATTTTCGCGGCGCGCGCGTCGTTGTTTACGACCGGGAGTCCGGCCGGGTCGCCGCGCGCGGCTCGGTCGCAAAGATTCGCAAGAACGCGCTCGGCAGGGTCGCGACGATGTCGCTGCGCGTCGACGGCGCCGTCCGGCCGGGCGATTTCGGCACGTGGAATTTGGTTCCGTTCCGGCGCGAGGGCGGGCGCGTCCATACCAAGGGCGCCGACGATCTCGTCGGCTGCGCCGCGATTCTGCTGGCGTTGAAGCAGCTCAAGCGCCGCGGGCTCGCCGGCATCCGCGGCGTTTTTACGCGCGGCGAGGAGCAGGGCTTCATCGGTACGCTCGGAATCATTCGCGGCGGCGTGCTGCCGCAGACGGTGAAAGTTATTTCCGTCGAGACGAGCAAAGCCCTCCCGGGCGTGGTCCTCGGCGGCGGACCCGTCATCCGTCTCGGCGACCGCGCAAGCATGTTCGACCATCGCATGGTTTATTTCATGGATGCGGTCGCGCGCGATCTCTCACAGAACGAGCGGCGGTTTCGTTTCCAGCGGCGCGTCATGGACGGCGGCACCTGCGAGGCGACTCCCTTTCAGCTCGCTGGCCACTGCTCCGGCGGCGTCGCCATACCGCTGCACAACTACCATAATCAGGGAAAAAGCCGGCTCGGCGCCGAGGCGGTCGCGGTCGCGGACGTGGAAAACGCGATTCGCCTGCTCGTCGAGCTCTGCGCGCGCCGGGATGAGTTCGATCGAGCGACGGAGGATGTCAAAAAACGCATCGAAAGCGGCTGGGAAAAATACGGGGAAAGACTGCGCGATCAATGACGGCGGCGTTTTTATATCCGCATCGTGTTTGTTATGATGAAATGATCAGCACAGACCGCGGCGCGAAAGCCGAGAAGGGGACGACGTGAAGAATTCCGACAACCTGTCGATCGAAAAAATTCAGGAAGCGCTTAGAAAAGAGAAATACATCGCCGATCGGGCTCTCGCGACGGTAGTCTACCTTTCCATCGCGATGGGAAAGCCGCTGCTGCTCGAGGGCGAAGCGGGCGTCGGCAAAACCGAGGTCGCCAAGGTGCTGGCGGAGATCATGGGCAGCAAGCTCATCCGCCTGCAATGCTACGAAGGGCTCGACGCCAACACCGCGCTCTACGAGTGGAACTATCCCAAGCAGATGCTGCGCATCAAGCTGGAAGAGGTGAC
>DASWZY010000261.1:0-4306 GCA_036407055.1 Binatia bacterium
CCGGAGTGAATCTCTTCCATCACCGGGCCGTAGCCGACGATTTCCGGCGCGATCGGATGATCCATCGCGTAGAGCCAGCGGTCGGCGACTTCGTCCGGAGCGCACTTGAGACCCATGCAATAAATTTCTGCCGACGCCGCGAGTCCGCCGACGAGCACGGGGCTCGCGTACTTGCGGCCCTTCGAGTCGACGACGTTCTCGAACAGGAACGCTTTGCGCTGATCTTCCTTCAATCCGCGAAACTGCCAGCGCACGAGCGGATGCAGCTCGGTGTCTTTGTTGATCGCGCGGCGAACGCGCACGAGCTTGCCCGCGGCCTCGAGCGCCGCTATCGATTCGCGTAAATCGTGATGCGGAGGTGCGAAATTCATTTAGGTTTTTTGTCTATGCTTTTTTGTCTTTTTGCGCAAGCGCCGCGAGAATTTTCGTTGCGAAAAATCCGATCAATTTGCAAAGAGGACCCCAAATTCCGTACAATGATGACGGGTAGTCTATGAGCTTGCAGGTTTTTAACACCCTTTCAGGGAAGAAGGGGACGTTTGCGCCTCTGAAGGCGGGCGAGGCCCGCATCTACGTCTGCGGCGTCACGGTTTACGACTCGTCCCATATCGGGCACGCCCGCTCCCTGCTGACATTCGATGTCGCCTATCGGTACCTAATGTTCCTCGGCTACCGCGTCGACTTCGTGCGGAACTTCACCGACGTCGACGACAAGATCATCCAGCGCGCGCGCGACGAGCATTCGACCGCCGAGAAGATCGCGGGGAGATATATAGAGGAGTTCCAGGGCGACAGCCGCGCGCTGGGGCTCCTGCCGCCCACGCACGAGCCCAAAGCGACCGAGCACATCGCCGAGATCGTCGCGCTCATCCGCCGCCTCGAAGAGAAGGGCGCGGCCTACCGCGTCGACGGCGATGTGTATTTTTCGGTCGAGAGCTTTCCCGGCTACGGCAAGCTTTCGCGAAAGCATATCGACGAGCTCGAAGCCGGCGCGCGCGTCGAAGTCGACGAGCGCAAAAAGTCGCCGATGGATTTCGCGTTATGGAAATCCAGCAAGCCCGGCGAGCCGTCGTGGGAAAGCCCCTGGGGTAAAGGTAGGCCGGGGTGGCACATCGAGTGCTCGGCGATGAGCACGAAATACCTCGGCCAGCCTTTCGACATTCACGGCGGCGGGCGCGATCTCATCTTCCCGCACCACGAGAACGAGATCGCGCAGTCCGAAGCGGCTTACGATATTCCGCTGGCCTGCGTGTGGATGCACAACGGGTTTCTCAACATCAACCATGAAAAAATGTCGAAGTCGCTCGGCAATATTCTATCGGTGCGCGATATTCTCGCCCGCCACGAGCCGGCGGCGCTCAGGCACTACATGCTGTCGAGCCATTATCGCAGCCCGATGGATTTCTCCGAGCAGGGCCTCGACGAGGCCGAAAAGGCCATCGAGCGCATCATCGAGACGATCGCCCGCTTCGACGAGACAGCGGCGGCGAAGCCTTCGATTGCGGCGGATCCGGCGCTGCTCGACGACTTTCGCAAGGAAATGGACGACGACTTCAATACGCCGCGCGCACTGGCGCTCATCTTCGACGAGGTGCGCGCGCTCAACCGGCTGATGGACGAGGGACGCGCCGCGGAACTCGCGCCGCGCGTGGCGGCGCTCAAACAATCGGCTACGACGCTGGGACTCTTGCAGGAAGCGCCGGCGGCGTTTCTCGCGCGGAAGAAGGAGCGATGGCTCAAAGCGAAGAAGAGTATTTCACGGAAGGAAATCGAAGAATGGATCGAGCGCCGGAATCAGGCGCGGGTCAAGAAAGACTGGCGCGAGGCGGACCGCATACGCGCGGAGCTTTTCGCAAAAGGGATTGTGCTGGAGGACAGTTCGGGAGGGACGATATGGAAGGTGAAATAGGGGTTATGCGCCGCGTCGCGGCGCTTGTTTTGGCCGCGGCGACCGCCGCATGGCCGATGAGTGTCGCGGCGCAGGAGAAAGGCGCAGCGGAGGCGCCGGAGCAGATCGAGATGCGCCGGTCGGTAAAGACGCGGGAGTACCAGGGCCAAGCCGTCGCGGGCGAGGAGCGCGTCGTCAAACCCCGCGACACGCTGTGGCGTATTCTGGTCGTCGAGAAAGGGCTCTCGGACAAGCGCTTCGCGCGCTATGTCTTTCTGATGACGCAGCTCAACCCGAATTTAAAGAAAGCCGACGTGCTGCAGGTCGGGGACACGCTCTTCATTCCGATCCAGCCCGACGATGTCCTGGGGCTGAAGGCAATGGCTGCCGCGGCGCCGCCGGCCCCGGCGATCGCCGCGGACAAGGATGCGGGGACGATCCTGTACGAAGTCAAAACCGGCGATCAGCTCGTCAAAATTCTGCGAGACCAGGTCAAGATTCCGCAGGCCGAGATCAAGGCCGCGGTCGAGCGCACGAAAGCGCTGAACCCGCAGAAGAAAAACTGGGACGTGCTGCTGGTCGGCGAGAAACTGCGGATTCCCGCCGGCGGCGCGGCGATGCCGATCGAGCAGGCGGTTGCCATGCCCGCAGAACGGCCTCTCGGCGTCGACTACGGGCGCAAAATCAGCGCGCAGGAAAATCTCGAGGTTCTACAATCGGTGATGAGCGCCCTCGGGCGGCAGACGCAGCTCGATGGCGAAGAGGTGCTAAAGCTGAAAGAAGGCACGGTGCACATCGACCGGAAATCGTATCCGATCGTCCAGTCGCCGGGCGGGCAGCGCGCGATTCTCGATGTGCAGAACAGAATCAACGCCGCTCTGAGAGCGAGGATGGAAGCGGATGCCCCGAACCTGCCGGTCGTATCCGTAAAAAAGGGCGCGACGCTTCACGAGGCCGTCGCCGGCCTGCTCGCGCGGCTCGGATTTCAGAGCATGCCCGCCAATCAGCCTGTGGTGATCCAGGACAGCGGCGTCGCGGTGCAAGTCAAAGGCGAATGGATGGTGACCGCGCCGGATGACGGCGCCGCGATGGCGCAGGTTATGGTGGTAAGCCTCACCGACGCGCCGAGTCAGACGCCGGATTATTTGAAAGATTATCTGTCGACGAAGGGCATGAACCTCAAGGAAATCCTGCTGCCGCGCGCGAACCCGGCGGCTGCCGCGGCGGCGCCACAGGCCGTCGACGTAAATAAGTCCTTTCGCGTCGAGAAGTGGCCGAACAACGGCCCGGCCTTGATCGACGCCCTGCTGGCCGACTACGGCATCGCGGCGACGAGCGGTGCCTCGGTTTCCGTCATGCTGCGCGACGGCATCCGAATGGATACGAAGGCCGACCGCATGTTCGAGTACGGAGGCAAGAAAGTCGCGCTCTCCTTCCGTGCGCTGGGCGACGACGTGACCAAGCCGCTGGAGCAGAGCGACGGTCTGCGGGTCATCGAGCTCGATTTGGGGAAATTGTCCTCGCGGGACCTCGTGGGCCGGGTGCTCGCCGCGCTCGGCGAATCCGCCGCCTACCGCGAGCAGCGCTTTGCCGCCAACGATCGGGCGAAAGACAAACTCTCGCTCGCGGTGTCGGGCTATTATCTGCCCGAGCGCTCGCTCCTGATCACCGACCGCGACATCCCCAAGGACCTTGAGAGATTTTTCGGCGACAAAGGTATGCGCGTCGTGAAATTCTGACGGCTGCGCGGGGTGTGGCGACGGTGGGGAGGAAAATAGCGGCTGTAGGCGCGCTGCTCTGTCTCGTGTCGGCGGCCGCATGCTCGACGACGACCGGGCGTAAGGGATTGGGTCCGCGTCCGGGCTCGCCGGAATATTACGCCGAGTTGAATTCCGGCGAGCAAAAAAAGCCGCCGCCGTGCTCGACGCGGCTGAACCGCGGACGCGCGGGCGGAACGGTCGGTAGCGTCGTAGGTTTCATCGTGGCGAGCGCGATCGGAAGCCCGGTGTTGGGTATTCTCTTTCAGGTCGCCGGCTATGGCGCGGGCTTCGCCGCCGCCGACACGTGCAAAAAGAACGGCGTAGCGACACAGACCGCGAAATCGGCCGACGGCGACGCCAACATGCATGCCTCCGTCGCCTCTGCAAAAATAACCGAAGAAGAGTTACAGTAGGGGACAGGCGCCCGTAGCTCAACTGGACAGAGCATCAGACTTCGGATCTGAGGGTTGGGGGTTCAAATCCCTCCGGGCGCGCCAGAGATTTCGCACGCCAGTCAAATAATGAATCGTTCGGGCCGACTTTCTGTCGGCCTCATTTTTGACTACAATTGTGCCGCAAACAGGCGATAGGAGATTCAGAAGATGAAAAATCTTTTGTTGATCGCCGGCGTATTCGTTTATTTATTTTCGCTCGGTTG
>DASWZY010000262.1:0-16523 GCA_036407055.1 Binatia bacterium
GCATGGTCGCTGAACGCTCTCGCCGCCGGCGAGGTGACGCTCCGGAAAGGCGTTCACGTCGAGGCTTGCTCAGCCGTCGCTCTGCCGGACGAGCAGAAGCCGGAGATCCTCAAAGCCTATCTCGACCGCTTCCGTCTGACGGTCAAGCGCTACTTCTCCGTACCTCCCGGCGCGCCGATCGACGCGTTCCGTCCGCTTGCGCCGCGCTATCCGGTCTTCGAGCTGAAACCGAAACGGTAAGACACGGGCCCTTTTGCTTACGCATCTCGGGTGCTCTCAGGTAAATTTTTTAGCCGTGTCGTTTCCTTCGAATGTATTTTCGCGCCGCGGCGATCTGCTTAAAAAATGCTGCGGTCGCACACTGGAAGAGATCGGCGGTCTCGACGTGGGCGGATTGATGTAGGCCAAAATCGAAGCGCATGCACGAAAAAAGGCCCGGGCTCTTGCGAGCTTCGGGCTTTTTTCGTGCCTGGGGGGGCGGTGATTTTTCTCAGTGACGGCTCGCCGCCGCGCCGGCGCTGACCCTGCTTCCCTCGCCTTCGAGAAAGGCCCTCAGCATCCAGGCCATTTTCTCGTGGCGCTCCAACAGATCGCTCAGGAAATTCTCCATTCCCTCGGTCGTCAGATCGACGCGGAGCTTGCGGACCACCGATTCGTGATCCGCGACGAGGTTGGCGAGCATGCGGCCGGCATCGGGATATTCGTTTTTCTCCTCGTCGAGCCGCGTGTTCTCCAGGAATTCGGCGAGCGTGCCGGCGGCCCAGCCGCCGAGCGCGCGGGCGCGCTCGGCCACCTCGTCGACGATCACGTCCAGCTCCTTGTATTGTTCTTCGAAAAACTTGTGCAGGTCGTTGAACTGGGGCCCGTAGACGTTCCAGTGATAGTTGCGGGTTTTGGTATAGAGAACGTATTCGTCCGACAGCAACGTATTGAGAACGTCGACGGCGCCTTGCAGCTGCGAGTCCGACAGGCCGATATTGGGCTTCATATGCTTTCCGCCTTTCTGCGATTCGTTTGTGGCACGATTTAAAACGAGCAACAGCGGTGCCAATAGAAGGGCGGCGAAAAATCGACTTCAGCGCCGGTGCTTGTCCCGCCGGACCGCCGGCGCGCTCGCGAAAATCCGTGGATTTGCGAGAGCTCGTAATTTATCGCCGCGTCCCTTCCATTGCTTCGATTCTTCGTTCTCCATCTGTTAAACTGACCCTATGTCTACCACCTTTGAGTACAGCGGCAGCCGGGCGTCATCGCGCCTGGACCGGCAGAGCGCGGTCCAGTTTGCCCGCTTTCTCGGCGATCTGCTCGACCAGCGTTTCGTGATTCCCGGCACGGACATCCGGATCGGCCTCGATCCGATCATCGGTTTGATCCCCGGAATCGGCGACCTGCTCGCGAATCTCGCGGGCTCGTTGATTCTCGTGATCGCCGCGCAGCTGAACGTGCCGCGGGTCGTACTCGCGCGCATGGGGCTCAACGTGGCGATCAACGCGTTGATCGGCGCGGTGCCGTTCGCCGGCGACGTATTCTCGATCTGGTTCCGCAGCAACGCGATGAACGCGGCGCTGCTCGAGCGCTACGCCACGGCGGAGCGCCGGCGCGCGTCGGCGGGCGACTGGCTGTTCGTCGTCGGCGTCGTCGCGGCCGTGCTGCTCATCGCCGCCGGCGCCATCGCGGCAATCGTCTGGCTCATCCGGGCTTTGTTTTAGCCGCGCCGGCGGAGCTGTCGAAAAAATCGCTCCAAGGCGCGCCAAATCGCCGCATTTCGCGGGGATTTTTTTCGGTTTACCTGCCGCTTTCGCTCGAAGAATTTTCAATTCATGGTATAATCCGCGCCCATGCGAATTCAGGAGTCATCGGCGAGGCTCGGGCTGAAGTTCGCCGCGGCGCTGCGCGCGATCGGCGAGGATTTGGCGGCCGAGTGTCTTCTGAGTCTTGAGATCGGCGTCGAACACGGCGTGTACATCGTGCGCGGCACGCGCGCGGTCAAGCCCGGCGACGGCAAGAGCGCGCAATTCGAGCGGCGCTACACCGTTGACGACGTCGCAGGCCTGGACCGCCGGGGGCGGGACCAGCAGACCAGCGCGGCTAGGATGCCGGATCTGGGTATACTCGCGGAAGCGCTGCGCATCGCCGGCGGCGTCGTCGACGAGCAGCACGGCCGTCTCGTCAGGCTGGTCAAGGAAGAGCGTAAGATCGTCTTCGAATACGTCGACGCATCCGGCGAGCGCCGGCGCGAAGAGCGCTTCGGCATCACGATGCATCAGTCGCAGCAGGAGGCGGTCGCGGCGCGCAGCGGCAAAGACATCTGGACGAATAATTATAAAAAGTAGCTCCTCGCCCATCGGTTTTCTTCGCAACGCCCATTTCTTCACTTGACGCTGCGGCGATTTCTATACTAGGACTTCGGCGTACGAAGGGGGGACCCGCCATGCGCCTTCTCGCCGCCGCCATTTTATCTTTTGCGCTCTTATCCGTGGATGCGCGCGCAGCCGACAAAGTCCGGCTGCCGTACTCGCCGATCGGCTGGGAGAGCCTCGCGTGGTACGTCGGCAAGGATGCCGGCTACTACGATAAGTACGGCATCGACGCCGACATCTTCTTCCAGGGCGCCTCGTCGGAGATCATCCAGACGATGCTCGCGGGCGACGCGCAGTTCGCCGGCATCGGTGGGCCGGCGATCATCTCGAACGTGATCGCCGGCGGCGATGTGATCCAGGTCGCCGCGATGGTGAAGACCTTCACGATCCCGATCTACTCGCAGCCTTCCATCAAAACGCTGTCCGACTTGAAGGGACAGAAGGTAGGCGTCAGCCGCTTCGGCGCGGTCACGCACATCACCGCCCTCGCGGTCTTGCAGAAGGCCGGCATCGCCAAGGACGTGACGATCGTCCAGACCGGCGGCGTGCCCGAGTCCGCGGCGGCGCTCGCCTCAGGCGCGGTCGCGGCGGCGACGGTGCTGCCGCCCCAGAGCCTCATGCTCAAGGACAAGGGGTATCGCGAGCTCGTTGGTCTGAAAGAATTGCGCGAGCTCAACATTCCGTTCGTCGAGAACGGCCTCGCGGTGCGCCGCTCGCTCGCGGTCAAAAATCCCGACCTCGTGAAGCGCATGCTCAAGGCCTCGCTGGAAGCGTTGAAGCGCGTTTTCGACGACCGCGCCTACGCGATGAAGGTGCTGGGACAGTACACCAAGATTACCGACCCCAAGCTGCTCGACGACAGCTACGCGTGGGCTGCCGCCGCGTTCGTCAAAGATACGCGCGTGCCCGGCGACGCGCTCAAGGGGCTCGCCGAGAAGATGGTCGATCTCAAGATGGTCGACGGCGGCGCCGCCGCGCGCACGCCCGTCACCGCGTACTACGACAATCAATATGTCGAGGCGCTGGAGAAAGAGGGCTTCTTAAAAAAGCTCTTTCCGTGACGCTCGCGGGTTCATCCCGAATTTGCGGCAGCCTTTCATCGCCGCGTGGAACGAAGTAGAATTCGTTTCGGCGGCCATGAACGTTCTGCTGCTCTATCCCAAATTCCCCGAAGAGACTTTCTGGAACACTGCGCGCTCTGTGAAGCGCCTCTGGGGCCGGCCGGCGATCATGCCGCCGCTCGGGCTGCTCACGATCGCGAGCTACCTGCCCGACGATTTTTCGCTCCGGCTCATCGACCGGAACGTCGCCGAGGAGAGCGAGGCGGACTGGCAATGGGCCGACGTCGTTTTCTTGAGCGCGATGCTCGCGCAGCGCGAGGACTACCGCGCCTGCGTCGCCGCGGCGAAGCGGCGCCAAAAGCCGGTCGCGGTCGGCGGCCCGCTGACGCACGCATTGCCGGACATGGCCGCGGCCGACGGCGACTGGGTCTGCTACGGCGAGGCGGAGACGGTGCTCGACGAGCTCGTCGGCGATCTGCGCGCCGGCCGCCGCGGCAAGCATTATCAAGGCGGCGCGTCGACCGATATGGAGACGGTCAGGCTGCCGCGCTACGAGCTGCTGCCGGATATCAACGCTTACGTCACGATGGACGTGCAGTTCTCGCGCGGCTGCCCGTTCCGCTGCGAGTTCTGCGACATCATAGAAATTTACGGCCGCGTGCCGCGCACGAAGACCGCGCGGCAGATCACCGCGGAATTGGCCGCGATCAAGCGCCTCGGCTTTCGCGGCTACATCTTCATGGTCGACGACAACTTCATCGGCAACCGCCGCAAGGCGAAGGCGATGCTGGAAGAGCTCGCCGCGTGGAACCGCGCCGAAGATTATCCTTTCCGCTACTACACCGAGGCTTCGATCAACCTCGCGGACGACGACGAGCTCATGCGCGCGATGGCCGAGGCGGGCTTCTTTCACGTCTTCATCGGCATCGAGACGCCTGACCCCAAGCTGCTCAAGACCACGCAGAAGATGCAGAACGTCCCGGGCAATCCGTTGGAGAAATTGCATCGTATCCGCGCGCGCGGCATCCACGTGACGGCCGGCTTCATCGTCGGCTTCGACGGCGAGGAGCGCGGCGTCTTCGACGCGCAGCGAAAATTCATCGAGGCGTCCGGCATCGGCGTCGCGATGGTCGGACTCCTGCAGGCGATCCCGCACACGCAGCTCGCGCGGCGGCTCCGCGCCGAGGGGCGGCTGCTCGAGCCGGTCGCCGCCGACGGCATCTCGACGCGCGAGGGCATCAACTTCATTCCCAAAGGCGCGCTCACCAAGCGCGAATATCTCGAAAGCTATGCCGCGCTCGTGCGCGATCTCTACACACCGGAGGCTTTTTTCCGCCGCTCGCTTCCGGCGCTGCTCGATCTGCGCGGAAAAATGCCCGCCGCCGCGCTGCGGCGGAATTTCCGCGACATCGTCGTCGTGATCGCGAAGGAAATCTATTACTTCGGCGTCGTCGACGCGGCGCTGCGGCTTCCTTTCTGGAAGGTGCTGATCGCGCTCTTGCGGAAAAATCCATCGGCGCTCGAGGCCTTCGTCTTCGACGCTTCGGTCTTCGATCACCTGAGACGCCACGCGGCCTACATCGAGCGCGAGCTTTTGCGGTATGTCGCCGACCCGGCCGAGGGCGATGTCCTCGACGCGGTCGCTCCCGAAGCTCCGCCGCATACGACCGCCGCCGAGCTCTTGGCCGCATCCTGAACGACTCGCTTCCGGAACAATTTTAGGCCGGCCTGAACAATTTCAGCCGGGATAAATTTGTCCGTTTCTACCCGAAAGTTCTAAAAAATACACTAATTTCGGGGATTTTTTGCCGGGCATGTTAATTGCGTTAGCCGGTCTGTCAGGAGGGAAAACAACATGCGTTCCTGGACCGTTCTCCACAGGCCGACTCGTTCACTGGTCACTATCGTCGCCCGCTCGCGCGAGCGCGTGCTCGAAATCTGCCGCACCATGGGCTGGCGCTCCGGCGAGGTGATGATCCGCGTCAAGTAACCGGCCGCAGCTCTCCCCATAACCGTCCATCCACTTCGGTCGCGGTCCCCCCGCGACGCCTTTTCATTCGCTTGTCGCGTGCTGCGCGATGCGCTAAAGGATGCTCCACGGAGGTCCTATGCGCCGATTATTTTTTTCGCTCGCTTTGACGCTGATCCTCACGCCGCGTCCAGAGGCGGCGAACTACATCGCTTACATCTCCGACTCGACGAGCTCGTCGATCGTCTACTGGCTCGCGAAGGACCGCGCGATCTATAAGAAGCACGGCGCCGATCTCGACGTCATCTTCATCGACGGCAGCGTGCGCGGCATCCAGAGCCTGCTCGCCGGCGATCTGGGATACAGCGGCGCGGTCGGCACCGCCGTGATCAACGCGAAGCTCGCCGGCGGCGACGTGGCGATCATCCAGAGCCAGATGAATACGCTGCCGTACTTCATCGTCGGCAGCGCGAAGATCAAGTCGCCGGAGGACCTCAAGGGCAGGACCGCCGCCGTGCACATTCCCGGCACGTCGGCCGACTTCGCGCTCAGGCTCGCGCTCAACAGAATCGGCATCGCCTACAAGGACATCAAGGCGGTGACGCTCGGCGGCGGCCCCGCGCGGCTCACCGCGACGATGACCGGCCAGACCGATTTCACCGTCGTCACCGAGGGCGAAAAGATCCAGGCCGAGAAAAACGGCCTCAAGACGATCGTCGACATGGCGAAGTTCAAAGTGCCGTTCCAGTTCAACTGCACGGCGACGACCCGGAAATACATCCGCGAGCACGCGGAGGAGGCGCGCGGCGTCGTCTTCGCGATGGCTGAAGCCGTGCATTTTCTAAAAACGCACAAGGAGGAATCGATCCGCGTCATGCAAAAATACACGCGCGGCGTCGCGCGCGACGTGCTCGAAGGCGCGTGGGCGTCGAACGTCGAGCTGATCGTAGACGACGGCTATCCGACGCTCGAAGGGCTCAAGCAGACGCTGGACATCCAGGCGCTCACCGACGCGCGCGCCGCGAAGGCGAAGGCGGAGGATTTCGTCGACCTCCGATTCGTCGACGAAATCCGCAAGAGCGGCTACCTGAGCAAGCTCAAGTAGCAATCATGAAAAGATTGCGTGGCGTTTTTTCGCCGCCCGAGTTACAATGCGTTACGCGCCGGCATCCGGCGCATGACGCTCTTGGCTAAGACAGCGAAACAGTCCACGCCTGCAACGGCGGCTGCCGCGAAAAAATCTCCGGCGCTGGCGGGCTTCGTTTTTCCCGCGCTGCTCGTCGTCGTCGTGCTCGTTTCGTATTGGATTAAAATTCATCCCGCCTCCGGCGTCGTTACGAGCGACGAATCGGCCCAGAGCCTGCTGGCGCGCGGCATGGAGGCGCACGGCGTCGGCGCTTACGATCAGGCGCTGGCGCTTTACCGCAAGACGCTCGAGCGCGAGCCGGCGAACGCCTTCGCGCACTACAATATCGCCCAAATTTTCACCGAACAGGGACGCTACGCCGACGCCCAGGTGGAGTACCGCGCCGCGCTCAAGGCGAAGCCCGATTTCGTCGACGCGCGGGTGAACCTGGGCGTCGCGCAGTACCGCGAGAAGCGCTTCGCCGACGCGGCCGACACCTTCCGCGATGCGCTCAGGCTCTCGCCGCGCCACGCCCAGGCGCTGTTCGACCTCGGCATCACGCTCTATGAGCTGGGCGACACCGACCAGGCCGTCGCGCGGCTGAACGACTCGTTGCGGGAGAATGCCAAATTCGCGCCGGCGTATTACTATCTCGGCCTCGCGCACGAGCGCGCCAAGCGGCCGGCGGACGCGCGGGCCGCGCTGGAGCAGGCCGTGGCGCTCGACCCGAAGCACGCGCCGGCGTACTCCGAGCTCGTCAAAGTCTACCGCGCGCTGGGTGACAATGCGCGCGCCCGCGACGCCGAGGCGAAAGCCGCGGCGCTCGCTCCACAGCCGAAATAGCGCGGATCGTCCGCCGCGCTTCATCTCACGATTATTTTTAGATTGCAGCGCGCGTTTGCGGCGCGCTCAGGAAAGGACTTCCGGCGCGCGCCGCAGCTGGAGCGGCCGGCGCGGCGTGTTCTGCACGTCGAGCACCAGCGCCTGGAGCAGCAGCTGGAAGCCTAAGATCAAAGGCAGCACCGCGAGCATGACCGTGCCGGTCGACGCGAACGTGCCGGCGCGGGAGTTCACGATCCAATGATAAGCGCCGAACACGAAGCCGAAGAGCGCGAGCGGAATACCGCAGACGAGGAAGAGCGACACTGCGTTGAAGTCGGCGACGAAGTATTGCCAGAGCACGCGCTTCACGCCCTCGCGCAGGAGCAGCGCGGGAAATTCGACGAGCGCGCGGACGGCGCTCAGATGGCTCGTCTCGCCGTTGTAGAGCGCCGGCATCGGCACGTCCTCGACCAGCGCGCCGATCTCACGGAGACGGATCAGCATCGAGCTCTCGAAGAAATACCTTGGATGGAGCCGTGCGATCTCGAGCCCCTCGAGCGCCGAGCGATGGATCGCGGTGTAGCCGTTGGTCGGGTCGAAAATGTTCCATTGGCCGCTCGCGGCCTTGATGAGAAACGAAAGCCCCGCGTTGCCCAAGCGCCGTGCGAGCGGCATGCGGCGCAGCGCGGCGGCGTCGTGAAAGCGGTTGCCTTTCGCGTAGTCCGCCCGGCCGGCGACGAGCGGCTCGATCAGATGCGGCAGATACTCCGGGTCCATCTGGCCGTCGGCGTCCATCTTGACGCAGATATCGACGCCGTCGAGGAGCGCCTGCTTGTACCCGGTCGTCATCGCCCCGCCGACGCCGCGATTCTCTTGATGCCGCAGGAGACGGACGCGCCGGTCCCGCGCGGCGGCGATTTTCTCCGCGGTCTCGTCGGGGCTCGCGTCCTCGACGACATAAATCGCATCGACCCACGCCGGAATCCCCGCTAGGACGCGTTGAATGGTTTCCGCCGCGCGATAGGCCGGAATGACGACCGCGACCTTCAAGCTCTGAACGCTCATGTCCGCTCCCGCGCCGCGTTCGGCGCAGTCACGGCGTCCGCCGCCGCCGCCGCGCGCTGCGGCTCGAAGCGGCGCAGCGCGAAAGCCGCGGCGAGCGCGGCGGCGCCGAGTAAGAGCAGCGGCATCTTGAGCGGCGCGGCGCGGTACTCGGCCGTCACGCGATGCGCGCCCGCGGGCACATCGAAGCCGATGAAGCTCGGCGACAGCATAAAAATCGGCGTCTCGCGGTCGTCTACGAGAATGCTCCAGTTGGGATGATAGTTCGTCTTTAAGACGACCGTCGACGCGGTGGGACAATCGGTTTCGAAATCGAATTCCCCCGGCATGACCGACCGCTCCACGATCTTCCCGGCCGGACATCCGGCGGTGGCTTGCCACCTCGCTGTCAAGTTTTGTCCAGTGCGCGCCGGATAGTCGTAGCGCAAGAGGCTCTTACTGGCCGGGCCGCCGCCCTTCATCCAGTCGAGATTGTATTGCAGCAGCACTGCCTGCGATGCCGGCGCGCGGCGGTCGGCGACGCTCACGAAATCGGCGTAGCCGGGCGTGTCCGCGCGATAGAGAATGTAGCGCGGCGTCTCTTTGATCGGCTTTAAAAAATCCGCGGCGGGCCAGCCGCGCGGCGCGATGACATAGCGGACGTTGAAGAAATCGTACTGCGCCTTGCTGCGTTCGTCGAAATGCCAGATCAAGTCGGCGCTCAGCGACATGTCGGAATAGGGCGGCGCGAAAGCGACGATCCGGTTGAACGTCAGCAGGTCGTAAAGTTTAATGTCGCCGAAGACTACGTCCTTGCCCCAGTTGGCGCGCAGCCCCGCGTAGACGCGGCCGGGGGGCAGCTCTTTGACCGCCGCGATCATCGCCTGCGCGTCGGTGTCTGCGGCGACCGCTTTGCGCGTCCGCTCGATCCACTGCGTGTTCAAAGAATAAAAACGATTTCGCTCGCGCAGCGCGGGCAGCAAAAAAATGATCAGCAGCGCGACGGCGGCAATGGATGCAATGTTGAATTTTGAGTTTTGAATTTTCAATTTAGAATTCAACATCAAAAATTCAACATTCCGGTAGAGCCATTCGCCGCCGAGGCCGATCAGGAAAATCACCGGGAAGTCGAGACCTCCCGAAAAGCGATGGATCAGCATGCCGTGCGGCAATGGCAGAAAGTCCAAGAGCCGGCCCCACGTCGGACGGCCGAAATAAAGCGCGAGCCACACGGCGAACAGCGCGAGCGAGAGGCGCGCCGGTGGATCCCGCCGCATCAGCGCCGCCGCGATCCCCAGCGCCAGCAGCACCGTCAGGACCGGCAGGCGGTCGTAGTCGAGAAAATCGCCGTTCGCGAGCCATTTCAGAATCTCGCCCGCGCCGAACGAATCGTATTTCCAGCTCTGGAGATAGGGACTCCAGCCGAAGTAAGCGCTGTTGAGAATGTACGGCAGCCACATGTACGAGCACGCGGCCAGCGTCAAAACTCCGGCGAGTGCCAGGCGGAAGATGCCGGCGCGCCAGTT
Source organism: Binatia bacterium (assembly GCA_036407055.1). Taxonomy (GTDB): domain Bacteria; phylum Desulfobacterota; class Binatia; order UBA9968; family UBA9968; genus JAJPJQ01. The sequence continues at coordinate 9,903 of DASWZY010000262.1, forward strand.
GCGCCGGTCGGCGCCGCAGAGATACATCACGAAGACGGTGATGCCCAGCATGTAGGAATAAAGCAGGTGCGAAACCGCGAGCACGACGCACAACAAAACCGTCGTAAAATATCCCGTGCCGCGCTCCATCAAGCGCTTGAGGTTGACGAGCACGATCAAAGACAGATGCATCGCCCAAATCTGGGTGTACAAGCCGAGGCCGCGCCAGACGTAGCTGTCGTATTCGAAGCCGTAACGGTGGTTCGAGGAGAAAAGGCTCGCCGCCGCAGCGCCTGCGCACGACGCGACGGCGGAAAAGCCGAGCCGCCGCATGGACCACAAAACCGTGAGCGGAAACGTGACGAGCAGGAGATAACGGACGGTATTGAAGACCGTCAGCAGATCGAACTGCTCGAAGAGTGCGCGGTGCAGCGCGACTACGGCCAGATGCGGCAGGTGCTGATAATAGAAAAAGAAGGGAAAGCCGAGCTCGAGCTGCGGCAGCCAGTGATCGAGGATGTTCTCTCCGCGCGCGAGTGCCTCGCTCGCGCGCTGGATAAAGAGATAATGGACGGCGTCGTCGTTGAGGCTCGGAACCGGCAGCGCGATTTCCGGAAAAAGGTAAATCGCGTTGAAAACGATCGGAACGAATACGAGCAGCGCGAGCGCGGCGTTCTTCCAACGGTCGGAGCCGTTCTGAGGCAAGCTATAAATCTCCGAAAATATCCGTGCGCACGATGGGATTACCGGGCTACGATTTTATGCATGGTATCATAGCCGCGGATTTTGCGCCAGATTTTTGGCGTTTTCGGGCCGGTGAAGTCGTTCGCTACGCCTCGCGGTGGCGATGCCGCGCGCGGCGGGGGATGCTCAGTCGCTGCCCCAGATCCACATTTCGGTTCCCGTCAGAAGATTGACGGCCGCACCGCTGTTCAACGTTACGCTCGTGATCTGGCTCGCGGTATTGTCCCAAACTCCGCGCACCAAGTTGATGATCGGCGCGGTTGCCGCCGACTCCGAGCCGGACGCGCCGTCGAGAATCACGACTTTTCCCTGGGCCGCGACGTTGCGCACATTCGCCGTGAAGTAGCGCGGGCCGGTGGTGTTCGCGTTGCCGACCCGGATGCCGGTCTGCGCCGTGCTGCTGCTGGTGCTGCCGGCGTTGTCGCTGCGGGCGAAGGCATAGTTGCTTCCGGTATCGCCATTGAAGCGCAGCAGCGCGGTGCTGGTCGCGGACGAGCCGGCGATCCGCACATCGATGCGGAGCCACTTCTTCGGCGTCGACAGGCTGACCGTAAGATCGGTGCCGGCTGAAGCGAGCGAGCCGCTGCCGAGGAGCGTCCATGCGCCGTCGGTGCCGGTGGCTCCCGTGGGCCCGGTCGCGCCGGTCGGCCCGGTCGGTCCGCCGCTCGGTCCCGTCGATCCAGTCGCGCCCGTCGGACCTGTCGGGCCCGTCGCTCCGGTCGCGCCGTTGGTGCCGTTCGTGCCATTCGTGCCGGCTGTGCCCGTCGTCCCGGTCGGTCCGGTCGCGCCGGTCGCTCCGGTCGCTCCCAAGTCGCCCGTGCGCGTAAACGTTAAGAGGATCGCGTCGCCGGTAGTGAACGGGCTCTGTGCGCTCGAGCCGGTGTTGGAGACAGTTAGGTTGAAGTAATTGCCGCTGACACTCGCCTTCGCCGTGAGATCGAAGGTGAGCCACTTGGTCTGATCCGAGGCTTTGGACAGGCGCACCTGTCCTTTGACGGTGGACGTGCTGGCGTCGAGCGTGTTGAGGATGCTCGTCCAATCGGTCGCGCCGGTGTCGAGCACATCGGCGCGGATCGTCGTCGCGCTGTTTTGCGTGGTGCTGCTCAGCCGCAGAGTGCCGTTGCCGGGATCGGAGTTGGTCGTCGTGGAGCTGAATGTATATTGAATCGTGATCGCCCCGCCCGCGGCGCCTTGCGCTCCGCCCGAGCCGGTTGTGCCGGTAGCGCCCGTGGCTCCCGTCGCGCCTGTCGCCCCGGTTGGACCCGTCGGCCCGGTAGCACCCGTGGCTCCGTTGGTGCCGTTCGTGCCGGCTGTGCCGGTTGCACCCGTCGCGCCGGTCGGCCCAGTAGGACCCGTCGGTCCAGTTGCGCCGGTCGAGCCGGTCGACCCTGTTGGACCTGTTGCACCCGTAGGACCGGTTACACCTGTCGGTCCGGTCGGCCCTGTGGGTCCAGTGCTACCCGTAGATCCAGTCGGTCCAGTCGGACCCGTAGGTCCAGTAGCACCGGTGGAACCTGTCGCGCCTGTATCACCGGTATCGCCTTTTGCTCCCGTAGGCCCCGTCGGTCCGGTTGCACCGGTAGCGCCTGTCGGACCTGTCGCTCCCGTCGGGCCCGTAGCGCCCATCGAGGCGAGCTTCGACCAGCACGCTTGCGAGCCGTTGCCGCAGTCATCCGTGCCGCCGGGAAAATCGTTCGCGTTGCTCGTGTGATCGAATAATGCGAGCCAGGTCTCGCCGTTGTACGTGACGACGTCGCGGACTTGATAATCCGTCGCCTCCGCCCATACGCCTTCGAATACTATTCCGACTGCGCCCGTCGCGCCGGTCGGACCCGTTGCTCCCGTGACGCCTTGAACTCCCTGTGCGCCGGTCGGCCCCGTCGGTCCTTGCGGCCCGGTTGCGCCGGTCGCTCCCGTGTCACCGGTTGCACCCGTCGGACCTTGCGGTCCGGTAGCGCCGGTTGCGCCGGCATCGCCGGTGTCACCCTTGGCGCCGGTTACGCCCGTAGCGCCTGTTGCTCCGGTTGGACCCGTTGCACCGGTAACTCCTGTCGCACCCGTCGCGCCGGTCGGTCCGGTTGGGCCCGTGGCTCCCGTCGATCCCGTCGTGCCGGCATCCCCGGTCTGCGTGAACTGAAAGAGAATTGCGTCGCCGTTATGGAACGGATTCGCGGAACTCGACCCCGTGCCGGCGACGGTAAAATTGAAATAGCCGCCTGGATTCGCCTTCGCCGTCAGGTTGTAGACGATCCATTTAGTTTGATCCGAGACTGCGGACAATCGCACCTGTCCTTTGATTGTCGAAGTGCCGGCGTCGAGCGTATCGAGGACACTCGTCCAGTCCGTCGCGCCCGTGTCGAATACATTCGCCCGGATCGTGGTCGCAGCGGTTTGCGTTCCGGGACCGAGACGCAGGTTGCCGCTGCCGGGATCGGCGTCCGACGTCGTCGAGCTATACGTGTATTGGATCGTGATCGCGCCGCCGGCAGCGCCCTGCGCTCCCGCGGCACCGGCTGAACCAGTCGCTCCGGTCGCTCCCGTGTCGCCTATTGGGCCGGTCGGACCGAGCGGGCCCTGCGCGCCGGTCGCGCCTGTCGCACCGGTCGCTCCGGTCAATCCTGTCGTGCCCGTGGCGCCGGTCGGGCCGGTAGCACCTGTTGCGCCGGTCGCTCCGGTCGGTCCCGTAGCTCCGGTAGCCCCACTTGCACCCGTCGGCCCTGTAGCGCCGGTCGCTCCTGTCGCACCTGTAGCGCCCGTAACACCGGTCGCCCCGGTAGGACCTGTTGCTCCCGTCGGTCCCGTCGCGCCGGTTGCTCCCGTCGAACCTGTGGGCCCAGTTGCCCCCGTTGCACCGGCTGCGCCCGTCGCTCCGGTCGGGCCCGTCGAGCCTATGGCGGCGAGCTTCGACCAGCACGCTTGCGAGCCGTTGCCGCAGTCGTCGCTGCCGCCGGGAAAATCGTTTGTGTTGCTCGTGTGATCGAAGAGCGCGAGCCAGGTCTCGCCGTTGTAGGTGACGACGTCGCGCAGTTGATACACCGTCGCATCCGCCCATACGCCTTCGAATACTATGCCGACCGCCCCGGTTGCTCCGGTCGGACCCGTCGGACCCGCGCCCCCGGCCGCTCCCGTAGCCCCGGTATTGCCGGTTGCTCCGGTCGGTCCCGCGGTGCCTTGGGGACCGGTGCCGCCGACCGCGCCGGTGCTTCCTTGAGGGCCTGTAGCTCCAATAGGTCCGGTCGATCCGGCCGCGCCCGGCAGTCCTGTTACGCCTGTGGCGCCCGTGGGTCCGGTCGCTCCGACAGCACCCGTGGCGCCGGTAGCGCCCGTCGGACCGGTGGCTCCCGTCGCTCCGCCGATTGCCGACCCCACGAGCGTTATTTCGAGCTGCGCATTATGAGCTGTCGAGGCGCCTTCTTTCGTGTCGAACGACACGTTCGTCGAGCCGTCGGCGACAAGCGCCAAGCCGCGGTTGGGAATAACTCCGCCGAGCCATTGCTGCACGACGCTCGTAACATCGATCGCGACGAATTGGTTCTCATCGTTCGCGGCCGTGGGGACATTCCCGGCGATTGTCGCGCCGAGCGCAGGCGAGGTCGTGTGCGAGAGGCTGAGCTCGTCCCACGAACCGGCGACCGCTTTCACGGAAAACGATCCTGGAACTTTTACCGAGCCGCCGCTGACGTATAAAGTCAGCGTGGCTTTAGTTACTTGCCCGGGCAGCGTGCCGGCGGGCAGCGTGGAGAGATCGAATTGAATGAATCCCTTGGTCGACGGACTGACCTGGATTCTCGGTTGCGCGCCGAAGATGCCGTTCGGTTTGGAAGACGATGTATACGTGTCGTCGAGGAGCGTCGCGGGAACCGCGAGCGCGCGCGCGGCGCAGAAAAATTCCATCGCCGCCGCAAGAACTGCAGCCGCCGGAAAGATCCATCTAGGTTTTAAAATAATCTTACTTCTCCTCGAACGCGCGTTCGGTGCGCTCCCTGAATTCGCTTCGTCTTCGAAGCTTTTTCCCGTCACAGGCGAAAGATCATGAAGGATGGGGCTGCTTGGCTAAAGCAAAGATTGTTCCTCATTTCCCGTTGGTTGTTCACCGATTACGGCAAAGAGTTAACTCACCAGACTTATTCAGTTTTTTAGGAGATTCTTAACCCGACGGCCTAACAGGCGCGCCAAATCCGAACGAAAAAGAACATTTCATGTCAGGTCTTTACCCGAATTTGGACACGGGTATTTACCCGATGGATGGTCGCGCAGGCGTCCTTTATATGCTGACTGTGTATGGTTGACGAAGGCCTGTTCCAATTCTGCCTGCGCGCGTTCGTCACGCTGTTCGTCGTGGTCGACCCGCTCGGCGTCGCGCCCATGTTTGTCGCTCTCACCGCCGAGCTCGACGACGCCCGCAAGCGCGCGACGCTCTCTCGCGCCGTCGTAGCCGCTTTCGGCATTGCGATGTTTTTTCTACTGGGCGGCGGATTGCTGCTGAGTTATCTCGGCGTGACTGTCGACGCGTTCGCGATCAGCGGCGGTATTCTGCTCTTCATCGCGTCGCTGCCGATGCTGTTCGGGCAGCGCACGCGGCTGCAGTCGCCGGAGCTGAGCGAAGAGCGCCTCGCGGGGGAGGACATCGCGATTTTTCCGCTCGCCATCCCGCTGCTCTCCGGTCCGGGCGCAATCGCGTCGGTGCTGCTGCTCACCAATCAGGCGCGCGGCGATGCCGCGCGTCTGGCGCTTTTCGCGGCCGTCATCGTCGCGGTCTATGCGATCAGCTGGGCCGTGCTCGCCGCCGCCGACCGCGTCATGGCGCGCCTCGGCGCCGGCAAAGTCCACATCATCACGCGGGTGCTCGGCATCGTCCTCGCGGCGCTCGCCGTGCAGTACATCTTGAGCGGCCTCGCGGGATTTTACGCGACGTTAACCGGCGTAAAGTAGCGCCGCCGCCTACGCGAGCGGCAGCGCAATCTCGGCGATACCTTCTTCGATGAAATCCGGCATTCGATGCCGTAATTCACCCGAGTTATCCCGTGCGCTAATCGCCGATACTCTCCAAACACCAGCTCCTCATGTCTCGATCCCTATATTTTCTCAGGGAGCCAAGGATGACCGTTGCAAACGAATATAGAGACGAGCGCGGGCGCGAGGCCCGGAAACCGCGCGAGATACCGAAGCGCGGCTGGCGAGACATACTGGTCCGCATCAAGGACGAGATCAACGAAGACAATATATCGATCGTCGCGGCCGGCGTCGCGTTCTACGTATTTCTCGCGCTTTTTCCCGGGCTCGCCGCGACGGTGTCGATCTACGGCCTGGTCATGGATCCCGCCGGCCTGCAAAAACACATGAGCATCGTCGAGCAGGTTCTCCCGCGCGAAGCCGCCGGGCTGATCAATACCGAGCTGCAGCGCATCGTGCACGCCGGTTCGAGCGGCAACCGCCTCGGCTGGGCGGCGCTCATCGGTATCGCGCTCGCGCTCTGGAGCGCGGCGAAAGGGATGAGCTCGCTCATGGAGGCGCTCAACATCGTCTATGACGAGAAGGAGGAGCGCGGCTTCATCCGCCGCAACGCGACTGCGCTTCTGCTGACGCTCGCTTTCATTCTTTTTCTTTTCGTCCTACTCGCGCTGATCGCGGGCGTACCGGCGGTGCTCGCGTCTTTCAATCTCGACCCGACCGTGACTCAGGCGGTCGGATATTTGCGCTGGCCGCTGCTTGCGATCGCAATGATCATCGCGCTAGCCGTGCTGTACCGCTACGCGGCGAGCCGCGCCGAGCCCAAGTGGCGCTGGATCACCCCCGGCGCGGTCGTCGCGACGATCCTCTGGCTCGCCGGCTCCGTCGCGTTTTCGCTCTACGTCAGCTACTTCGCCTCGTACAACAAGACCTACGGCGCGCTCGGCG